>CAYWSB010000068.1:0-26215 GCA_964460465.1 uncultured Geminicoccaceae bacterium | reverse complement strand
TCTCGAAAACCATCTCACCAAACCTACCGGCGTCAGCCGGTAGTCGTTTAGTGCGTAATGTGTCCCCTGAATTAGCGGCTGGGGCCGGCCCGAGGCAAGGCTGCGGATGGACATCGACCCGCAGGGCTCGATCTCGCGCGAAGCATGGCGCTCCGGCGTCGACGGTGCGGCGAGTTCAACTTTTGCGATTGCGACACCGCTCCCGCTAGCGCACAAGCGAGGCTTCGATGGCAGCCCGAGGTCGCCGCCTGGTCGATCCGCCACCCGCGAAGGAGACCGCCGCCATGGCCGACAACGCCCGCACGCCGCGTCTTGCCGTGCTGATCGACGCCGACAATGCCTCGGCGCAGATCGCTGCCGGTCTCTTCGAGGAGATCGCCAAGATCGGCGAGGCGAGCGTGCGGCGCATCTATGGCGATTTCGCCAGCAGCCGGCTCAAGGGCTGGACCGACGTCCTGGCGAAGCATGCGATCATGCCGCACCAGACGTTCGCCTACACGACCGGCAAGAACGCCTCGGACATCGCCCTCGTGATCGATGCCATGGATCTCCTGCACAGTGGCCGCTTCGACGGGTTCTGCCTCGTCTCCTCGGACAGCGACTTCACCCGCCTCGCGGCGCGAATTCGCGAGGACGGCATCGACGTCTACGGCTTCGGCGAGCAGAAGACGCCCGAAAGCTTCAGGCAGGCCTGCCGCCGCTTCGTCTACACCGAGAACCTGTTGCCCGTGCCGCTTCCGGCCGGTCCGGCCGCGGCGCCGAAAGCCAAGGCCGCAAAGGCCCTGAAAGCGTCGGACGACGCGGTGACCCTGCTACAGAAGGCGATCGACCAGCTCGACGACGATGACGGCTGGGTGCATCTCAGCACGGTGCGCAACCGCCTCGTCGACATGGCGCCCGACTTCGATCCGCGGACCTACGGCTACGCCAAGCTCAGCACGCTCGTGGAGAAGTCCGGCGCCTTCGAGCTGCGGCGCGAGGAGCGTGGCGGGGTCTATATCCGCAGCCGGCCCAGCCAAGGCAGGAGCAAGGGCGGAAAGAAGAAATTGGCATGAGCGGGGTGATGCCCTTGAGGCGGCTTTGCGTGTTCTGCGGGTCCGGAGCCGGCGCCGCGCCCGGCTACGCGGCGGCGGCGCGAGAGCTGGGCACGACCCTTGCACGGCAGGGCATCGGGCTCGTCTATGGCGGCGCCTCGGTCGGCCTCATGGGCGCCGTCGCCGACGCTGCGCTCGCCGCCGGTGGCGAGGTGATCGGGGTGATCCCCGAGGCCCTGGTCCGGAAGGAAGTGGCGCATGGCGGGCCCATCGATCTCCGGATCGTGGGCTCGATGCACGAGCGCAAGGCCATGATGGCCGACCTCAGCGACGGCTTCGTGGCGCTGCCGGGCGGCATCGGCACGCTGGAGGAGCTGTTCGAGATCTGGACCTGGGCGCAGCTCGGCCACCACCGGAAGCCCTGCGCGCTCATGAACGTCGAAGGCTTCTACGATCCGCTCATCGCCTTTCTCGACGGTGTGGTCGAGCGGCGCTTCCTCAAGGCCGAGCATCGCGGGATGCTGATCGTGGCGGCCGCTGTCGAGCCGCTGCTCGCCGCGATGGCCGCCTACGAGCCGCCCGTCGTCGGGAAGTGGATCGGGGCGGGCGACCGCTAGGTCAGGCGGTCATGAGCTCGCCCGGCCGGGTCAGCGTCCGATCGAGCCGCAGGCAGCGGGCACTGGTGCCGGTTTCGGTCGCCTGGAGCGGCGGCTCGGTGCGTCGGCAGTCGTCGATCGCCAGCGGGCAGCGGGCGGCGAAGGCGCAGCCCGGCGGCAAATTGGCGAGGTCGGGGGGACTGCCGGCGATCGCATCCAGGCGCCTGCCCTTGGTCATGGCGCCGTGCGCCCGGCTCTTCAGGAGGCCGATCGTGTAGGGATGGCGAGGGGTGTGGATGATCGCCCGGGCGGTGCCCTCCTCGACGATGCGCCCCGCATACATCACGGCGATCCGGTCCGCGACCTCGACGGCGGCACCCAGGTCGTGGGTCACGAAGATGATCGACAGGCCGAGCTCGCGCTGCAGCTCGCGCAAGAGCAGCAGGATCTGGATCTGCACGGTGGCGTCGAGCGCCGTCGTCGGCTCGTCGGCGAGCAGCAGCTTCGGCCGGCAGGCCAGCGCCAGCGCGATCATCGCCCGCTGGCGCATGCCGCCCGACATCTCGTGCGGGTAGGCGTCGAGCCGTCGCTCGGGCGAGGGGATGCGCACCCGCTCGAAGAGCCCGAGTGCCCGTTTCCTGGCGTCCTCCCTGGCGATCGTCTCGTGCCGGCGGATCGCCTCGGTGATCTGCTGGCCGACCGAGTAGACCGGGTCGAGCGCCAAAAGCGGCTCCTGGAAGATCATCGCGACCTCGCCGCCGCGGAACTGGGAGAGCGCCTTGCTGCCGAGACTCATCACGTCGCGGCCGCCGACCGTGATCCTTCCGCCGATCCTCGTCTTCCTCTCGGGGTTGAGGCGCATGATGGCGCGGAGCGTGACGCTCTTGCCGGACCCGGACTCGCCGATGAGGGCCAGGGTCTCGCCGCTCTTCAGGATGAGATCGACGCCATTGACGGCACGCACGGGCCGCCTTCCGCCGGTGAAGGTGACCTCGAGGGCATCGAGCCGGAGATAGGGGTCGGCCATGCGCTCCTCCTACTCGGCCGCTGCGGCCGCAGCCGGCGCCGCCCGGGTGTGGCCCGAGCCCGGGATCGCCATGTGGCAGGCGGTCCGGTGGGGGCCGAGCGGGCCGGACTCGACCGGCAGGAGCCCCGGCTCGTCGAGCGAGCAGACGGCCTCGGCGAAGGCGCATCGGGTGTGGAAGCGGCAGCCGGAGGGCGGGTCGATCGGGTTCGGCGGATCGCCCGCGAGCGGCACCTCCAGGGTGCGGT
Organism: uncultured Geminicoccaceae bacterium; assembly: GCA_964460465.1. GTDB lineage: Bacteria > Pseudomonadota > Alphaproteobacteria > Geminicoccales > Geminicoccaceae > SLRI01. The sequence goes on along the minus strand of CAYWSB010000068.1, from coordinate 23,313 downwards.
GGTCCGGGTCGATCGACGGCATGGAGGAGAGCAGGGCGGCCGAGTAGGGGTGTCGCGGGGTGGCGAACACGGCTTCCGACGGGCCGATCTCGGCGATCTGGCCCAGATACATGACCATCACCCGGTCGGAGATGAACTGCACCACGTTGAGGTCGTGGCTGATGAACACATACGTGAGCCCGAATTCCTCCTTGAGGTCCATGAGCAGATTCAGAACCTGCGCCTCCACCGACTTGTCGAGGGCGGACACCGCCTCGTCGAGGATGATGAGCCGGGGCTGGAGGGCCAACGCGCGGGCGATGTTGACGCGCTGCCGCTGGCCACCCGAGAGCTCGTGCGGATAGCGCTCGGCGAACCGCCTTGGCTCGAGCCCGACCTTGGCGAGGAGGTCGTGCGTCCGGGCGAGCGCCTCCTTGTGCGGCACGCCGTGGACCTCGGGTCCGAAGGCGATCGAGGCCTCGATGGTGAGGCGCGGGTTCAAGGACGAGTAGCTGTCCTGAAACACCATCTGGACGTTGCGGCGGTAGTTCCGCAGCGAGATCCGCGTGTTCTCCACGGGAGCGCCGTCGAAGGTGATGGTGCCCTCGGTCGGGTCGATCAGGTGCATGAGCAGCCGTGCCGTCGTCGACTTGCCGCAGCCGGACTCCCCGACGACACCGAGCGTCTCGCCCTCCAGCACCTCGAAATCGACGCCGTCGACGGCATGCACGGTCTTGGTCGGTCGGCCGATGATCGAGCGCTCGACCGGGAAGTGCTTCTTCAGGCCGCGGATCTGAAGGAGGGGCTGGCGGCTCATCAGGTCTTGATGTCCATGGCTGAGCGCAGGGAATCCGAGAGGAGATTGAAGGAGATCGAGGTCGCGAAGATCATCACGCCGGGCAGGGCCGCCACCCAGGGCTGGGCGTAGATGGCGGTCCTGAGGGTGTTCAGCATCAGCCCCCACTCGGGTGCCGGTGGGCGAACGCCCAGGCCGAGGAAGGAGAGGCCCGAGGCCAGGATCATCGACACGCTGATCAGGCTGGTGGCGTAGACGAAGATCGGCCCGAGGACGTTGCCCAGCACGTGGACGCGGACGATGGTCAGGGCGCCGGCGCCGGATGCCCTGGCCGCCTCGACGAAGTCGCGCGATCTGAGCTGGGTCGTGACCGATTCGGCGATCCGCGCGATCGGCGGCACGAAGACGACCGTGAGCGAGATCAAGGCGTTGCCGAAGCCGGCACCCAGCGCGCCGGAGAGCGCCACGGCCAGGAGGACCGAGGGGAAGGCGTAGAAGACGTCGATCGTCCGCATCATCACGGAGTTGACGATGCCGCCCGCATAACCCGCGAAGATGCCGATGGCGCTGCCGACGAAGAAGGCGATGACGACCGGTGTCACCCCCATGAAGAGCGACAGCCGGGCACCCCAGATGAGACGCGAGAGCATGTCGCGGCCCAGCTCGTCGGCCCCGAGGGGATAGCCGTCCGTGCCGATCGGCTTCAGGCGGTTGATCATCGAGCCCTGCAGCGGGTCGGCCGGGGCGATCCAGGGGGCGAAGATCGCCATCCCGAAGATGAGGAGCAGCACCGTGCCGGCACCGATCGCCACCGGGTCGCGCTTCAACCGGCGCCAGACACCGGCCCAGTAGCCCTCGGCGCGCACCGGAGCGGTGATCTCCTCGGGGCCGGGCGTGAGAATAGCCTGGGCCATCGCCTCAGCTCCTCTGGATGCGCGGATCGAGCGCCGTCTGGACGACGTCGACCAGGAGGTTGAGGAGCACGAAGAAGAGGGCCAGGACCAGGATCGTGCCCTGGAGCAGCGGCAGGTCGCGCTGGAAGATCGCCGTGTTGAGCAGATAGCCCGTGCCGGGCCAGGAGAAGACCGTCTCGATGAGGATCGACCCGCCAAGGAGATAGCCGAGCTGCAGGCCCATCACGGCGAGCGCCGTGGGGGCCGCGTTCTTGACGACATGCAGGAAGACGCCGAGATCGCCGAGACCCTTCGCCCGAAGGCCGGTGACGAAGTCCTGGCTGAGGATGTCGGCGACGAGCGCCCGGACGGTCCGGGCGACGATCCCCATGGGGATCACCGACATCGTGACGGCCGGCAGGATCAGGAACTGGAAATGCGCCCAGTCCCAGCGCCATTGCGCCGATCCGCCGGGCCCCGCACCCGTGGCGGGCAGCCACCCGAGCTGGGCCGAGAAGACGATCACCAGCACCATGCCGAGCCAGTAGTGCGGGACCGAAACGCCCAGGACGGCCAGGGCGGAGGCCGCCTTGTCGACCCAGGAATTGCTGAAGTAGCCGGCGACGAAGCCGAACAGGCAGCCGAGGAAGAAGCCGATGACGGTGGCGACGGCGGCGAGCAGTAGCGTATTGCCGACGGCGCGGAAGACTTCGGTCGCGACGGGCCGGCCGGAGGCGATCGAGGTGCCGAGATCACCCGAGAGCGCCCGCCCCAGCCAGCGGATGAACTGCTCGGGATAGGAGCGGTCGAAGCCGTAGAGGGTGAGCAGCATCTGCTGCAGCTCGACCGAGGCGTCGGCCGGCAGCACCGAGATCAGCGGGTCGCCCGGCGAGATGTGCACCAGAGCGAAGCAGACCAACGCCACGCCCAGGAGGATCGGGATGGCATAGACGACCCGGTACACGAAATAGCGGAGCATGCGCGCCCTTCACCCCGGCGATCGTGGTGGCGGCAGGCCGGCCCGGGCGTCGAGGCCCGGGCCGGCGAGGCCGGTCTCAGTCGGCGAGCGTGATCGTCGCGATGTCGATGAACCAGGAGCGCGGCTGGACGACGTTCTGCACCCGGGGCGACATCGCCCGCGGACCCACGTCGTGGGCGATCCAGACGAACGGCGCCTCCTCGACGATCCGCTTGTGCAGGCGGGCCAGGGCGGCGTCGCGCTCCGCGGCATCGAAGCTGGTGCGGGCATCGGCGATCAGCGCGTCGAACTCGTCGTTGCCGAAATAGCCCCAGTTGTTGGAGACCGGCGGGAAGGTGCCGGTCGAGGTGAAGCGGACCATCGCGAAGAACGGGTCCATGGCGGCGAACGAGACGTTGATCGCGTCGGCGCCGTTGGCGGTCTCGTCCGTGGCCCCGCGGCGCCAGTTGGTGAACAGCGTGTTCCACTCGATGACGTCGAGCTCGACGTCGAAATAGCAGTCGCGCAGCGACTGCTGGACATACTCGTTCATCGGAATGGGCTGCATCTGGCCCGAGCCCGAGGCCGAGGTCTGCACCTTGACCTTGACCGGGTTGTCGGCCGAGAAGCCCGACGCTTCCATCAGGGCCCTGGCGGCGTCCGGGTCGTACTTGATCTCGAGCTCGGGATCGCCCCACCAGGGATGGTCGGGACCGACGGTGCCCACCGGAATCGCCATCAGGCCACCGAGGAAGGCCTGCAGCTCCTCGCGGTTGATGCAGAGATTGGCGGCGTGGCGCACGTTCTTGTCGAGCCAGGGCGAGCCCTCGGCGAAGGAGAGCTGCCAGGGCCAGACATGCGGCTGGGCGTTGGAATGAATGACGAAGCCGCGGCTCTCCATCTGCGGGATGGCGTCGGGCGACGGCGCCTCGATCCAGTCGACCTGCCCGGAGAGCAGGGCGGCGGTGCGGGCATTGGCCTCGGGCATCGGGATCAGCACCACGCGGTCGATCTGCGGCCGGCGCTTCTCGTCCCAATAATCCGGATTGGCGGCCAGCTCGAGCCGCTCGCGCGGGGTGAAGCCGGTGACCCGGAACGGCCCCGATCCCGACGGATCGGCGGCGAACTCGGTCCAGGCCGCCTCCGCGCTGCCGGTCGCCTCGACCTTGGCCTGCCAGTGTGCCGGCGAGGCCATGAAGAGGTTGGTCAGGTTGATCGGCAGGAAGCTGTCGGGCTCGGCCGTGGTGAGCTCGACCGTGTACTCGTCGATGGCCCGGGCGGAGCGCAGCGTCGGCATCCGCGAGGCCGTCACCCCCACCTGGCTGGCGTCGAAATGCGGCGCCTCCTGGTCGAGCACCTTCTGGACGTTCCAGACCACGGCCTCGGCGTTGAACGGCGAGCCGTCGTGGAAGGTGACACCCTGGCGCAGGGTGAAGATCCACTTCGTGGTGTCGTCGGGATCGACCGCCCAGTCGGTGGCGAGCCCGGGGATCAGCACCGACGGCTCGTCCGCCTTCGACAGGTCCCATTGCGTCAGGCTGTCGTAGATCGGGATGCCGGTGAAGCGGTTGCCCTCGAAGCCCTGGTCGGGCTGGCCGAGCGTGCGCGGGATGTCGGCCGCGGTCATGCCGATCGTGAGGACCTTCTCGGCCAGCGCGCCGGTCGGCAGGGCGGCAGTTGCGAGTGCGGTGCCGGCGACGAGCGCGGCAGCCATGAGGCGGGTGATGGTCATCGGCTCGGGGTTCCCCTGTCGTTGTGGTCGGCAAGTGGCCGTGTCGCCGGGAATGCTGTACGCAAACCCCGTGCCATACGGCCGGCTCCTTCGCCGGCGCCTGCCGTTCGGTCGGACCGCCCGCATCGATCCAGGATGATCGACGGCGTCGTCGACCAAAGCAGCCTCCCTGCGCCGCTGCCTATTTCGTTAGCATGCTGCCGCAACGGTGAACAGTTGCATGTGCCGCAGCACGGTTGCACAGCTGTACTGGGTCAACCGCCGAGAGATCCGACCATGCGCCTGCTCTTGATCAACCCGAACACCAGCCCGGACGTGACCGAGACGGTGGCCGACGCGGCGCGAGCCGTCTTGCCCGTCGGGGTCGAGATCGTCGCCGTGACCGGCCGGTTCGGCGGGCGATACATCGCCAGTCGTGCCGCTGCGACCATTGCCGGCCACGCCGCGCTCGAGGCGCTGGCGACCCATGTCGAGGGTTGCGACGCCGTGCTGCTCGCCTGCTTCGGTGATCCCGGTCTCTCCGCCCTCAAGGAGCTGTCGCCGGTGCCGGTGGTCGGGATGGCCGAAGCCTCCTGCCACGTGGCCTGCCTGCTCGGCCGGCGCTTCTCGATCGTTACCGGCGGTGAGCGCTGGCCTGCCATGCTCGACGAGTTCGTGGCGGCCGAGGGGCTCACGTCACGCCTCGCCGGCATCCGTGCCCTGGCGCCCACCGGCGACGTCCTGAGACGGGATCTCGACACCGGAATAGCGCGGCTGGCCCAAGCCTGCCGCGCGACCGTGCGGGAGGACGGAGCGGAGGTCGTGATCCTGGGCGGGGCGGCGCTGGCCGGGCTCGCGGGACGGGTCGGTGCCGACGTGGAGGTGCCGGTGATCTGCTCGCTCGCGGCCGGCCTTCGGGCGACGATCGCCGTAGCGGGTCTGAAGCTCCGCAAGGCGGTGCTGGGCTCGCTGGCCGCGCCGCCACCCATGGCGAGCGTGGGCCTGGCGAGCGAGCTGGAAGGCCGGCTCCGGGGCGAAGCCTGACGGGACCTCAGGCGCGGCGCAGCAGGTCCAGCGCCGCGGCGTGGAGGTCGGGTGTTGCCGCCGCCACGACGTCGCCCGCGGAGCCGAGGCCGAGCGGTGCTCCGGCCCAGTCGGTGATCCGGCCACCCGCCTCCTCGATCAGCGTCACCAGCGCCAGGAAGTCGTAGGGCTCGAGATCGGTCTCGACCATGAGATCGAGATGCCCCGCCGCAAGGAGCGCATAGACGTAGGCGTCGTAGCCGTAGCGGTTGACCCGCCCCTGGCCGGCCAGACGCTCGAACCGGGCCGCCATCGCCGGGTCGGTCGGGGCATGGCCGGCCCGGTACACGGCGGCAGCGGCGAGGCTCGTGCAGCCGCTGGTCCTGATCCGGGCACCGTTGAACCATGCGCCCTGGCCCCGGGCCGCGTGGTAGCGCTCGCCGATGGCCGGGGTGTCGACGACGCCCAGGACCGGCACGCCCTGGTCGAGCACGGCGATCAGGTTGTTGAAGAGCGGCATGCCGGTGATGAACGACTTGGTGCCGTCGATCGGGTCGAGCACCCAGACGTAGCGGTGGTCGAGGCGCTCGTGGCCGTGCTCCTCGCCGAGGATGCCGTGCTCCGGGACGCGCTCGGCCAGCAGCTCGCGCATCACCCGCTCGGTCTCCCGGTCGGCGATGGTGACCGGTGAGGCGTCGGCCTTGGCAATGACCTCCAGCGGCTTGCGGAAGTAGCGGAGCGGGACGGGGCGTGCCGCCTCGCTGACGGCGAGAGCGGTGGCGAGGAGCTCGTCGAGGGTCATGACGCAGGCGGCCCGGTGCCGGGGTTCAGTGGTCGAGCGTGCGCAGGCCCAGATGCTGGCGCAGCGGCTCGAAGTCGCGGTCGTTGTGCAGCAGCCACCAGCCCTTGTCGATACAACGCGTGGCGATCAGGAGGTCGATGGTCTTGCGGACGGTGATGCCCTGGCGACGCAGCCGGCGGTAGTGGGCTGCGGCGAGCTTGGCTACTCGCGCATCGACGATCGCCACCTGCTTGAACGCCTCGAGGGCCGCCGTCGCCAGCGCCGCCTCGCGCTCGCTGCGGAAGCCCTGGAGCACCTCGGCCAACATCAGGTCACCGACGATCAGTGTTCCCAGCCCGACATTCTCCCGCACGATCAGCACGCCCCGATTGTCCATCCCGTTGAACAGGTCGATCCAGACGCTGCTGTCGACGAGGATCACTCGAAGCGCCGCCCCTCGCGCATGGCGTCGAGATCGCCTTCCCACGGCAGCTTGCCAAAATACTTCAGCACCTCGCGCTCGCGCTCGCGCCGCACCAGCTCCACCAGCGCCCGCTCGACGATCGCCTTCTTGGTCGAAAGCCCGGTGATCCGCCTCGCCTCCTCGATCAGCTTGTCGTCGATCTCGATATTGGTGCGCATTCCAGTAGTCCCTTGTGCATCGCGAGCGTTGATCATACACCAATCGCACAATGGCGCCAACCTGGTCTTGCTGCGCTTGACGGACAGGCCAGCCCGGCCGACACCGTCCGGGTCAACGACAAGCGCCCCGGGAGGTCCAGCCCATGTCTTTCGCCCGCTACCCCAGCCTCGAGAACGTCACCGTCTTCATCACCGGCGGGGCGTCGGGGATCGGCGAGGAGATCGTCCGCGCCTTCGTCGAGCAGGGCTCGCGGGTCGGGTTCCTCGACCTCGACCGGGAGCGGGGCGCGGCGCTGGCGGCCGAGCTCGGGGCGGGCGTGCTCTTCGAGCGCGTCGATCTGCGCGACATCGAGGCCCTGAAGGCGGCCTTCGGCAAGCTCGAGGCGACGCTCGGCCCGGCCAGGGTGCTGGTCAACAACGCCGCCCGGGACGACCGGCACGGCTGGGAGGCGGTGACGCCCGAGTATTTCGACGAGCGGATCGCCACCAACCTCCGCCACATGTTCTTCGCCATCCAGGCCGTCGCACCGGGCATGATCAAGGCCGGCAAGGGCGGCTCGATCATCAATTTCGGCTCCAACTCGTGGTGGGAGGCCTCGGGCGGCTTTCCGGTCTACACCCAGGCCAAGGCCGCCGTGCACGGCCTGACCCGCGGCATGGCCCGGGACCTCGGCCCGCACCGGATCCGGGTGAACACCGTGGTGCCCGGCTGGGTCATGACCGAGCGCCAGAAGACCTTGTGGGCGACGCCGGAGGCCCTGGAGAAGCACCGCCGCCGGCAGTGCCTCCCCGACCTCATCGAGCCCGCCTATCTCGCCCGCATGGCGCTCTTCCTGGCCTCCGACGATGCCGCGATGTGCACCGCCAACAACTACATGGTGGAAGCCGGCTCGATCTGAGCGGGCCGTCGCCCCGGGGGACCCGCTGCACTCGTCCAAATGCAGCGGTGCGGCGGCGCGCAGGCCGACGCGTTCACGCATGGCCGCCTGCTGTTCGGTGAGGTGCGACATCGCGGTCCCGAGCGGTCTTCGAGCAGGGGTTGACGGGCCTTTCGGGTTTCACGTAGCTGGCGAAAACAACCAACGCGGCACATGCGCCCGCAACGCCCGAACGCCGCCTGCCGCAACAGCCCGGGTGATCGAATGACCGACAGCCCGAGGACGGCCGCCACCGGCGGCCTGACCGCGATCGTGCCCGCCTACAACGAAGCGGCGAGCATCGCCGCGACCATTCAGAGCCTGCAGCGCCAGACCCGGCCGATCGACACGATCATCGTCGTCGACGACTGCTCGACCGACGACACCGCGGCGATCGCCCGAGCGATGGGCGTCACCGTCCTGACCCCGCTGCGGAACACCGGGTCCAAGGCCGGGGCGCAGACCTAAGCGCTCGGCTTCGTCACGACCGAGTTCGGCATGGCGATCGACGCCGATACCGAGCTCGCGCAGGACGCTGTCGAGCGGATCATGGCGGCCCTCCACGAGCCCTCGATAGCGGCGGCCTGCGGCTTCGTGCTGCCCAGCCATGCCGACACGGTCTGGGCGCGGGGCCGCTATGTCGAGTACATGTTCGCCTTCTCGTTCTTCAAGCCGATCCAGGACTTCCTCGGCCGGCCGATGATCTCGTCGGGCTGCTTCTCCGCCTACCGCAAGACGATCCTGCGATCGGTCGGTGGCTGGTCGAACCGGACGATGGCCGAGGACATGGACTTGACCTGGACGCTCTATCAGAACGGGCACGGCGTGCGCTTCGTGCCGGAGGCGGTATGCTACCCGATCGAGCCCCACGACCTGCATTTCCTCGGCAAGCAGCTCAAGCGCTGGTCGCACGGCTTCGTGCAGAACGTGCGCACCCACTGGCGCGGCCTGCTCGACCAGCCCTATCTCCGGTCGATCATCTCGGTCGCCCTCTGGGATGCGACGGTCGCGTCGCTCGCCTAGCTCGTGCTCCTGCCGCTCCTCGCGATCGTCGTCCACCCGCTCTTCCTCCTGGGCTACGTGATCGATCTGCCGCTCGTCGCGGTGCCCGCGCTCGTCAAGGCACGCGAGCGCGGTGAGCTCGGTCGCGTGCTGCTCAGCCTGCCGTGCTTCGTGCTGCTGCGCGTGGTCAACGCCGTCTACATGCTCCGGGCGGTCTGGAGCGAGGTCGTCCTCGGCCGCACCCTCCTCGTCTATGAAAAGGGCCATTGATCATGATCGGCATTCCCGGCACCGGTCTCGGTGGCATCTTCTACGGTCTGCTGATCCTCTGGATGAGCATGCGCGAGCTCGTCCTGACCGTGCGCCGGCAGACCAGCCATGCCCGCTGGCGCCGCATCGGCTGGTTCTCGACCCTGCTCGGCGCCATCGTCGTCGTTTTCTGGCTCGAGGCGTGGCTGCTGAAGAAGTTGATCCTGCTCGGGCACGAGGCCGTGGGCGCCACCGCGCCCGTGCTCGCACTCGGCGCCCTGGTGCCAGCCCTGGCCCTGGCGCCCTTTGCGATCCTCGCCACGCTCCTGCTCGGCATGCACGGCCTGCGCCTGGCCCTGCGCCGGGCAGCCAAGCCTGAGGCCACGCGCATCGTCGACGCTTGATCGCCGCGGCACGGCCAGACGGCACCGGCCGGCCGGGCGCGACCGGTTTCAGCCCGGCGGGGCCGCCGTCGGCCGCACCGGTGCGACGCCGCCGGCCCTGAGCTTCGCCTCGGCCTCCGCCTGGATCGCCTTGCAAAGCGCGGTGAGGAACGGGTCGTAGGCGCAGGGCCGTTCGATCTTGTCGTAGATCAGCGCGTACTCGGCAGCGGTCCAGGTCGAGAAATCCGCGAGGTTGTGCTGGATCTGCACCTCGAGGTTGTCCAGTGCGCCGGCGAAGCACGCCTCAGCAGTCCGTCGTTCCTCGAACTCGAGGAACAGCTCACGAATACGATCGCCGGCGGGCGGGCCGAGCCGCTCCCTGATCTCCTCGATCGCCTCGGCCTCTCGCCGCTTCTTCAGCCGCTTGCGGTCGCCCGTGTCGAAAAACGGCACGTCGCCGACCAGCGCCTCGACGAGATCATGGACGACGACCATCTCGAGCGTCTTGCCGAGATCGACAGGCACTTCGAGATGCGGATGAGCGAGGATGGCCATCAGCGCCATCTGCCAGCTGTGCTCGGCGACACTCTCCCGCCGGCCGTCGGACAGCCAGCTGTGCCGCAGCTCGCGCTTGAGCCCCTCGCTCAGGCGCAGGAAATCGAGAATCGTGCGCACGGCCCCCGGCGCCGTGGCGCCCGCCGTCATCGCGCGCTCCTGCCCCGCCATCGCCGCATGCGGCTCACGCGACGTCGGCCCGCCTCGCCGCCTTCTTGCGCTCGTTCGGATCGAGATGGCGCTTGCGCAGCCGGATGTGCTGCGGCGTGACCTCGACCAGCTCGTCGTCGGCGATGTAGGCGATGGCGCGCTCGAGAGTCATCTTCACGGGCGGGGTCAACAGCACCGCGTCGTCCTTGCCGGCGGCCCGGATGTTGGTGAGCTTCTTCCCCTTCAGCGGGTTGACCTCGAGGTCGTTGCCGCGGTTGTGCTCGCCGATGATCATCCCCGAGTACACCTTGGTGCCGTGCTCGACGAACATGACGCCGCGATCCTCGAGGTTCCACAGCGCATAGGCCACGGCCTCGCCCTGCTCGGCGCTGACGATGACCCCGGTATGGCGCTGGGCGATCGGCCCGCGATAGGGCTCGTAGGCGTGGAACAAGCGGTTCATCACCCCGGTGCCGCGCGTGTCGGTGAGGAATTCGCCATGATAGCCGATCAGCGCCCGGGACGGGGCGTGGAACACCAGCCGCTGCTTGCCGGCGCCGGCCGGTCGCATCTCGACGAGATCGCCGCGCCGCCTGGTCAGCTTCTCGACCACGGCACCGGAGAACTCCTCGTCGACGTCGATCACCACCTCCTCGATCGGCTCGAGCCTTTGCCCGGTCACGGGGTCGCTCTGGAACAGCACGCGCGGCCGGCTGATCGAGAGCTCGAAGCCCTCGCGCCGCATCGTCTCGATGAGGACGGCCAGCTGCAGCTCGCCGCGACCCGCGACCTCGAAGGCATCGTTCTCGGGCGAGCGGCTGACCTTGATCGCGACATTGCCCTCGGCCTCGCGCAGGAGGCGGTCCCAGATCTGCCGCGAGGTGACCTTGGTGCCGTCCTGGCCGGCATAGGGGCTGTCGTTCACCGAGAAGGTCATGGCGATGGTCGAGGGATCGATCGGCTGGGCCGCGATCGGCTCCTCGACCAGGGGGTCGGCCAGGGTGTCGGCGACGGTGGCCTTGGCGAGCCCGGCGATGGCGACGATGTCGCCGGCCTCGGCCAGCTCCACCGCCTGCCGCTCGAGGCCGCGAAAGGCCAGGATCTTCGAGATGCGGCCCAGCTCGACCAGCTCGCCGGTCCGGCTCATCGCCTTGATCGCCTGGTTGGGGCGAATGATCCCGCTGTCGATGCGGCCGGTCAGCAGCCGGCCGAGATACGGGTTGGCCTCGAGCGTCGTCGCCAGCATGCGGAACGGACCGGACGGGTCGGCGGCGGGTTGGGCCACGTGCGCCACGATCAGATCGAACAGCGGGGCCATGTCGGCCTGCGGGTCGCCCAGCTCGCGCACCGCCCAGCCCTGCTTCGCCGATGCATAGACATGCGGGAAGTCGAGCTGACGCTCGTCCGCGTCCAAGGCTGCGAACAGGTCGAACACCTCGTTCAGGACCGCGTCGGCGCGCTGGTCGGGCTTGTCCACCTTGTTGATGACGACGATCGGCCGCAGCCCGATCTTCAGGGCCTTGCCGAGAACGAACTTCGTCTGCGGCATCGGCCCCTCGGACGCATCGACGAGCAGGAGGCAGCTGTCGACCATCGACAGGATGCGCTCGACCTCGCCGCCGAAATCGGCGTGGCCCGGCGTGTCGACGATATTGATCCGCACGTCCCTCCAGGGGACCGACGTGCACTTGGCCAGGATGGTGATGCCGCGTTCGCGCTCCAGGTCGTTGCTGTCCATGGCCCGCTCGGCGACGCGCTGGTTGTCGCGGAAGGTGCCACTTTGCTGAAGGAGGCAGTCGACCAGGGTCGTCTTGCCGTGGTCGACATGCGCGATGATCGCGATGTTGCGCAGGTTCATGGGTGCAGGTCCGGGTGCGGGCGGGCGATGGCGCGGGATCGAGCAATCTGCGGCAATATATAGAGGGTCGGCTCGACCGTTGCGAGCGTGGTCGGCTTTGTGCTCTTGTGAACCGATCGTCATGGCCCGCCCGTCACCTTTCGGAACCAATCCGATGCCGCAGCTGCCGCAGCCCCTGGAAACCATGCCGGCGTCGCTGGCCCGCGCCGTGACGGTGCTGTTCACCGACATCGACGACACGCTGACCCTCGATGGCCGGCTGCCGGCCGTGGCCTATTCCGCTCTCGAGGCGCTGGAGAGTGCCGGAGTCGCGGTGGTGCCGGTGACCGGCCGGCCGGCGGGCTGGTGCGACCTCATCGCCCGACTCTGGCCCGTGGTCGCGGTGGTCGGCGAGAACGGCGCCTTCTACTACGCCTACGATCGCGCGGTGCGGCGGATGCAGCGGGTCTATGTCAAGCCGGCGGCGGATCGCGCAGCGGATCGCGTCAGGCTCGAGGCCATTCTCGCGGCGGTGCTCGCCGAGGTCCCGGGGGCGGCGCTCGCTGCCGACCAGGCCGGTCGCGACTGCGATCTCGCCATCGACTTCGCCGAGGACGTGGGTCCCCTGGACGCGGCCGCCGTGCGCCACATCGTCGCCGTGTTCGAGCGCCACGGTGCCGTGGCCAAGGTGAGCTCGATCCACGTCAACGGCTGGTTCGGCAGCTACGACAAGCGCTCGATGTGCGAGCGCCTGCTGGTCGAGCGCTTCGGGACCAGCCGCGCGGCCCTGGGCGAGCGGGCGGCGTTCATCGGCGACTCGCCCAACGATGCGCCCATGTTCGGGAGTTTCCCTTGCTCCGTCGGCGTCGCGAACCTAGAACGCTACTTCGATGATCTCGATGTCTACCCCCGTTGGATGACGCGCCAGGCAGGCGGGCTCGGCTTTCGCGAATTCGCGGACCGGCTGCTCGCCGCGCGGAATTGAGCCCGTGCAAATGCTGCCCAATCTCCTGAGTCTCGGCCGAATACTCTGCGGGCCGATCGTCATGGTGTTGATCGCCCAGGCCAGCGTGGCAGCACTGGTGGCCACCATCGTCGTCATGCTGGTGGCCGAGGTCTCGGACCTGCTCGACGGTCACCTCGCCCGCAAGCTCAACGTCGCCTCCGCCTTCGGCAAAATCGTCGATCCCCTGGCCGACAGCCTCTACCGGGCGCTGGTCTTCCTCGCCTTCATGGACGCGGGCTGGATGCCGGTGTGGATGGTGGCGATCATCATCAGCCGCGACATCCTGGTCTCCTACCTGCGGATCTTCTCCGAGCAGAACGGCGTGACCATGGGGGCGCGGCAGAGCGGCAAGATCAAGGCGGTCTTCCAGGGTGTGGTGCAGATCGGCACGATCGTGCTGGTGATCACCGCCGGTGGCGTGCTGGACGGCGTGCAGGCGACCCTGGTGTTCTCGCTCCTGCTCATCGCCACCCTGGTCACGGCCTGGTCCGGCGTCGACTACACCTTGGGCTTTCTGCGCTCGGTCGGCGTCCGCGACCTGGTTGCCAACCGCGGCTGAGCACCCTAGGTTCCGAGGGCGGGCGGCGAGCAAGGCCGGCGGAGAAGCCTGAACGTTAACCGGTGAGCAACCCTGACATGGTAGAAATTTAACGACACCGGTGTCGCGGCCCACGGAGAATGGGCGCAAGGTCGCCTCGGGCGGTACCGGTCGCGGTACCGGGTTCGGACCGACCGGGATGAGCGGATGAAGTTCAAAATCCTGCGCCCGATGATGCGCGTTTGGCGGTCCAAGTCCTATCGGCCCGGCATGCTGGGCTGGTCGCTCGGGATCGGCATGTTCATCGGGTTCTCGCCCACCATCGGGCTGCAGATGGTGATCTGCATCGCGGTCTGCCTCGCCTGGAACCGACTGCACGACTTGAAGCTGAACATGCCGGCCATGCTCGTCGGCAGCCTGGTCGTCAACCCGTTGACCATGGCGCCCACCTACCTGCTCTACTACCAGATCGGCTGCAGCGTGGTGGACTGCCGTTTCCGGCTCAACGAAGAGTTTTTCGCCTCGCTCACCAACATCATGCAACTCGGCTCGCACGTGATCGTGCCGATCGTGCTGGGCGGTTTGCCCTTCATGATCGTCGGCCTGCCGGTCGGCATCTATCTCGGCAATCGGGTCGAGACCCTGCTCGAATCACGCCGGCGCCGACGCCCGGAACGGGCGCGTGCCCGGGCCGAGGCCGCAGCCGAACGTGCGGCGCAGACGACGGGCAAGGCCGAGGCCTGAGCCGGGCCCACGACGGCGCCAGCCGCGGCGACCGGGCCAGCGAGCGAGGCGGGCGGCGCGGGCGAAACCGCTAGGCTACTCACTCGACCACTGGATCGCGCGCTCGCCGTCGGGCCACCGGCAGGCGCGCTGCAGGTCGCCCGCGCTGCGCTCATCGCCGGGCGGCACCGGCTGCGCCCGTGGCGTGCCGTCCGAAGTCAACCGAGCCAAAAAACACATTAAATTTTTGTATTGAATTACAAATGACGATCGGCAATTGCCATTTCGACTGGCGGCAGGGGTGGCCGATGCACACGATCATGGCGGACGACATCGTCGCGCTGCAGCGCGCGGTCGGGGAACTGGACGGGCTGGCCTTGATCCGGGCCGTCCTCGACTCGCCGCTCGGCGAACGCATCGCCCTCGTGTCCTCGTTCGGCGCGGAAAGCGCCGTCCTCCTCGACATGGTGGCCTCGGTGCGGCCCACCACGCCGGTCGTGTTTCTCGATACCGGGCAGCTCTTCGCCGAGACGCTCGCCTACCAGCGCACGCTCTGCGCGCTCCTGGGCCTGCGCGACGTGCGCCATGTCCGGCCGAAGCCGCAAGTCGTGCACCGTCACGATCCGGACGCCACGCTGCATCGCCAGGATCCGGACCTCTGTTGCCATCTGCGCAAGAGCGAGCCGCTGGAGCAGGCACTCGACGGGTTTGCCGGATGGATCACCGGGCGCAAGCGCTTCCAGGGCGGGGCGCGGGCCGAGCTGCCACTGCTCGAGACGGAACCGACGAGCGGCCGGGTCAAGATCAACCCCCTGGCGCACTGGTCGCTCGAGGACATCCGCCACTATCGCCGCCTGCGCCAGCTGCCCTTGCACCCGCTGGTGACGAAGGGCTTCAGCTCGATCGGCTGCCGCCCGTGCACCCAGCCCACCAGCCCGGGCGAGGCCCCCCGGGCCGGCCGCTGGCGCGGGCTGGACAAGATGGAATGCGGCATCCATCGCCACTGAGCGATGCGTTGCGGCGCGACGCCGGCAGCGCACCTACCACGATGCCAGGGCTCTGAGCTTGGGGGTCTTCTTGTCCTGGTGGTCGGCCATCCGGGTAAGCAGCCGGTCGAGGGCGATCACGCCGTCGACGACGTGCGGACCCTTGTTCAGCATCACCGCCTCCGCCCGGACGGCCATCGCCGCATCGGTCATCTCGCCCCGCGACGGCAATCCTTCCTTGACCAGCTGCTCCAGCACCTGGGTTGCCCAGATGACCGGCACGTGCGCCGCCTCGCAGAGCCACATCAGCTCCTCCTGCATCTCCGCCAGCCGCTCGAAGCCGATCTCCACGGCGAGATCGCCGCGGGCGATCATCACCGCCAGCGGCTGACGGCCGGCGGCGGCGACGATGATCGCCGGGAGCTCGGCGATGGCTCGCGGCGTCTCGATCTTGGCGACGAGCGGAAAGCGCTGCCAATCGGCCGGGCGGAGCGTCGCCATCGCGGCCTGCAAGGCCTGGACGTCGCTGGCGCTCTGAACGAAGCTGAAGCCGATGAGGTCCGCGAGCTCGAGCACGTGCGGCAGATCGGCCAGGTCCTTTGCGGTCAATGCCGGAATGGCCAGCGGCGTGTCGGGAAAGTTCAGGCCTTTTTCGGCCTTCGGCTTCCAACCCTTCGGACCCGACCGGGTGACCCGCAGCATCGCTCCCGCGGCCGTCATTCCATCGACGACGGTCGCCAGCTTGCCGTCGTCGATGAAGACCCGATGGCCGGCCGCGAGGTGATCGAGCACCTCGGGGACCTGCACCGCCAGGGCGAAGCCGGCCTCCGGCGCCTGGCCCGGGCGATGCAAGAGCACGACATCGCCGGGTCCCAGCCGCTTGCGGCCTTCGGGGTGACCGACAGCGCCGGTGCGCACCTTCGGGCCCGCGAGGTCCATGAGGATGCGCATGTGGCCGCCGGCCCGCGAAGCCGCGAGCCGTACATGGGCGGCCATGCGGGCCCACGCGGCAGGGTCGTCATGCGCACAATTGATGCGGCAGGCATCCGCCCCGACCGCCGCCAGCGCCGCGGCGACGGCCGGATCGGCCGCGGCCTCGCCGGGCAGGGTGACGATGATCCTCACCCGGCGGGGTGCGGCACGTGGGCCGAAGACCGTGGCGGCATTGCGGACCAGCGTCGTCTGGCCGAGAAAGAACCGCTCCGGCGGCACCCGAGGCGGTTCGTTCCGGCCGCGCAGCCGGTCGAGCACCCAGGCCACCGCGTCGAGATTCGCCAGAACGCGGCTCTCGAGCCGGCCGAGCGACGACAGGCCAAGGCTCATGAGCTCGACCTGCAGCGGTCGAAGGTCCTGCCGGCGCAGCGCCAGATAGGCTGCGAGATTGTGCGCGCTCGCGGCGAACTCCGGCCGCTCGATCAAAGGTGCCCAGTCGAGCATGCGGTCGTCGGCCGCGGCAGCGACGTTGCGGCGCAGGGCGGTGATCGTCGATGACAGCTTGTCGATAGAGACGTCATGCATTGCCGCGCGCCCATCCGGCCAGGAACGTCAAGCTAGCGGCCGGATGGCGACAAGTGCGTGACAGGCGCGGGCGAGCCGCGGGCGAAGCACCGGGGCCAGCTTGCGACGGCCGCGTCGGGGGATGGCGATCAGACGGCCGAGGCTGGTCAGTCGAGCCGCGGCAGCTCGCGTTCGCGGGCCAGCTCGCTCGTCACCAGGCGCGCCCGATTGGGGTCCATGGCAGCCAGGATCGCCGCCATGCGCGCTTCGCGCATCCGTCTCGCCACCGCCAGGATCACCGGCAGCTCCAGGCGATCGAAGATGGCCGCCGCTGATTTCGCCCGCATGCTTTCGTACATCTTGACGAGCTGCTGTAGCCGCTCCTCTTCCTCGGCTTCGGCTTCGCCGACCAACGCTTCGAGCTGTCGCTGAAAAGCCTCGAGCCGATCGACCTGTGCGGCCAAACCGGCCTCCGCGGCGCGCAATGCGGTTTCCCGCAGGGCCAGGCCGGCCTCCATCTCGAGGATTTCCGCCCGCCGCCGGTTGAGCTCGCGGGCGATGTCGTCGAGCTCGGCGGGGACAGCGGGCACGACGGGCAGCCGCGATGTGGCGAGCGGTGTGCGATCGGGAGAGCTCGGTGCGTCGTCGGCAGGGAGGCCCGCCGGCGCGGCGCTGTCAGGGCCTGCCGCCGGCTCCGGCATCACGGTCAGAGCGTGCGCATCGAACGGGGTTGCGGAGACGGGTGCCGGCGGTGCAGTCCGGGCCGACGACGACGGCGCGACGGCGGGCCCGGCCGCCGTCCACAGCCCGAGGAGCAGGTCGGTCGAGAGAACCAGCGCCGCAAGGCCGGCGACGGCCGCCGTCGCCAGCGGTGCCGACGGCCAGCGCCGAGGCCCTGCCGACGTCGGGGCATTGGCCACGCCGAGGGTGCCTGCGCGTGCACGGCCGACAGCGACCGCGCCGGCCGCCTTGCAGACGCGCAGGGCCCGGTGCGACCAGCGCCAGAGCGCGACCCAACGACGCCGAATGGTCGCCGCCGCGTCGCTCATCGCAGGCCTTGCAGGGCTTCGCGCAGCTCGTCGTGGAGGAGACCGTCCAGCCGGGCTTCGCGGCGCGCCGGCCGGCGCGTTGGCGGCACGCGCTCGGGCCTCGAGGTATCGGGCGTCGGCATCGGCGTGGCATCGGGCGCGGCGCCTGCGATGGCGCCAAGGCCGGGAAGCTCGCTGGACGGAAAAGCGCCCGCGTGCGCCGCGGTGGCCGGCGGCGCCGGCGCGGTACGGAGCACGGCCGCCTGTGTCGCTCCCTGCTCGACCGCGACCTCCAACCGCTTGATCACGCGTGCAGCATTGTGCATGAGCCGGCCGAGCTCCTCGCTGTGGCGGCGGGCACGGCGCTGCTGCTCCTGGGCGGCGCTTTCGACGACCCGGTTCGCCTCGTGCATCTGGCGGACGGCTTCCTCGGCGCGCGCGGTGGCGTCGTCGAGGGCACTGATGAAAGCCGCCATCTCGCCCCGGTCGACCCGCAGCCGGCCGAGCCTGGAGTGCACCAGGACACACCAGGCTACGGTCAAGAGCAACAGGACGACGAGGGTGATCTGAAGGGCCAGCTCAACCATCGGAGGTGCTCGCCGATCGCTCGAGCTTCTCCTCGACCTGGATGCACAGATTGTCGCCCCGCTGGCCCACCCTGCCGCGCAGCATCGGCACCGTGCCGCACCGCAGCGTAACGGTCGAATCCGGCCGCGAGCGGAGCTTGAGGACGGAGCCCACCTCGAGCTTCGCCACGTAGTTGAGGCTCACGGTCTGCTCCTCGAGCACGGCCTCGAGATCCACATCGGTCACCCAGATCTCGCGCGCGAGATGATTTTCCCAGATCGAATCGCGCCCGAACTTCTCGCCCATGAACATCTGCAGCAGCAGGTCGCGCGCCGGCTCCAGGGTGGCGTAGGGGATCAGGAACTCGATGGTCCCGCCACGATCCTCCATGTCGATGCGCATCTTGAAGACGATGCAGGCATTGCCGGGCCGGGCGATCGCGGCAAAGCGCGGATTGGTCTCCATGCGCTCGAAGCGGAAGTTCACGTCGGTGATCGGCGCGAAGGCGTTGCTCAGATCCTGCAGCAACAGCCGGATCAGCCGCTCGACCAGGGAGGCCTCGATGGTCGTGTAGGGCCGTCCCTCGATGCGCATGGGGACCGTGCCGCGCCGGCCGCCCAAGAGCACGTCCACGATCGAATAGATCATCGGGCTGTCGATCGTCACCAGCCCGAAATTATCCCATTCGATCGCTTTGAACACGGCGATCATCGCCGGCAGGGGCACCGAGTTGAGGTAGTCACCGAAGCGCTGTGCCGTGATGTTGTCGAGATTGACGTCGACATTCTCGGAGGTGAAGTTGCGGACGCTCGTGGTCAACATCCGCTCGAGGCGGTCGAACACCACCTCGAGCATCGGCAGACGCTCGTAGGTGACGTCGTTCGAGTTGACGATCGCCATGATGCCGACACGCTCGTCACCCGACTTCTCGTCGCCGACACCGAGCAGGCTGTCGATCTCGTCCTGATTGAGCACGCGGCTCGTCTTGGCGGCGGCGGCCGCTGCGCCCGCGGCCGCATCGCCGGCGCGATCATCGTCTCCGATCATGTCGGCCCAGTCGTCGGCCACGGCATCCTGATCGACAGCATTCTCGTCGGGATCGGCCATCAACGCCCCCTCGATCCTCTTCGCTCGGTCAGGGACCTGTCTCGACAGCGGCTCACTGGACCAGCATCTCCTTGACCAGGACGTCGTCGACCTGGACCGGCTCCAAGGCCAGGTTCACCCTGGCCGTGAGCTCTTCCTTCAGCCGGTGCAGGGCGCCGGCACCGCTGACCTCCTCGACGGTCAGCGCCCGCAGATAGGTCTGAAAGCTGTCCATCACCCGCGGCATCAGGGTCTTGACCTGGTTCGCTGCGGCCTCGTCCGCGACCTCGAGCGCGACCTTGAGCTTGAGAAAGCGTGCACGCTGGCCGAGCGCCTGCAGATTGACGAGCACGTCCGGCATGTCGACGAACACCACCGCTCCCCGGCGTCTCGCCGATGCCGCCTGCTCGGCTGCCGCCGCCGCCTCGGCTGACGCGGCCCGTTCGTCACCACCGCCGAGCAGGCCGAGAAACCAGGCACCGCCGGCGCCGCCGCCGAGGACCAGCACGAGCCCGGCGGCCGCCAGGATCAAGAGCTTCTTCTTGCCGCCCGGGGCCTTGCCGTCGCCCTGCTCGTCCGCCTTGTCGTCGGCCATGCGCGTACCCGTCCGTGGTCGATCTGGAAGGCTCTTCGGTCGAGCCACGGGGCCTCTTCTACCGCCGACTGGTTAACGAAGGGTTGCGACGGTCGATTTTTCGCCGGTCGGCAGAAACTGCCGGGTCGAAATTGCCGCCGGCCCGCGAAGGCTGCTGCCGGAGCCAGCAACGGCGGGGAACGGCCGATTGGCACGGCCCATGCAAGTGAGCCGTCGACCACGGCACTGGCTGCGTCGATCGGAGCTCCATGGACAACACCGCCTATGTGGCCCTGAGCCGCCAACTGACGCTGGAGCGGCAGATGGCGGTGGTGGCCGGCAATATCGCGAACATGAACACCCATGGCTTCAAGACCGAGCATCTCTTGTTCGAGGAGGTGCTCGAGCGGGCCGGCACTGGCGGCCGCGTGGCTTTCGTCCAGGATGTCGGGCTCATCCGCGATCTCGGCCCGGGGGCGCTCGAGACGACCGGCAACCCGCTCGATCTCGCGATCAACGGCGACGGCTACTTCACCGTGGAAACGGCTGCCGGGCCGCGCTTCACGCGGGGTGGCCACTTTCGCCTGGATGCCGGCGGTGCCTTGATCACGAGTGCCGGTCATCGCTTGCTCGACAGCGGCGGCGCGCCCGTGCAGGTGCCGCCGGGCAGCGGCGACATCAGCATTGCCAGGGACGGCACGATCTCGACCGCCGACGGCGTCGTCGCCCGCATCGGACTCGTGCGTTTCGGCGACGAGGCGCGACTGCAGCGCGAGGGGGACAGCCTGCTTGCAACCGATCAGGTGCCCGAGCCCGTGGCCGACCCGCAGATCGCCCAGGGCCGGCTCGAGCGCTCGACCGTCCAGCCGATCCTCGAGATGACACGGATGATGGAGACGGTGCGCGCCTTTCAGAACACCCAGCGCCTGCTCGAGACGCATCACGAGATGGTGCGCCGGGTGATCGACCAGGCGGCCAGCAGCTGAAGCCGAATGACGATCCCGCCCTTTCCCTGTCTCGACCGTTGAGGAACCTGCCATGCGCTCGATGAGCGTCGCCGCCACCGGCATGATGGCCCAGCAGCTGCATGTCGAGGTGATCTCGAACAACATCGCCAACATGACGACGACGGGCTTCAAGCGGATGCGCCCGGAGTTCCAGGACCTGCTCTATCAGAGCCAGCGCCGGATCGGTGCGGCGTCGTCGGAGGACGGCACCATCATTCCGGCGGGCGTGCAGATGGGCCTCGGCGTGAAGACGGCGTCGGTCTATCGCGTGATGGAGCAGGGCAATCTCGTCAACACCGAGAACCGGCTCGATCTGGCGGTCCAGGGCTCGGGCTACTTCGTCGTCGAGCTGCCGACCGGGGAGCTCGGCTACACCCGGTCCGGCAACTTCCAGCTCAGCCCGGACGGCGAGATCGTCACCGCCGACGGCTATCTGGTGTCGCCCGGCATCGCCGTCCCGGCAGATGCGATCGAGGTGTCGATCAACGCCGAAGGCATGGTGGCCGCCAAGGTCCAGGGCGAGGTGGCGATGCGCGATCTCGGCCAGCTGGAGCTCGCCACCTTCGTCAATCCGGTCGGGCTCGAGGCCATCGGCGACAATCTCCTCCTGGAGACCGCGGCGTCGGGCCCCGCCGCGCTCGGCCCGCCCGGCAGCGCCGGCTACGGCAGCGTGTTGCAGGGCTTTCTGGAGAGCTCGAACGTGAACCCGGTGCAGGAGATCACCAGCCTGATCACCGCCCAGCGGGCCTACGACATGAACTCCAAGGTCATCTCCGCATCCGACGAGATGATGATGACCGTGACCCAGCTTCGGTGAGTCTGATGGCCCGCTTGCCCGCCAAGGCCCTGGGCGGCCTCCTGCTCGTCGTGCTGCTTCTGGCGGCTCCGACCGTCGCTCGGGCCGCTCTTTGGCTCTTGCCCGGCGAGCCGCTGACCGAGACGCACCTGCGAGCGCTCGTCGAGCCGGTCCTGCCAGCGGGCGAGACGTTCGAGCTGGCGTTCAGCCAGCCGTCCCTGCCGCTGCACAATCCGTCGACCGTCGAGGCCTTTCTGCAACTCGTCGACTTCCGCCACGAGCCGCGCACCGAGCGGTTCACGGGCTCGATCCTGGTCCGGCTGCAGAGCGGCGAGGAACGGCTCCTGGCCCTGGGCGGTCGGGCACAGGCGATGGTCGAGGTGCCGGTGCCGCTCCGCACGATCGCTGCCGGCGAGCGACTCGACCCGGCGCTGTTCGAGCCCCTGCGCATTGCCGAGCGGCAGCTGCGCGCGGATGCACTGACCGATCCCGCCGACCTCGTGGACGGCGAGGCGCGGCGCCGCCTCCTGCCCGGCCGGCCGCTGCGCCGGGCGGACGTGCAGTCGCTGCGTCTGGTCCGTCGGGGCGAGGCGGTCGAGCTCGTCTACCGGGCGCCGGGGATCGAGCTCGTGACCACCGGGCGGGCGCTCGAGGACGGCGGCCGTGGCAGCCTCGTCGCCGTGCTCAATCCGGATAGCGGGCAGCGGCTGACGGGTGTCGTGAGCGGTGCCGGCCAGGTGGCCTTGGGCGCGCCGCGGAGGGGCCTGCGATGAGCGCTCTCGGCAGGCTTCCGGTGGTCCTGGCCCTGCTGCTGCTCGGTGCCTGCAACACGCTGGAGCGGCTCGAGAACGTGGGCAGGCCGCCGCCGCTGCGGCCGGTCGAGAACCCGATCGAGCGGCAGGGCTATCAGCCCGTGTCGATCCCGATGCCGCCACCCGAGGAGCAGCGGAGCGCAGGCGCGAACTCGCTCTGGCGCGAGGGGGCGAGAGGCTTCTTCCGCGACCAGCGCGCCCGTCGCGTGGGCGACCTCTTGACCGTCAGCGTCACCGTCGACGATCGCGCGGCACTGTCCAACGAGACGGCGCGGTCGCGCAGCAACACCGAGGATCTGGGCATTCCCAGCTTCTTCGGGCTCGAGACCAAGCTCGACAAGATCTTCCCCAACGCCGTCGATCCGACCTCGCTCGTGGGGGCGGCGAGCGACATGTCGAACCAGGGGCGCGGCAATGTGCGGCGACAGGAGAGCGTCGAGTTCAACATCGCGGCGACGATCGTCCAGGTGCTGCCGAACGGCAACATGGTGATCGACGGCCGGCAGGAGATCCGGGTCAATTTCGAGGTCCGGGAGATCGGGATCGCCGGGATCGTCCGGCCCGAGGACATCACGCCGGCGAACACCATCAGCCACGAGAAGATCGCCGAGCTGCGCGTCGCCTATGGCGGGCGCGGACAGATCACGGACGTGCAGCAGCCACGCTACGGGGCGCAGATCCTGGACATCATCCTGCCCTACTGACCTGGTGTGGGTCAATTTGCCGCGTGATGCTGCAGGAGGCCGCCCGCGGAGCCTTCGGCTTAGAGCATTTTCACGCTGACCGGAATCTTTTCCCGATTCTCATCTGCAACAGG
>CAYWSB010000067.1:0-26223 GCA_964460465.1 uncultured Geminicoccaceae bacterium | reverse complement strand
CTCGCGGAGCGGCGCCGTTGATCCGTCGGGTGACGGAGCGGCAGCTCAGCCGCTCTCGGCGCTGCCCCGGCCGTCACCCTGCGGCCGGCCGTCGGTGACGACCTCGATCCGGGCCGCCCGCCAGTAGCGGGCCGAGAGCAGCCGGCGGTCGTGGTCGATGAGGTCGGCGAGCTCGCGCAGCCGGCTGGCGACGCCCGACGGCAGCGAGCCCGGGCGGATCAGCACACGCAGCGCCACGTCCTCGAGCAGCTCGTGGCGCAGCGCGATGTGCGGTGCCGGATCGGCGCCGGTACCGATCTCGCTGTCGATGGTGACGAAGGGCTGCGGCTGGCGCTTGCCGTAGTCGTCGAGCAGCCGCTCGCGCTTGGGGGTCGGCTCAGGGGTGGCGACGATGCCGGCCTGCAGCGTCTGGCGCTCGTCTCGGGGCAGGCTGTTGAACAGGCCGCGGGCATGGCGCAGCGCCTGGAGCCGGCCGGTCTGCAGGGCCTTTCTGATGGCATGGTGGAGGAGACTGTCGGTGCCCAGCTGCCGCACCACCACCGGCTGCAGCTCCTCGAGAAAAAGGCTCAACCCCTGGCGCTCGCCAGGGTAGCGCTCGCTCGCCTCCGGCTGTTCCTCTGTCATCACCCGAAGCCTCGATCCCCCGCCTGCCACACGCGGCGCCGTCCGCCGCATGGCCTGCCCGACCGCCGGGCAGCGCTGCTCCCGTCAGGCGTTGTTAGCGGACTTTAACGAATGTGACAGCCCGCTCAATCGTGAAACGAGCCCCCCGCCACCTCATGAGGTGCCGGGACGGGCAACCAAGTCGGCTCATCATGAAGCGGTCGCGGCCACATGCCGGTTGGTGGCGGCGAGGCCATGGCGCTCGCACAGGCCGCCGAGCGGGCAGCGCCCGCAGGCCGGACGCCTCGCCCGGCAGCAGGACTTGCCGTGGTTCAGGAGCCACATGTGGGCACCCCAGCGCCAGCGCTCCGGGACGGCGCGGTCGAGCTCGGCGGCGACCGCCGCCTCGGTGCGGCCGGCGGCGAGGCCGGTGCGGCGGGCGACCCGGAAGACGTGGGTGTCGACCGGGATCGCGGGCGCCCCGTAGACGAAGCGGAGCATGATGTCGGCACATTTGCGGCCCACGCCGGGGAGCGCCATCAGCGCCGGGCGGGTGGTCGGCACGGTGCCGCCGTGGCGCTCGAGCAGGGCGGCGCACATCGCCTTGAGGTTGCGCGCCTTCATGTTGTAGAGGCCGCAGGGCCTGATCAACGCCGCGACCTCGACTTCGGGCAGGGCCAGAAGCGCCTCCGGCGTGGCGGCGCGGGCAAGGAGCTGGCGCTTCGCCTTGGCGGTCATGGCATCGCGCGACTGGGCGCTCAGCATCACGCCGACCAGGCTGGCGAAGGCGTCGCGGCCGAGCTTGGCGTCGATGGCGCGATCGGCCGGCTCCGGGCGGTTCTCCCCGGGTGCGGCGGCGGCGAGGATCGCGAACAGCCGGTCGATCTGGTCGGGGTCGAGCAAGGCGGCTATCCGGTTCCGGGATGGGCGGTCTGGCGGCCGTCGACCATCGACGACGGAGCCGAAGATATGCCGCATGCCAGAACCGCCAAGCTGAGCGTCGCCGAGATGCAGGCGCTCGTGACCGAGGGCGTGCCGCTCGCCGGTCATCTCGGCTGCCGGGTCGAGCGGCTCGATCACGGGCTCGCCGTGCTGCGCCTGCCTTTTCGGCCCGAGCTCCTGCGCCCCGGCGGGACCATCGGCGGGCCGGCGATGATGACGCTGGCCGATGTCGCCATCTGGGCGGCGGTCCTGTCGATGCTGGGCCCGGTGGCGCTCGCCGTCACCACGGACATCACCTTCCACTTCCTCAGGAAGCCGCCGCCCGGCGACCTGCTGGCGACGGCGCGCGTGCTGCAGCTCGGCCGGCGGCTGGCAATCGCCGACTGCTCGATCACCGCCAGGAATGGCGACGACCGGCCGCTGGCGCACGCGGTCGGCACCTACGCCCTGCCGGAGGCGGCCGGCTGAGCGGGTCCGATCCTGCCGCGGGCAGGCGCTTCAGGGCGCGGCTGTCGTGCCGGTGAAGCGCAGGCTTTCGAAGAAAGCGGTCGCGTCGGCCGCCAAAGTAGGGGGGAGCCGGTAGCGGTCGGCTGGAAAGCGCTCCGACCAGGTAAGGTCGATGGGCCAGCGGGTCAGCGGGTCGAGGCAGGTGTAGCCGCGGAAGTACAGATGGAAGAGGCGGTCGCCCTGGCCCGGCACCTGCCGGTCCTCGGCAATGAAGGCCCGCTCGGCGCAGGTGAGCCCCAGGGCGGCGTGTGGCAGCCGCGCCCCGCCCGGGCGCCGATAGTGCAAGAGCACGTTGCCGGAGCGGCCCGGGCTGGCCCGCTCGCCGCTTTCGAGACGGTCGGCCAACCGGGCGATGACTACCGCCTCGCTTTCGGCCGCGAGCGCGGCCTGGATTTCGCGCCAGTCCTCCGGGGCGATCGTCTGCGCGGCGACCGAGGCGACGTAGGTGTGCCACTCTTCCGCCTCTCGCCGAAAGATGAGCTGCTGGCCCGGCACCAAGCGATGGTTCCCCCCGGTAACGTCGATCATGTCCGGCGGGATGTGGACGGTGAAGCTGCTCTGCGGCGTCTCGACGTGGAGGACGCCATTGACCATGAAGACGCCGGGCGGCACACCGCCGTCACCCGGCCCGCAGGCCGCGAGCCCGAGCAGCAGCAGCCCGGCGAGGAGGCGCCGCCAGCCGGCGCGTCGGATGTCGCCGAGGTTATCCATGGCCATCATCCGCGACCGCATCCCCGGCATCTCGTCTAGCACGGCGGCCGCGGCTGCGCCTTGATCTCTCGCAAGCCGGGCGTGGACCGTTCGGCGGGGCCTCCCGAGGCGAATCCAGAGGGCTCCGACCTCTCTGGAAAAGCCATTCATGACAGTCACTTGTCTGCCGGTCCGGTCGCTTCCCGCAGCGGCCGCGGCGCCTCGCGGCGCAAGAGCTCCGGCCAGAGCCTGAGCACGAGCAGCAGCGCCAGGAGACCCTCGCCGGCGATCACCTTCTGCGCCAGGGGTGCGCCCAGCCATTCCGCCAGCAGGCCGGCATGGAGGAAGCCGAACGGGGCCACGCCGATCGCCATGGTGATCAGGCCCATCACCCGGACCCGCATGGCCGGCGGGGCGGCGGCGAGCGGCAGGCTGATCTGCATGACGTTGAACGGCGCCATGCCGAGCCCGGCGGTGAACAGGACCAGGGCCGCGAGCCAGGCCGAGGTGGTGAAGCCGAAGCCGAAGGTGCAGGCGAGGAACAGGAGCGCCCCCAGGCTGTAGAGCCGGGCGAAGAGCGGCGGGGTGGCGCGCTCGATGACGACGAAGGCCGCGATCAGCGCCCCGGTGGCCTCGGCCGCCATGACCAGGCCGATGCCGGTGGGCGAGAGGCCCAGGACCACCTCACCGATCACCGGGGCGAGCGCCACATAGGGGAAGGCCCAGAAGTTGAAGACCATGGTGACCATGGCCGTCCCGGTGAGCAGGCGGTGGCGGCGCAGATAGGCGAGGCCCTCGGCGAGCGACCGGCGCAGCCCCTGGCGCGGACCGGCGCCGGCCGCGCCGGCCGCGTCGTCGGCGGGCTCCGGGTGGCGCCAGACCAGCCAGACGCAGAGGGCGTGGACCAGCGTGCCGGTGGCGAAGATCCCGGCGACCCCGATGCCGTCGAGCAGCAGGCCGCCCAGCGCCGGGCCGAGGATGCGCATCAGCTGGTTGGAGACGACCTCGAGGCCCATGCTGGCGTGGACCCGCTCGAGCCCGGCCGCCTCGGCCAGGGCCGCCCGCCGCAGCGGCGTCTCGAGGGTCCAGGCGAGGCCGCCGACCAGCGAGGCGGCGAGCAGGTGCCAGAGCTCGAGCGCGCCGGCCACGGCCAGCGCCCAGAGGGCGGCCGCCGTGAGCACGAGCAGGCCGAGCATCACCGCGAGGACCAGCCGCTTCGACCAGGAAGCGACCAGCGAGGCCAGGAGGGCGCCGGCGAGCAGCGGCGCCATCCGGGTCATCGTCATCGCCGCCACCCAGAACGGCGACCCGGTGAGCTGGAAGGCGAGGAGCGCGAAGGCCAGCAGCTCGAGCCAGCGCACGACGTTGACGCCAAGGCCGGCGAGCCAGAGGTCGCGGGCGCGCGGTGCGGCGATCGCGGCGAAGGGGTTCTTCATGCTCGGGCCGGGCCGGCGCAGCCGCGCCGTCCGGCGATCTCCCTGATCGTTCGTCCCGTCGGTGGCCGGTGCGGCGGCTCAGAGCATGCTGGGCAGCACCCGGTCGGGCGGGCGGTGGCCGTCGACATAGGTCTTGATGTTGATGATGACCTTCTCGCCCATGTCCTGGCGGCCCTCGATCGTGGCCGAGCCCATGTGCGGGAGCAGCACGACGTTGTCGAGGGCGAGCAGCTTCGGGTTGATCTGCGGCTCGTGCTCGAAGACGTCGAGCCCGGCCCCGGCGATCTCGCGGCTGCGCAGCATCCGCGTCAGCGCCGGCTCGTCGACCACCTCGCCGCGACTGCAGTTGACGACGATGGCGTGCGGGCGGAGCAGCTTCAGCCGGCGGGCGGAGAGCAGGTGGAAGGTGGCCGGGGTGTGCGGGCAGTTGACCGAGAGGATGTCGACGCGCGCCAGCATCTGGTCGAGGCTCTCCCAGTAGGTCGCCTCCAGCTCGCTCTCCAGGGTCTCGTGGACCCGCCGCCGGTTGTGATAGTGCACCGCGAGGCCGAAGCCCTTCGCACGGCGGGCCACGGCCGCGCCGATCCGGCCCATGCCGAGGATGCCGAGCCGCTTGCCGTGGATGCGGTGGCCGAGCATCGAGGTGGGCGACCAGCCCGCCCATTCGCCGGAGCGGGCCAGCTTCTCGCCCTCGACCAGGCGCCGCGAGACGGCGAGGATCAGCGCCATGACCATGTCGGCCGTGTCCTCGGTCAGGACGCCGGGCGTGTTGGTCACCGTGATGCCGCGCTTGTAGGCGGCCTCGACGTCGATGTTGTCGACCCCGGTGCCGTAGTTGGCGATCAGCTTGAGCTGCTCGCCGGCCCGCGCCAGCAGCGCCGCATCGATGCGGTCGGTGACGGTGGGGACCAGGATCTCGCAGGCCTGCACGGCCTCGACCAGGGCTGCCCTGTCCATCGGCTGGTCGTCGTGGTTCAGCCGGGTGTCGAACAGCTCCATCATCCGCGTCTCGATGACGTCGGGCAACTTGCGGGTGACGATCACCGTCGGCCTTTTACGGGGCATGCTCGTCCTTCTCCTGTCACGCGCTTCGACTCCAGCCTGCCGACCGGACTCGCCAGACCCGGCCTAGCGCATCTAGCAGAAAGCGGAGACGGTCACAAACCACGACCTGGGCCAGGAATTGCGCGCGGACGTCGCGGCGCCGGATGCCGCTTCGAGCGCCCGGCGCCGGCACTCCGAGGCGTTTTCCGCCAGTCGCTTACCGGGCAAGCTTGCGAAAGCTCTTTGAACCCGGTGGCGACGCTTTCTATAGAGAGGGCTATCGAGAGGGCGAAAGCCGCCCGCACTCCTGGTCGAGGTGCCGCCTTGCTCCGCCGCTCCGTCGCTCTCCTCCTGCTCATGGCCGGCATGGTCGCCGCCTGTCCCGCCTGGCTGTCGCCGGCCGCGGCCCAGTCGACGGGGCTGCCGCTGCCGCGCTTCGTCTCGCTCGCCTCGGACGAGATCAACGTGCGCACCGGCCCCGGCCAGATGCACCCGATCCGCTGGGTCTTCGCCAAGCGCGGCGTGCCGGTGCAGATCGTCGAGGAGGCGCAGGACTGGCGGCGGATCGTCGACCACGACGGCGAGACCGGCTGGATCCACGCCAGCCTGCTCTCCTCCCGGCGCACCATCCTGGTCACCGGCGAGACCCGGCCGTTGCGGCGCACGCCGCGACACGACGCGCGGATCGTGGCGCTGGTCGAGCCGATGGTGATCGGCAATCTGCTCAACTGCGAGCGCAACTGGTGCCTGGTCGAGGTCGAGAGCCGGCGCGGCTGGCTGGAGCGCGGGCAGTTCTACGGTGCCCTCGAGTCGGAGATGGGCGGCTAGCCCCGGATCGGCTGCTTCGCGACGGCCGCGGCACCCCCGTCCGGAAGCTTGCTGCCGACGCCTCCGGCGTGATCCCGCTTCAGCGTCGCCGCGTCCAGGCTTATGGTCGGCGCGACCGGCCGCGGGACCTGGTACAGGGAGGCCGCCGATGATCGACATCCGCGCATGGCTCGCGGCACAGGGGCTGGAGCAGCACGCGGCGGCCTTCGCCGAGAACGCGATCGACGGCGACACGCTCGGCACGCTCACCCAGGACGATCTGAAGGAGCTCGGCGTCACCGCGCTCGGCCATCGCAAGCGGCTCTTGGCGGCGATCGCCGCACTGACGGCGAGCGGCGCCCCGCCGGCCGGCGTCACCACCGCATCGCCCGCCTCGGCCCCGGCGCCGGTCGCCGCCGAGCGGCGCCAGCTCACGGTCATGTTCGTCGATCTGGTGGGCTCGACGGCGCTTTCGGCGCGGCTCGACCCGGAGGAGATGGGGGCGGTGCTGCGCGGCTACCAGAACGCGGTGGCGGGCGAGGTGGCGCGGTTCGAGGGGCATGTGGCGAAGTTCATGGGCGACGGGGTCCTGGCCTATTTCGGCTGGCCGGTGGCGCACGAGGACGAGGCGGAGCGGGCGGTGAGGGCGGGCCTCGCGATCGTGGCCGCGGTCGCCCGGCTCGGCGGCGGCGGGGCGCCGCTCGCCTGCCGCATCGGCGTTGCGACCGGCCTGGTCGTGGTCGGCGAGCTGATCGGCGAGGGGGTGGCGCGGGAGCGGACGGTGGTCGGGGGGACGCCCAACCTGGCGGCCCGGCTGCAGGCGCTGGCGGCAGCCGGCCAGGTGGTGGTCGGCGAGGCGACGCGGCGGCTGCTCGGCGCCGGCTTCGTCCTCGAGGATCTGGGCGCGCAGGCGCTCAAGGGGATCGACGGTGCGGTGGGCGCCTTCGCGGTCACCGGCGAGCGCGTGCTGGCCAGCCGCTTCGAGGGGCGGGCCACGGGCCTGCAGCCGATGGTCGGCCGCGACCAGGAGCTGGCGCTGCTGCTCGAGCGCTGGAGCCAGGCCGCTGCCGGCGAGGGCCAGGCGGTGCTGCTGGTCGGCGAGGCCGGGGTCGGCAAGTCGCGGATCAGCCGTGCCCTGCTCGATGCGCTCGGCGAGCGGCCGCATCTGCGCATCCGCTACCAGTGCTCGCCCTACCACGCCGGCAGCGCCCTTTGGCCGGCGATCCAGCAGCTCGAGCATGCCGCGCGCTTCGCCGCCGCCGATCCGTTGGAGACGAAGCTCGACAAGCTGGAGGCAGCGCTGGGCGGCGGGACCGAGGGCGCGGCCATGGCGCTGATCGCCAACCTGCTCGGCCTCGACGGCACCGGGCGCTATGGCGCCCTGGAACTGGCGCCGGCGGTGCTCCGGGCGCGCACGCTCGACGCCCTGGTCCGCCAGCTCCTCAAGCTTGCAGCGCAGCGGCCGGTGCTGCTGCTGCTCGAGGACGCGCACTGGGCCGATCCAACCACGCTCGAGCTGGTCGAGGCCTGGCTCGATGCCATCGCCAGCGCCCGGGTGCTCCTGGTCCTGACCAGCCGGCCGGACAACCAGCCGGCCCTCGCCGCCCATCCGCACGTCACCCGGCTCTCGCTCAACCGGCTCGGCCGGGCCGGGGTCGAGGCGATCGTCGCCAGGCTGGGTGGCGACCGCCTGCCGCCCGCCACCATCGACGCCATCATCGCGCGGACCGACGGCGTGCCGCTCTATGTCGAGGAGCTGACCAAGGCCGTGCTCGAGACCGGCGAGGCGGCGATCCCGGCCTCGCTCCACGATTCGCTGATGGCCCGGCTCGACCGCACGCCCGAGGTCAAGGAGATCGCCCAGATCGCCGCCTGCATCGGCCGCGAGTTCGACCGCGCCCTGCTCGCCGCCGTCGCCGACCGGCCGCCGGTGGAGCTGACGGGTGCGCTCGACAAGCTGGCCACCGCCGAGCTGGTCTTCCGCCGCGGCACCCCGCCCGACGCCCGCTACACCTTCAAGCATGCCCTGGTCCGCGACGCGGCTTATGAGAGCCTGCTCAGGAGCCGCCGGCAGGCCGTCCACCGGCGCATCCTCGAGGCGCTGGAGGGCACCGGCGTCGCGGCCGAGCTTTTGGCGCTGCACGCCGAGGCAGCGGGGCTCGTCGAGCAGGCGATCGGCTATTGGCGGCTGGCCGGCGGGCAGGCGATCGCGCGGTCGGCAACTGCGGAGGCGATCAGCCACCTGATGCACGGCCTCGAGCTGATCGGCGGGCTCGCGGACACCGCCGAGCGTCGCAAGTCGGAGCTGGCGCTGCTGTCGGCGCTGGCGCCGGCATTGATGGCCGGCAAGGGCTACGCCGCTTCGGACGTGGCGCCGACGCTCGCCCGGGCCCGCGAGCTCTGCATCCAGGACGGGGACGCTACTGCACTCTTTCCCGTGCTCTGGCAAACGTGGCTGGTGCACATGACCCGGGCCGAGCATGCGCTGGCCGAGGAACTGGCCCGTGACTGCCTGGCGCTCGCCGAGGCCGGCGCGGACGACGCGCTCCTGGTCGAGTCCGACCTGGCCGTCGGTCTCTCGGCCCTGTACCGGGGCCGGCCGGCCGAAGGCGAACGGTTCATGGAGCGCTGCGAGGCGCGTTATGATCCGGCACGGCACGGGCAGCTCAGCCGCCGCTTCGGCGGGGTCGATCCGGCCGCCGCTGCCATGGGCTATCGGGCCTGGGCCTTGTGGCTGCGCGGCTATCCGGAGCAGGCTGCGCGTGTCGCCGGCCGGATGGTGACGCTGGCCGAAGCGCTCGGGCAACCCTACACGCTGGCCCGCGGGCTCTACTGGTCGGCGCTCTTCCATCATTTCCGCCGTGACTGGGCGACGACCCTCGACCAGGCCGAGGCGATGACCCGGATCGCGGACGAGCACGGCTTCGCGATGGTGAGCGCGCTCGGCCCCGTGTTGGGTGCGTCAGCACGCTTCGAGCGAGGCGGGGACGACCAGCCGCTGGCGGCACTCGTGGCGGGCATCGACCGCTACGCCAGGACCGGTGCCCGGATGCAGCGGCCCCATCTGCTGGCCATGCTCGCCCGAGCGCACGTGAAGCTCGGTCGGCCCACCGAAGGACTGGGGGCTCTCGTCGAGGCCACAGCGCTCGCCGAGCCGACGGGCGAGCGCTACCTCCTGGCCGATCTGCACCGGCAGCGTGCCGAATGCCTGCTCGCCGAGCCGACGCCCGATGCGACCGCCGCCGCCGCGGCGCTCGCGCAGGCCCTGGCGATCGCCCGCGAGCAGGAGGCGCGCTCGCTCGAGCTCAGGGCATCCCGAGACCTCGCCCGGCTCTGGGTCGAGCGCGGCGAGCGGCAGCGGGCCCACGACCTGCTCGCCCCGATCCACGGCTGGTTCACCGAGGGCTTCGCTACCCCCGATCTCGTCGAGGCCAAGGCGCTGCTCGACACGCTCGGCTGAGCGCGGCTACCTCCTGGTCCTGTCGCGGTATCGTCACACTTCCAGTCTACGCCCCGGCCCACACCCCAGCGGGAGGATCCCCCATGCGCCTCAGCCGACCGGTGCTGCTCGCCAGCGCCGCCGTCCTGACGTTGCTCACCGGCGGCGTCGCCAGCGCCGCCTCGGGCACGCTCACGCTCTACACCAGCCAGCCCAACGAGGACGCGCAGGCCACGGTCGACGCGTTCATGGCGCTGCACCCCGAGGCCGAGGTGAGCTGGATCCGCGACGGCACGGTCAACCTGATGGCCAAGCTGCAGGCGGAGATCGCGGCGGGCACGCCGCAGGCCGACGTGCTGCTCATCGCCGACACGGTGACCATGGAGAGCCTCAAGGCCGAGGGCCTGCTGCTGCCGCACGAGGCGGCCGACATCG
This sequence comes from uncultured Geminicoccaceae bacterium, assembly GCA_964460465.1. Lineage (GTDB taxonomy): Bacteria > Pseudomonadota > Alphaproteobacteria > Geminicoccales > Geminicoccaceae > SLRI01. The sequence continues at coordinate 16,320 of CAYWSB010000067.1, read as the reverse complement.
GCGCCTACGACCCGGCGATCCACGATGCCGACCGGACCTATTTCTCGACCAAGCTGATCACCACCGGAATCGTCTACAACACCTCGGTCGAGACCCCGCCTACCTCGTGGAAGGATCTCGAGGCCGAGGCCATGGCCGGGCTCGTCGCCATGCCGAGCCCCTTGACCTCCGGTGCCGCGCTGATCCACGTGGCCACCATGGTCGAGCATCCCGACTTCGGCTGGGCGCATTTCGAGGCGCTCGAGAAGAACGGCGTGCAGCCGCAGGGCGGCAATGGCGCCGTCTTCCAGGCGGTCGCCGGCGGCGAGAAGCTGTACGGCATCGTCATCGACTACCTGCCGATCCGCGAGGCCGCCAAGGGCTCGCCCGTCGCCTTCGTCTTCCCGGAGGAAGGGGTGAGTGCGGTGACCGAGCCCGTGGCGATCCTCTCCACCACGGCCAACCCCGAGACCGCCAAGGCCTTCGTCGACTTCTTGCTGTCGCGCGAGGGGCAGGAGCTGGCGGCGGCCCAGGGCTACCTGCCGGCGCATCCCGAGGTGGCACCGCCAGAGGGCTTCCCGGCGCTTGCCGAGATCATCCTCCTGCCGCTCGATGCGGCGAAGGCACTGGCCCATGACGCTGCGTACAAGGAGCGCTTCAGCGAGCTTTTCGGCGGCTGAACCGCGACGACCGGTCTTCCTGCGGCGGCCGCTGGGCGACACGCTCGTCCTCGGCCTCGCCGTCGTGGTGGTGGGCGGTCTCTGCGTCCTGCCGCTGGCCCGGCTGGTGCTGGAGGCCGTGGCCCCGGGCGGCGCCGCCGACCTCGCCACGGCGCGCGCGGTGCTGGAGCGCGGCAGCACCTGGCGGGCCACCTGGCGCACGCTCGACGCCGGATTCTGGTCGATGCTGGTCTCGCTCGGCCTCGGCCTCGTCATGGCGCTCCTGGTCGCAGCCTCGGACCTCCGCCTGAAGGCGGCCCTGGTCTTCGCCTTCATGCTGCCGCTGATGATCCCGCCGCAGATCACGGCACTTTCCTGGATGCAGCTCACCGGCGCCTCGAGCCCGCTCCTCAAGGCGCTCGGCATCGCCCCCGCACCGGGCACGCCCAACCCGCTCTACAGTCGCGAGGGGCTGATCCTGCTCCTCGGCATCCAGCACGCGCCCCTGGTCTTCATCACCGTGGCGGCAGCGCTCAGGCGGCTGTCGATGGAGCTCCTGGACGCGGCCTTCCTCGCCGGCGCCGGCCGGCTCGCGGCGCTGCGCCACGTCGTCCTGCCGCTCCTGGCACCGGCGCTGGTTGCCGGCGGCGCGCTCGCCTTCGTCTCGGCGATCGGCAATTTCGGCATCGCCGCGATGATCGGCATCCCGGCCCGGCACACGCTGCTGCCGGTCCTGATCTACGAGCGCCTCGCCGGTTTCGGCCCCCGGGTGCTGGGCGAGGTGGCGGTCCTGGCGGTGCTGGTGGGCAGCCTCGCCCTCGCCGGCGTGGTGCTGCAGCGCTGGCTCCGGGGCCTGCGGGACGTGACCCTCGAAGGCCCGGGCGGCCGGCCGCTGGTCCTGCCGCTCGGCCGCTGGCGGCCAGTGGCCGAAGCCGGCGCCTGGCTGCTGGTGGGTGCCATCCTGGTGATCCCGCTCCTGGCGCTGCTCGCCGCCGCGCTGACCCCCGCCGCCGGCGTCAGGCTCTCGACCGACACGCTCACCTGGCGAAATTTCCACGAGGTCCTGCTGGTCCAGGACGTGACCCGCCGCGCCTTCCTCAACAGCACCCTGCTCGCCGGCGGCGCCGCCCTTGTGCTGGCCCTCTTGGCGATTCCCCTCGCCTACCTGATCGCCTGGCGACCCGGGCGGCTCGCCGCCGTCCTCGACGGCGCGGCCGAGCTGCCCTACGCGCTGCCGGGCGTGGTGCTGGCGGTGGCCTTCATCATGCTGCTGCTGCCGCCGCTGCCGCTCCTCGGCGTCTCGCTCTACGGCACGCACGCGATCATCCTCGTGGCCTATCTGGCGGCCTTCCTGACCCTGGCCCTGCGGCCCACCCTCGCCGGCATGGCGCAACTGGCACCCGCCATCGACGAGGCGGCCCAGCTCGACGGTGCGGGGCTCCTCGACCGCCTGCGCTTCGTGCTGCTGCCGCTGGTGGGCCCGATGGCGGCCGCCGGCGGCATCCTCGTCTTCATGACCGCGTTCAACGAGCTGACCGTCTCGGCTCTGCTCTGGGCGCACGGCACGGAGACGCTGGGGGTGGTGGTGTTCAATCTCAACGACAGCGGCTACACGGCGCTCGCGGCCGCCGTCGCCTGCCTCGCGGTCGCGGCGATCCTCGCGCTCATGCTCCTCGCCCAATGGCTCGACCACACGAGCGGCCTCGGCATCCTGCCGTGGAGCGTGGTGCGGCGCGAGCGGTGACGGCAGCACCGCGGCCGCCGGGTCGGACCGCCAGCGCGATGGTGCCCGTCCGCTTCAGCCGCCGCGCCGGGCGGCCTCGAGCCCGGCGATGTCGATCTTCACCATGCCCAGCATCGCCTGCATGACGCGCCCTGCCGCCGCCGGGTCCGGGTCGGCGAGCAGCCTCGGCAGGGCCTCGGGGACGATCTGCCAGCAGAGCCCGTAGCGGTCGGCGAGCCAGCCGCAGGCCTTGGGCCGGCCGCCATCGGCCAGCAGCGCGTCCCAGAGTCGGTCCGTCTCGGCCTGGTCCGCGGTCAGGACCGAGATCGACACCGCCTCGGTGAACGGGTGCTGTGGCCCGCCGTTCAGCCCCTGATAGGGCGTGCCGGCGAGCACGAAGTCGACGAGCAGCGGCGGGGCCGCCGGGCCGGGCCTGAACACCCCCTCGATGCGGCTTTCGGGCAGCAGCGAGACGTAGAATCGGGCCGCCTCCTCCGCCTGGCCGTCGTACCAGAGGCAGGTGCGGACCCTGGCGGACACGGGCCCCGCCTCAGGCATCGACCAGCACCTCGAAGCCGCCGAACATCATCCGCATGCCGTCGAAGGGGGCGTTCTTCATGTCCATGCCCTGCATCCGCGGGTCCGCCATCATCGCCTTGGAGCCCCGGTCGCGAACTGCCTTCGACGGCCAGACGACCCACGAGAGGACGACGGTCTCACCGGGCTCGAGCTTCACCGCCATGGGAAACGAGGTGACCTTGCCGTCCGGCACATCCTCGCCCCAGCACTCGACCACCTTGAGCGCGCCGTGGTCCTTGAACACCGGCACCATCCGCCGGGCCAGCGCCTCGTAGGCCTCGCGATTGCCGGTCGGCACCGCCAGGAGGAACCCGTCGACATAGCCCATCGCCTGCCTCTCCCCGTTGCTTCTCTCGCCTGCGGTTCGCTCGCCGAGGATGGTTGACAATAACGTTGATGTCAACGTAAATCGGACGCATGCGCGCCGACCTGCCGCTCGCCGTCACCCATGAGGTCCGCGACCGCTGCCTCTGCCTGCATCTGCAGCGCGCGGCACGGGCGGTTGCCCGCCGCTTCGACACGGCACTGCGCCCGCACGGCCTCACCAACGGCCAGTTCTCGCTGCTCATGGGCCTGAACCGGCCGACACCGCCGCGGATCGGCGAGCTCGTGCCGCTGCTCGCCATGGACCGGACGACGCTGACGGCAGCCCTCAAGCCACTCGAGCGCCGCGGCCTCGTCACCGTCGCACCGGACGCGGCGGACAGGCGCAACCGCCGCCTCGTGCTGACCGATGCCGGCCGGGATCGCCTCGCGGCGGCGCTGCCGGCCTGGCGGGCGACGCACGATGCGCTGGACGGACGGCTTGCGGCCGACCGGCTCGACGGACTGCGGGTCGACCTGCGCGCGCTCGTCGGCCCCGGCTGACGGGCGTCGCTAGCGCACCACCAGCACCGAGACCGGGGCGTGCAGCAGCACCTGCTGGGCGTTGGGGGCGATCAGCCGGTCGCGGCGGGCGGGCTTGTGGCTGGACATGACGATGAGGTCGGCGCCGACCGCCTTCGCGGTCTTGCAGATCTCGCTGTAGATCCGGCCGTGCGCGGTGATGAACTGGTGCCTGAGCCCCTCGGGCAGGTGCGGTGCGGCGACCGCGTGCAGGGCCTCCCTGGCGTGCTCGAGGGCCTTCTTGGCGAAGTCCTTGGGGAAGTAGCTGGCGACCAGGCTCGAGCCGTAGTCCGGGACCACGGTCATGATGTGCAGCATCGCCCCCTCGCCGGCGGCGAGCCGCACGGCGAGCGGCAGGGCGCGCTCCCACGAGCCCCTGCTCTCGGGATCGATGGCGATCAGGATGTGCGCATACATCGACGGGTTCCTCAGGCCGCGGCCGGGCTGCCGCCGGCAGTCTCGCGCCGGCTCGCCCGGTTGCGCTGGAGTGCTATCAGGCCGGCCAGCACCAGGAGCGTCGGAATGTAGATCCAGTAGCGGTGCGGCTGCGGCAGGGGCTCGCGCACGGTGAGGATCTCCTGGTCCCAGTCGAGCCCCGCCGCCTGGCCGGGGCTGCCGAAGGCGACGTTGTCGATGATCACCCGGCCGTCCTGCTCGATCAGCTCGAGGCCCATGGCCTGGACCCGCTCCTCGGCCGTGGCCCCCTCCGGCACCGTGATGAGCTTGGCCTGCTCCATCGGGTCGCCGAAGGCGTTGAGGCCGGCGATGCGGAACTGGAGACTGGTGCCGGGGTCGACCTTGCCGACCACCTCGACGAAGGCGTCGCCGCCGCGCCGCTCGAAGGGCGGGTAGAGCTGGTCCATCCAGAACCCGGGACGGAAGAGGGAGAAGGCGATCAGGAGCATGAGGCCGATCTCCCAGATCCGGCAGCGGTCGAAAAACCAGCCCTGCAGGGCCGCGGCGAACACCAGCATGGCGATGGTGGCGATGACGAAGACGAAGACGCCTTCGACCCAGCCCACCCCGATGAGCAGGAGCGCCGGGTTGTAGATGAACAGGAACGGCAGGGCCGCCGTCCTGAGCGAGTACCAGAAGGCCACCACGCCGGTCTTGATCGGATCGCCGCCCGAGACCGCGGCGGCGGCGAACGAGGCCAGGCCCACCGGCGGCGTGACGTCCGCCATGATGCCGAAATAGAAGACGAAGAGGTGCACAGCGATGAGCGGCACGAGCAGGCCGGACTGGGCACCGAGCGAGACGATGACCGGGGCCAGGAGGGCCGAGACGACGATGTAGTTCGCGGTGGTCGGCAGGCCCATGCCGAGGATCAGCGAGAGCAGTGCGGTGAGGAACAGGATCGCCACCATGTTGCCGCCGGAGAGCACCTCGACCACCTCGGCCAGCGCCGAGCCGACCCCGGTCTGGCTCACGGCACCCACGATGATCCCGGCGGTGGCGGTGGCCACACCGATGCCGATCATGTTGCGCGCCCCGGCCACCAGGCCCTGCAGCAGGTCGTCGAAGCCGCGCCGGGCGGCACCCGGGAGGTCACCCTGGCGGCGGAACAATGCCGTGAGCGGCCGCTGCGTCGCCAGGATGAAGATCATGAAGAGGGTGCCGTAGAAGGCCGAGAGCCCGGGCGACAGCCGCTCGACCATCAGGCACCAGACGAGCACCACCACCGGCAGGATGAAATGCAGGCCGGCCTTCACCGTCGGGCCGGGCTCGGGCAGGGTGATGGTCTTGTCGTTGGGGTCGTCGACCGCGAGCTCGGGAAAACGGGCGGCGAAGGCCAGGAGCGCCACGTAGGCGACGAACAGCCCCACCGCGATGATCCAGTTGGCGGCAGGGCCGAAGGCCGGGCGCAGCCAGCCGAGGCCGTAGTAGACGGCGAACGAGACGACGCAGAGGGCGGCGACGCCGAAGGCGAGGCCGATCAGCCGGCGCAGCAGCGGCGGCGGCTCGTAGGCCCGCGGCAGGCCCTGCATGCCCGCCTTCACCGCCTCGAGATGGACGATGTAGACGAGGGCGATGTAGCTGATGGTCGCCGGCAGGAACGCGTGCTTGACCACCTCGAAATAGGGGATGCCGACATACTCGACCATCAGGAAGGCGGCGGCCCCCATGACCGGCGGCATGATCTGGCCGTTGACCGACGAGCCCACCTCGACGGCACCCGCCTTCTCCGAGGAGAACCCCACCTTCTTCATGAGCGGGATGGTGAACGTGCCGGTGGTGACGACGTTGGCGATGGACGAGCCGGAGATCAGCCCCGTCATGGCCGAGGAGACGACGGCCGCCTTGGCCGGGCCGCCGCGCATGTGGCCCATCAGCGAGAAGGCCACCTTGATGAAGTAGTTGCCGGCCCCACCCTTGTCCAAAAGGGCGCCGAACAGCACGAAGAGGAAGACGAAGCTGGTCGACACGCCGAGGGCGATGCCGAAGACGCCTGACGTGGTGATCCAGTGGTGGTTGACGACCTCGCCCAGGCTGTTGCCGCGATGCGCGATGATATTGGGCATCCAGGGCCCGAAGAACGTGTAGAGGAGGAAGATCCCGGCGACGATGGCCAGCGCCGGTCCCAGCGCCCGGCGGGCCGCCTCCAGCAGGAGGATCATGCCGATGACGGCCGCCACGTAGTCCCGGGCGATGGGTGCCCCGATGCGATTCGAGATGCCGGCGTAGAACAGGTAGAGGTAGGCGGCGGCCAGGGCCCCCACCCCGGCCATGATCCAGTCCTGGATCGGGATGTGGTCGCGCGGGCTGCGGGCCAGGGCCGGGTAGCTGGTGAAGGCGAGGAAGATCGCGAAGGCGAGGTGGATCGAGCGCGCCTCGGTGCTGTTGAACACCCCGAAGCGGAGCATGAACGGCAAGGGCGAGGCGATCCAGAGCTGGAACAGCGACCAGGCCAGGGCGGTGCCGAACAGCACCTTGGCGGCGGTGCCGGTGGGATTGCGCGCGCCGGTGTCGGCGGCGGCGACCATTTCGTTCAGCTCGGTGGCAGGGCCCCCGCCCCGCTGCGCGTCCGCCGCCATCCGCAATTCCCCGGGCCGATCGTTCATCGCCACCACCTGTCGTTTCGTGGGCGGTCCCGCCGAACCGCCGGCCGCCGGAAAAAAATCGCCCGGCGAACGCCGTCGCCGGGCGACAGGCGATCACTCGATCCAGCCGCGCTCGCGATAGTAGCGGGCCGCCCCGTCGTGCAGCGGAGCGGAGAGGCCGGCCGAGATCATCTGCTCCTCCTCGAGATTGGCGAAGGCCGGATGCAGGCCCTTGAAGCGGCCGAAGTTCTCGAAGACGGCCTTGACCACCTCGTAGATGACGTCGTCCTCGACCGTCGCCGGGGCGACGAAGGTCGCCATGACGCCGAAGGTGGTGATATCCGCGTCGGTACCGCGATACATGCCGCCCGGCACCGTCGCCCAGGCATAGTAGGGCCGCTCCTCGACCAGCGCCGCGATCTCGGGCGTGTCGACCGGGATCAGCCGCGCGTCGGTGGTCGTGGTCGCCTCCTGGATCGAGCCGTTGGGGTGACCGACGGTGAAGATGATGGCGTCGACGTTGTTGTCGCCCAGGGCCGCCGCCTGCTCGGCCGACTGCAGCTCTGAGGCGAGCGCGAAGTCGCCGATGCTCCAGCCCATGGCCTCCATCACCACGTCCATGGTGGCGCGCTGGCCCGAGCCCGGGTTGCCGACATTGACCCGCTTGCCGACGAGGTCGGTGAAGCTTTCGATGCCGCTGTCGGCCCGGGCGATGACGTTGAAGGGCTCGGCGTGCACCGAGAACACCGCCCGCAGCTCCTCGAACGGCCCGGCCTCGGCGAACTGCGAGGTGCCATTGTAGGCATGGTACTGCCAGTCGGACTGGGCGACGCCCATCTCCATCGCCCCCTCGCGCATCGCGTTCAAGTTGGCGATCGAGCCGCCGGTCGACGGTGCCGTGCAGCGGATGCCGTGCTGCGCCTGGCCGCGATTGACGAGGCCGCAGATCGACTGGCCGACGACATAATAGACACCGGTCTGGCCGCCAGTTCCGATGGTGATGAACTTCTCCTCCTGCGCCGCGGCTACACCGCCGAGACCGAGCACGAGGGCCAGGGCAGCGACGCCGCCCGAGATCTTCTGCATGGTCGTCCTCCCGAATGATGTGCGGCAACTATAGGCGGCGGCATCGGCCTGTCAAAGCCGCGGGTGCCGGCCGGGACCGCCGGCGCGCCTCGTGCCCAGGCGACCGGCCGCTCAGGCCCAGCTGCGGCGCAGCGCCTCCGTCTCGGCGAGCCAGCGTGGAAAATGGTCGAGGGGCATCGGGTGGGCGACGTGGAAACCCTGGATCTCGTCGCAGCCGATGCCCGCCAGATGGTCGGCGACCCGCTCGCTCTCGACCCCGGTCGCGATCACCCGAAGGCCGAGCCCGTGCGCCAGCTTGACCACCGAGCGGACGACGACCGAGGCGCTCCGCTCGGCGAAGACGTCGCAGACGAAGGTACGGTCGATCTTGAGCGCGGTGATCGGCAGCCGCTGCAGCAGCGGCAGCGAGGAGTAGCCGGTGCCGAACTGGTCGAGCACCACACCGACGCCGAGCCGCGACACGGCCTCGAGGAGCTCGAGCGTGCCCGCCGGGTCCAGCATCACCGCGTTCTCGGGGATCTCCAGGACGAGCTGGTCCGGCGGGGCCTGCCAGTTGCGCAGCGCCAGCGCCAGGATCTTGGGGAACTCGCGGTCGCGCAGCCACTTGGGCGAGAGGTTCACGGCGACCGGCAGCTCGATCCCGGCCCGCCGCCAGCGCCGCTGCGCGTCGAGGCAGTCGTTCAGCACCTTGAGGGTGAGCGGCATGACCAGCCCGGTCTGCTCGGCGATCGGCAGGAAGTCGTCGGGTGCGAGCAGCCCCGCGGTCGGGTGGTGCCAGCGGACCAGCGCCTCGACGCCGGTCACCGTCCAGCCGGCAACGGCCACCTTGGGCTGCACCAGGACCTCGATGTCGCCGCGGTCGATGGCGCCGCGCAGATCGCGCTGCAGCGTCAGGCGGCGGGCACTGCCCTGGGCCTGCTCCTCGTTGAAGATGCTGAACCCAAGCCGCTCGCGCTTGGCCTTGTACATGGCGACGTCGGCATTGTGGATCAGCGCCTCGAGATCCGCGCCGTGCTGCGGGTAGAGGGCGGCGCCGACGCTGACCCCCAGATCGAGGCTCATGCCCTCGATCTGAAAGGGCGCTTCCATCGATTCGACCAGCCGCTCGGCGGAGGCGGCGGTCCGCTCCAGGTCGACCGGTGCCGGCAGCAGCACCGCGAACTCGTCGCCGCCGAGCCGGGCCAGGGTGTCGGACTTGCGCAGCGCGGCCGCGAGCCGCGGACCCACCGCCTGCAGCAGCCGGTCGCCGACCTGGTGGCCGAGCGTGTCGTTGACCTGCTTGAAGCGGTCGAGATCGAGCAGCATGACGCTGAACGGCTCGCAGCGGCGCTCGGCCGCGGCGATCGCCTGGCGCACCCGGTCGTGGAAGAGGGCGCGGTTGGGCAGGCCCGTGAGCGCGTCGTGCAGGGCCAGGCGCTCGAGCTCGGCCAGCCGCTCGGCCCGCGCCGAGATGTCGGTGAGCCTGACCCGCAGCGTTGCCCCGAACCCGGCCCTGGCGAGCTCCAGCTCGACGGGACGGAAGCGGGTGGATTCGTGCTGCAGCTCGGTCTCGAGCCGGTGACCGACGAGCGCCGCGAGGCCACCGTCGTCGAACTCGAGACGAGGCAGGTAGCGGCGCAACGGGCGGCCGACGGGCGCGCCGCCCAGGAGCTCGACGGCGCGCGTGTCGGCCGTGACGATGCGGCCGTCCGCGGCCACGGTGAGAAACCCGTCCGCCTCGCCGCGAAGGGGCCAGGAGCCGGCGCCTTGGCCGGCCCGGCCGGCCGCCGCGCCGCCGCCCCGACCCGCGCCATCGCGGAGCAGGATGGCGAGCACCATGCAGCAGGTCGGCCCCAACGCCCCGGCCAGGACTGCAGCCAGTGGCACGGCGGCGAGCAGCCCGGCGATGCGCACCTGCCGGGGGGCGGCGAGGGCCAGCCGGTCGAGGGCCAGGGGCAGCAGGATGGCCAGCAGCGGGCCGGCCGGCCGGTCGATCGGCGGCAGGGTCGCGGGCAGCCACTGCAGGAGCAGGGCCGTCGGCCACAGGGCCGCCGGGTGCGCCATCGCCACCAGGGCCCAGACGAGCCCCGTCCATCCCAGAAGCAACCCCGCCCTTTGCCACACGCTCAGCCATCGCTCCGGTCGAAGCGGCGGGCCCGGGGCCGACCCCCTGCCGCGTTGCTGCCGACGTTAAGCGGCGAGGCTTAACATTTCGTTGCGCGAGGCGGCTGCCGGCCGGGCGTGGTTGCCTAGAAGTCGCGCCGATAGTTGGGCGCTTCCCGGGTGATCGCGACGTCGTGGACGTGGCTCTCGCGCACCCCCGCACCGGTGATCCGGACGAAGCGGCAGCCGGCCTGCATGGCGGCGAGGTTGCGCTGGCCGGTGTAGCCCATGGCCGAGCGCAGGCCGCCGACCAGCTGGTGGACGATGCCGGCGACGGGACCGCGATAGGGCACGCGGCCCTCGATGCCTTCGGGCACCAGCTTGAGCTGGTCCTGGACTTCCTGCTGGAAGTAGCGATCGGCCGAGCCCCGGGCCATGGCCCCGATCGAGCCCATGCCGCGGTAGGATTTGTAGGAGCGGCCCTGGTAGAGGAAGACCTCGCCCGGCGCCTCGTCGGTGCCGGCGAACATCGAGCCCAGCATGGCGCAGTCGGCCCCAGCGGCGACCGCCTTGGCGAGATCGCCCGAGGAGCGGATGCCGCCGTCGGCGATCAACGGCACGCCTTGCGGCCGGCAGCGGCTGGCGACATCGAGAATCGCCGTGAGCTGCGGCACGCCCACCCCGGCGACGATGCGGGTGGTGCAGATCGAGCCCGGGCCGATGCCGACCTTGACCGCATCGGCACCGCTGTCGATCAGCGCCTGCGCACCCTCGGCAGTGGCGACGTTGCCGCCGATCACCCGGGCGGCGTTGGATTCGCGGCGGATCCGGTCCACCGTCTGGAGCACGCCCGCGGAGTGGCCGTGGGCGGTGTCGACCACGAGGACGTCGACACCCGCCTCGATCAGCGCCAGCGCCCGCTCCAGCCCGGCCGCACCCGTGCCGGTCGCGGCACCGACCCGCAGCCGGCCGTGGCCGTCCTTGACCGCGTGCGGGTGCGCCTGCGCCTTCTCAATGTCCTTGACGGTCAACAGGCCGACGAGACGATAGGCGTCGTCGACCACCAGCAGCTTCTCGATGCGATGCCGATGCAGGAGCTGCACGGCTTCCTCGCGCGACACGCTGTCGCGGACGGTGACGAGGTTCTCGGCGGTCATCAGCTCGCGCACCGGCCGCCGGCTGGGCTCGACGAAGCGGACGTCGCGGTTGGTCAGGATGCCCGCGAGGCGTTGGCTCCCCGGCTCGACCACCGGCAGGCCGGAGATCTGGTGCCGGCTCATGATCTCGAGCGCCTCGGCGAGCGTCGTCTCCGGATGCACGGTCACCGGGTTGAGAACGATGCCGGCCTCGAACTTCTTGACCTGCCGCACCTGGGCGGCCTGCTCGTCGATCGAGAGGTTCTTGTGAATGATGCCGAGCCCGCCGAGCTGGGCCATGGCGATCGCCATGGGTGCTTCGGTCACGGTGTCCATCGCCGCCGAGATGACCGGGATCTGCAGGTCGATGTCGCGGGCCAGCCTGGTGTGGACGTCGACGCCGGCCGGCAGCACCTCGGAGTAGGCGGGCTCGAGCAGCACGTCGTCGAAGGTCAGGGCGTCGCGATAGGGCAGGCTGGCGGGCAGCGACATCCGATCATCCTCGTTCCGGCGCAGGGCCGTGCCGGCAGGCGCGCGACAGCTCCGCGCGAGCACCGGCGCTTCCTGCCGACAGGCGTGATATAGCCCGCTTGCTGCGCTGCCAAAAGCCGTGCGACGGCCGGCCGCTCCCGCGGTGGTCAGGCGATGCCGAGGGCCGCGAGCATGCGCCCGGCGATCGCCTCCTCGGCCTCGAGGAAGGCGGCGAACTCCGCGCGCGGGCGATAGAGCGTCTGCCAGGCGTTGCGGACGCGGATGGCCTCCCACTCGGGGGTCTGGACGAGCCGGCCGAGCAGGGCGGCGTGGGCATCGGCGGTCCCGTCCGGCATCTGCGGTGCGCCGAAGAAGCCGCGCCAGTTGACGAAGGTGACGTCGTGGCCGAGCTCGCGCAGCGTCGGCACGCCCGCAGCCTCCGGCACCCGCTCGGCCGCGGTGACGGCGAGCAAACGCAACGCGCCAGCTGCGGCCGGTCCGAGCGCCTCGCCGAGCCCGGTCGACAGCGCCTCGGCATGGCCGCTGCGCAGGGCCTCGAACGCCGCCCCGCCGGCATCGTAGGGGTGGTAGACGACCTGCCGGGGATCGACGCCGCTGGCCGTGGCGAAGGTCCGGGCGGCGACCAGGTGGTCCATGCCGCCGCGCACCGAGCCGCCGGCGATGCGATGGCCGCCTGTGTCGCGGCGCACGGCGGCGGCGAGGGCGGCGAAGTCGCGATAGGGGCTGTCGGCACGGACGGCGACGACGGCGTAGTCGGCGATCAGCGCGGCGATCGGCTCGAGATCGCGGTAGGAGGGCGAGGCGCCGCGGACGGCCCGGAGCACGATCGGCGTCGAGCTCACCATCAGCGTCTGCGGCTGGGTGGCGCCGGTGGCGACGAGATAGCTGATCGCCCGCGCCCCGCCACCGCCAGAGACGTGCTCGATCGTGGCGCTCTCGACGAGCCCCGCGCCGGTGACCGCCTCGGCCACCGCCCGTGCCGTCTGGTCCCAGCCGCCGCCGACCCCGGCCGGCACCAGGAGGTGCAGCCGCTTGAGGTCCTGGGCGAGCGCCGTCGCCGTGGCTGCGCCAAGCCCCGCGGTGGCCGCCGCGGCACCGCCGAGTGCCATCACGAGCCGGCGCCGGGTGAGCGACTGAGGATCGCCGGCCGGTCCCTCGATACGCGACGATCGACGCATGGCTGTTGAGTCTCCTTCGTCGTGGATGCCAGGATCAGATTGAAACGCCTCGCCACCCGATACAACCGAAATATCGCGTCCCGCAAGGCCGCCCGGGTCGATTGCAGGCCGCAACGGACTGGTGGTATGAACGTCCGGCGGCCGCGTCGCGATGCCGCGCACACCGATGTTCACCGCACGACAGACGAGACAGGGAGACGGCTCGTGGCCGATGACAAGAAGCGCCGCCTGAGAAGCCAGGACTGGTGGGACAACCCCGCCGAGCCGGACATGACGGCGCTCTATCTCGAGCGGCAGCTCAATTTCGGCCTGACCCGCGAGGAGCTGCAGTCGGGCCGGCCGATCATCGGCATCGCCCAGACCGGCTCCGACATCGCCCCCTGCAACCGGCACCACATCGAGCTCGCCAAGCGGGTCGCCGACGGCATCCGCGACATGGGCGGCGTGCCGCTCGAGTTCCCGGTCCATCCGGTGCAGGAGACCTTGAAGCGGCCGACCGCGATGCTCGACCGCAACCTTCAATACCTGTCGCTGGTCGAGGTGCTCTACGGCTATCCGCTGGACGGCGTGGTGCTGACCACCGGCTGCGACAAGACCACGCCGGCCTGCATCATGGGGGCGGCCACGGTCAACATCCCGGCGATCGTGCTCTCGGGCGGGCCGATGCTGAACGGCTACTACAAGGGCGATCTCGCGGGCTCGGGCATGGTGGTCTGGCACGCCCGCCAGCTCATGGCCAAGGGCGAGATCACCTATGACGAGTTCATGGAGATGACCTGCGCCTCGGCCCCCTCGGTCGGCCACTGCAACACCATGGGCACGGCCTCCTCGATGAACGCCATGGCCGAGGCGCTCGGCATGTCGCTGCCGGGCTGTGCCGCCATCCCCGGGCCCTATCGCGAGCGCGGCCAGATGGCCTACGCCACCGGCAAGCGGATCGTCGAGATGGTTCGCGAGGATCTCCGCCCGTCGCAGATTCTGACCAGGAAGGCGTTCGAGAACGCGATCTTCGCGGCAGCGGCGATCGGCGCGTCCACCAACTGCCCGCCGCACGTCATCGCCATCGCCCGGCATATCGGCGTCGAGCTCGACATCAAGGACTGGGAGATGGGCTACGACATCCCGCTCCTCGTCGACATGCAGCCGGCCGGCAAGTATCTGGGCGAGGACTACTACCGCGCCGGCGGGCTGCCCGCCGTGATCATGGAGCTCAGGAAGAACGGCCGCTGGCACGACGACGCGCTCACCGTCACCGGCAAGACCTACGGCGAGAATATCGACAGCCTCGACCTGCACATCGACCGCAAGGTCATCCGCTCTTATGACAACCCGCTGCTGCCCGAGGCCGGCTTCGTGATCATCTCGGGCAATCTCTTCGATTCCGCGGTGATGAAGACCTCGGTCGTCACGCCCGAGTTCCGCGCCAAGTATCTCGAGGACCCGGAGCAGCCGGGCGTGTTCGTCGGCCGGGCCATCGTCTTCGAGGGGCCGGAGGACTATCACCACAAGATCGACGACCCGAGCCTCGAGATCGACGAGGACTGCTTCCTGTTCATCCGCAATTGCGGCCCGGTCGGCTATCCCGGGGCGGCCGAGGTGGTCAACATGCGCCCGCCGATCGCGCTCATGAAGAAGGGCATCAAGGCCCTGCCGACCATCGGCGACGGCCGGCAGAGCGGCACGTCCGAGAGCCCGTCGATCCTCAACGCCTCGCCGGAGGCCGCCATCGGCGGCAATCTCGCGATCATCAGGAACGGCGACAAGGTGCGCTTCGACCTGCACAACCGCAAGCTCGACATCCTCCTGAGCCCGGCGGAGATCGAGGCGAGGCGCAAGGAGATCAAGCCCAAGATCCCGCCGAGCCAGACCCCGTGGCAGGAGATCCAGCGCAGCATGGTCGGCCAGCTCGCCACCGGCGCCTGCCTCGAGCCCGCGGTGATGCATCTGCGCGTCGTCGAGACGCACGGCAACCCGCGCCGCAACCACTGAGCGCTGCGGTCCGCCGCCTCGTGCGCCGGCACGGCACCCGCACCCGGTGGGCGGCGACCCTGATGGTGGTCGCCTGGCTGGGGCTGGCCGGTGCGGCGGCGGCGAGCGACGCGCCGGCACCGCCCTGGGAGGCACACAACCGAGACGGCATGCGGGCGGCGGCCCAGGCCGACTGGCCGGCCGCCGAGGCGGCGTTCCGCGCCGCCCTCGACGCGCTTGCCGAGGACGATGCGGCGGCGCCAACGCCCGTGGACCGGGTCGACGACGACGATGCGCGGGTCGCCACCGTCGCCGGCAATCTCGCGGTCGTGCTCCTCGAGCTGGAGCGGACCGACGAGGCCCGCCGTCTCCTCGAGCGGGCCCTGGCGATCCGCCGGGCGGTCTTCGGCGCGCGCGACCCGCTGATCGCCGAGAGCCTCAACAACCTGGCCGAGCTGGAGCGCCGCACCGGCCGGCTGGACCGGGCCCGCACCCTGCACGAGGCGGCGCTCGGGCTGCGCCGGGAGGTGCTCGACGACGGCCATCCGGATGTCGCCGAGAGCCTGAACAATCTGGGCGTCCTCTTGCACGATCTGGGGGAGGCCGAGGCCGCGGCAGCCCATCTCGGCGAGGCGCACGGCATCCGCCGCGACCGGCTGGGAGACATCCATCCGGCGACGCTGGAGAGTGCCGGCAACCTCGCCGCCGTGGCCGTCGATCTCGGCGATCTGGCGACGGCCGAGGCGGTGCTGCTGGCAGCGGTGGAGGCGCTGCCGGTCGAGGCGGCGACGGCCGGCGGCCTTGCGGCCTACATCCTCCGCCAGGGGATCGACGTCCTGCTGCTCGAGCAGGACGCGGACCGCGCGGTGCTGCTCTGCGAGGCGCGGGTGGTCGACCCACCGGCGGGCGCCACCCGGGACGATGCCGACCGCCCGGTCGTGGACCTCGCCACGGCCGAGCTGATGTCGGCCTGCGCCCGCGCCCTCGTCGCGGTCGGGGCGGAGGCACGGGCGATCGCGCTCGTGGAACGGCATCTGGCACTGCTCGCGGCCGCGCCGACGGTGCCACCTGCCGTGGCGGCGGAGCTGCGCTGGGGGCTGGCCGAGGCGGCGGCCGCCGCCGGCGATCTGGAAGCGGCGGAGACCAGCCTCGCGGCGGTGGCCGAGCTGCTCGATTCAGCCGATGACCCGAGGCTCGTCATCGCGCTGAACAACCTGGCCTCGATTCGCTTCGAGCGCGGCCGGCCGCTCGAGGCTTCGGCCGATCTCGAGACGGCGCTCGACCGCCTGACGGCGGCGGCAGGGGCCGATCCGGCGCTGCTGCGCGACGTGCTCGCCAACTACGCCGTGGTGCTCCGCACGCTCGACCGTGACGCCGATGCCCTGGTGGTCGAGAGCCGGCTGATCGAGCTGACGATCGACCCCGATCGGGTTGAGCCGGCCGCCGGCGACTAGCGCGCAGCGGCGGCCCGGACGGACGGCGCGAGAGCGCGGTGCCGCCCGGTCGTCGGCG
>CAYWSB010000066.1:0-26270 GCA_964460465.1 uncultured Geminicoccaceae bacterium | reverse complement strand
GCCGCCAGGATCAGGCCGCCGGCGGCGGGGTAGGGGAGCCCCAGGATCAGCGGCCTCTGCCCGAGGCCGGGCGTCGCCGGCAGCACCCAGCCGTCGACCTCGTCGCCGGGCTCGCTCACCCGACGAGCCCCTGCAGCAGCTGGAGGATGCCGCCTGAAACCGCCGCCTCCGGCAGGTAGCCGGAGAGATCGCCGCCGCCGGCGCCGCCGCCGAAGAGCGCCGGCGCACCGGTGTACGCGTTGGTGATGACGGCGCCGCCGACCGCGGTGGCGACGCCGGTGCCGACGGCGGCGCCCCAGTTGTGGGTGATGATCCCAGCCCCTGCGACCGCGATCCCGCAGACGGCGGCGGGAACGCCGACGCTGGTCAGCGACGCGGCCCAGTTGTCGCTGGCGTCGTAGATGCCGAGCATGTCGCCGGCGAAAGCGAGGCCAGGCATGAGCAGGGGGGCGAGCAGGGCGAGGACGAGGGCAAGAACGCAGCGGCCGGCGTGTTCATGAGTCATCGGAACGGCCCTTTCGCAAAGTCAACGCGCGGGTTCAGGAAGGGTAAAATCAACTCTAGCGAAGTGCAACATAGTTATGGCAGCATGATCTCCGAAAATTTTGCAGGCCCCGGGCCGCCGGGGTGACGGCTCGGGGCGCGTGCCCCAGGCCCCGAACGCTCTGACCCTCGGGCCGGGAGGGACGTCGACCCATGGCACAGGACGATCCAAAGGCGCTCTTGGCCTCGCGCGAGGCGCTGTGGCGGGCGATCGGGGTAAGCCGGCGGGTGATCTGGACGACGCATTTCGCCTGCGCCGTGCTTGCCGCCGGCCTCGTCGCCCAGGGGGTCGAACGGTGGTCGGCTGGACGGGCGTGCGAGACCAGGGTCTCCGTGGTCGAGGTCCCGGAGTCCGGGTTGCCGAGCCGGGTGCTGACCCGCTACGACGCCTGGGTACCCTCGGACGGCGTGTGGATCGCGGCGGCGCGCGAGTGGATCTGGCTGGTGCGGTCGCGCTCCACGGACGTCGGCACCGAGCGCTACCAGGTCCGCCAGCTGGCGGCCACGACCGCTCAGGATCTGTGGCTCTCCGTCGATGCCTGGCGCAAGGAACAGGCGCAGAGCCTCAGCCGGTCGAGCGCCGAGGTGGAGATCCTCGAGGCGACGATCGTCGACCGGGCCAAGGCGGATCGGGCGACCGCGCACGTGACCTGGCGGGAGCGGACCTTAAGCGAAAACGGGCCCGGGGCCTGGGTCAGCCAGGCCGGCACGATCACCCTGGCCAAGTCGAAGCCAAAGACAGTCGAGGAAGTCGAGAAGAGCCCGACCGGCTTATTGACTGTTGCATTCTCGCACACGGTCCTGCCGGCCGATTCTGCCGTGAGCCAACGCTGATGGCGGCCCCGATGCGAGCGGCCGTGGCGTTGGCGCTGGGCGCCACCGGCTTCACCATGGGCTGCAACACGGACTCCGGCATGGAGACGACGCCGACCTATACGCCGTTCGTTCCGGCGCAGCGGGTGGCGCCGCCGGCACCCGCCGTCCTGCCGCCGAAGGGGGAGCCGTTCAGGACCGTGAGGGCCGTCCGGCGCGAGGAGGTCGAGGGCAACACCTGGGTCATCGCCGACTGGAACCCGCGGAGCGTCTACCAGATCCCGGTGGCGCCCCTGGAACCGACGATCCTGCTGCTGCCGGTGGGCGAGAGCCTGACCTCCGGCATCGTCGGCTCGTCCGACGACCTGAGCGTCGAGGCCGGCGCCACCGGGCAACGCGCGACCGTGGCGCTCATGCCCAACTGCGCCGCCCCGGGATCAAAGCGGTTCGGGGTGGATGCGGCCAAGCCGCTGGCGCCCTGCATGGACCGCACCCTTCAGGCCGCCATCATCACCGACGGCGGGGTCTACACCGTGCAGCTGCAGGTCCGCGATTGGCGGGCGATGCCGGTCGTCGAGATCAATCACGCCCCGCCGGGGCGCAGCGAAGACCCCGCGGCGAAACCGCCCCAGCCGGTCGGCGCAAGGGAAGCACTCCTGGTCAAGGCCAAGTCGGAGCCGCCGGCGCCGTGGATGCCGAACGACGTCTGGGCCGACCAGGACAAGATGGTGATCGGCTTTGCCGAGCCGCCGCCGACGCTGCCGGCGCTGTTCGCAGGCAAAGAGGGCGAGCAGACGGTCTCGTATCAGGTACTCGAAGCTGGCCAGGCACTCTGGCTCGTGACCAATCGCCGCGTCACCGAGGCCGAGCTCAGGCTCGGCGACGAGATCGTCCGCATCGGCAGCGCCGCCGGGGACCGGGCCAGGGAAAAGGCCAGGAACAGGGATTAGCGCCATGGCGATCAGTGCGATGCCTCTGCCGGCCGCCCGCGGCCATCGCCTGCGGCTCGTGCTCGCCGCCATCGTCATCACCATCCTGGTGACGATCATCGCCGCCCAGGCGATGTGGCGGCTGGTCTTTCCCGCAAGGGTCGAGCCGGTACCGGAGGTGAAGCCCTACCAGGGTCCGGTGAGCCTGCCGCAGCCGGGTCCTCCGGCGGCGGCAGCGACACCGCAGGCGGCGCCGGAGCCCAAGACAGCGCCGCCGGCGCCACCGCCGGCGAAGAAAGCGACGATGCCGAAGGAACGGCTCGGCGAGGTGGCGCTGAGGGTGGAGCCGGTCGAGATCCGCCCACCCGGCTACCGTGACGGCCGGCGGGCGAGGCTGGGCGAGGGCTGCGCCCTGCGCCCGGGATCGTCCATGGAGATCGCGCTGGAAACCAGGGTGAACACCGAGCAGGGCGGGCCGGTGGTCGCGCGGGTGGTCTCTCCGGTCCTCTCACCGGATCCCGGCTATCGGGGCAAGGTGCTCGTTCCGGCCGGCGCCCAGCTCGTGGGCGAGGTCAGGAAGGACGGCTCGATGACCCTGCAGGACCGCCGCGCGCCGATCCTCTGGACGCAGATGACGAGCGCTGCGGGGTTCGGCGGCGAGCCGTCAGTCAGCAGCGTCGATCTCGGCCGCGCCGCCGGATCGGACGCCAGCGGCCAGGCCGGCATGGGCGGGGAGGTGGAGATCCGTTGGGGCAACGCGATCCTGGCCGGGATCCTGACGACGGTGTTCAACGTCGGCCAGCGGGGCGCCCTGCCGAACGACAACGCCCAGGTCGACGCCTACCAGCGCGAGGTGAGCGGCACGCTCGGGCGCTTCGGTGCCCAGGTCCTGGAGAAGACCCTGCCGTGGGAGCCGATCATCACCATCGAGGCCGGCACCCTGGGCCGGCTCTACGTCAACGAGACGCTGCGCCTGTGCTAGGCCTGCCGGCGCCGCGGGCGCTCCCGCGAAAAGCGCCGCCTCGCCGGCGCTTCCCCTTTGGGTGATCCCGGCCGATCCCCGGTTTGAATGTGTCCTTTGGATGGTATGATGCAGTCCCGACGTGCGGATGTCGCGGCGTGCAGGCCCAAGCCGAGGCCGCTTTGCTTCCCCTGAAGCTTAAGCGGCTGCGCAGGTGGGCCGCACGCCGAACAGAGACCTGGCACCGAGGTGGATGTTTATGTGCCATCATCGAGGACACCACCTTGCCGTCTCGAATGAAGAGGTCGGAATCCCTGTTCGTCCGCCTGTCGGACGAGGAGATCGCCTGGATCGACAGGGTGGTGGAGATGTCCGGGCTCAGCGGCTCGGAGGTCATCGAGACCGCGATTGACGCCTATCTGCTGATCATCGTCGCCCGGCAATCTCTGGCCACGCCGGTTTTGCCGGACTTTGCGGCCCGGCCAGGCCGCCATTACCTGGTTTCCGAACGCTCGCGCCGCCTGCTCAGGTCCGTCTCCGACCAGGGCGGATGGTCGCAGAACACCATCGTTCGGCTGGCCTTGATGTGGCTGAAAACCCAGCTCGGGCCGCTCGCCGATGCCGGCGCCTGGGACACGGGGACACGGGGAATCCGGCTCGACAAGGCCGAGTCACCGCAGTGACGGCGCCTGCTCAGAGCCGAAGGGCCCAGGCGAGCCGGTAGACGCCGTGGATGACGGCCGCCGGGCTCGGCCCGAAATACCGGCTGTCGTAGCTGTCCGCGCCCTCGCCGAAGCCGACGTACTCGTCGGCGCCCAGTGAGCGGCAGTCCGTCCAGACGGGAACACCCAGCTCGAGGGCGCGCGGCGAGGGACCCGGCAGCAGCCGGCCGTTCAGCGTCTGTGCCTGCCGCCGCTCGTCCCAGCAGAAGACGTCGCCGGCGCGGCCGATGACCCTCTTCATCAGGTAAGCCCGCCCCCAGTGCGGGGCCTTCGCCAGCACGACCACCTCGCCCGGCCAAGCCGGCAGCGCATGGTCGTACACGTAGAGCCCGGTCGGCATCGACGTGCCGGTCTCGAGCAGGACGAGCGGCGGCACCCCGAACCACCGGGGAACGTAGGGCGAGAGCCCGGCCAGCGGGATCACCGCCAGGATCAGCCACCGGCCTCGCCTGGAGCACGTCGCCCTCACAGGACGACCGAAACGCCCATCATGACCACCCCGAGGCAGACCAGCCCGACGCCGCGAAGGGTGAGGGTGGCGAGCCACGGCTCACGGGAGCGGAAGACCAGGCCGACAACGATCATCACCACGCCGGCGCCGATCACCCAGAGGCCCAGGCCTTCGATCGTCGGCAGCAGGGAGGCGAGGGCGCTCTCGAAGCGGCCGGCGATGTTGAACGCGTCGTTCATGGCCTCCCTCACGCAGTCTGCCAGGCGGGTTTGCCATCGCCGCCAGCGTGGCGTAGGATGTAGCACTTTGCAAGACGTTTGCGGAGGCTTGGCAACCCCCTTACGCAAGCACCATCAACAGCTTCTTCCAGGGCGGGGGCTGACCGTTCGCGCTCCGGCTCCGGCCGGGTCTCACCGGGGTCCGCGAGGCCGATACGGCCCCCGGCAAAGGAGAACGAGCCCATGAGCGGTTCGGTTATTTCCGATGTGGCGCTCGAATTCTTCCGCGGGCGGCTGAAGCGGTTTTTCGAGATGGTCGAGGCCGACGCCATGCTCTCGGACATCGTCTACAGCGACGGCAAGACCGTGGTCGATTCCGGCGGGAAGCGCTGGACCATGGAGGATTCCCCGCTGACCGACGCCATGGTCATGGACATCGGCGCCAACGCCGCCGTCTTCTCCGGGCGCGAGTTCTCCCGGACCTCGCCGTTCCTCTCGATCCGGGTGCCGCCCAGCCTTCGCCTGACGATGACCAGGCCGCCCGAGGTCCATCGCCCGGTCATGGTCATCCGCTCGCTGACCCGCACCCACCTGCCGCTGGAACGCTACGTCGAAGACGGGATCGCGACCCAGGACCAGGCCGACCAGCTCCGCCTCCTGGTCGAGCGCGGGATCACCACGATGATCTCCGGCGGCCAGGTCTCGGGGAAGACGACGCTGATGCGCACCCTGATCGGGCTGATCCCCGAGCACGAGCGGATCGTGACGATGGAAGACACCCGTGAGCTCTACCTCACCGCCGCGGACCAGGAGAGCCCGCGCCCGAACTGGATTGCGCTCGAGTGCGCGCCGCAGGTGAGCACGCTCGCCGACCTGCTCCAGCGCTCGCTCAGGATGTCAGCGGACCGGCTGATCGTCGGCGAGGTCCGCGGCCCGGAAGCCCTGCAGCTGGTCCGGGCACTCAACACCGGCCACGGCGGCTCGATGTTCACCCTGCACGCCAACGGCCGGGAGAAATCGATGGCACGGCTTCACTCGCTCGTTCTGGAAGCGGAGCCCAACTCTCGGTTCGAGTCGGTCGAGGCCTCGATCGGCGCCGTCGTCCAGATTGCGGTCAGGAACGCGCAGAGGCGGATCGACGACATCTGGCTCAACCCGAACGCGCTCTAACAAGCCCGCCATAACATCCTCCGGGTCGACCATGCGCGCGCAGTGCATCGGGTGCGCGAAAAGCAGCGAAAGGGTAGGAACTCGATACCGCCGGATCCGGGAAAATGTTTCACCGGCAGAGGCTTATCGGCATCGGCCTGCCTGCTCCTCCTCTCACCGGGAAGGAGAGTCGCACTCTGCCTCAAGAGACCAGCTTGGAACGATCGCCGGCAGCCGCTCGTTGTTCATCTGCGGGTCCAGATGACCGCGGAAGAAGCTGCAGGGGGAGCGAGCCATGCCGGAGGATGTCGTCCTTCTGACGGGCGCTACCGGCTTCATCGGCCGCGCCCTGATTGCTCGGCTGGCGGACGGGCATAGGCTCGTAGGCCTCGACCGCCCGGGCCCGCCTGATCCGCCCGAACCGGCGCATGCGGTCGATTTCGACCTGAGCTCGGATGAGGCCGTGGCGGCGGCGTTCGCCGAGGTTCGGCGCCGCTTCGGCGCACGCATTGCCTCGGTCGTCCACCTCGCCGCCTACTACGACATCTCCGGTGAGCCCAATCCGCTCTACGACAAGGTCACGGTCCAGGGAACGCGCCGGCTGCTCAATGCGCTGCAGAGCTTCGAGGTGGAGCAGTTCGTGTTCGCGAGCACCATGCTCGTCCACAAGCCGACGGACCGGCCCGACGAGACGATCGACGAGTCCTCGCCGATCGAGCCCTCATGGGCCTATCCGGAGTCGAAGGTTCGGACGGAAGCGCTGCTGCATGAGCAGCACGGCCGCATCCCGATCGTGCTGCTACGCATCGCTGGCGTGTACGACGACCTCGCGCACTCGCCCTTCATCGCCGAGCAGGTGGCGCGCATCTACGAGCACCGGCTGGTAGCCCACTTCTACCCCGGGATGCTCTGCGCCGGTCAATCGTTTCTTCACCTGGACGACCTGACGGACGCCGTTGCCCGCCTGATCGAGAGGCGCCGCGAACTGCCACCCGAGCTCCCGCTCCTCGTAGGCGAGCCCGAGGCCCTCGGCTACGGCGAGGTCCAGAAAATCATCGGCGAGGCGCTGCACGGCGAAGACTGGGCGACCATGCGCGTGCCCAAGACGCTCGCCAAGGCCGGCGCATGGCTGCAGAACGAGGTGCTTGGGGACGACGACTTCGTCAAGCCGTGGATGGTCGAACAATCGAACGATCACTACGTCCTCGACATCTCCCGGGCGCGCCAGCTTCTCGGCTGGGAGCCGAAACACTCCTTGCGGGAGACGCTGCCCAAGATGGTGGCCGCGCTCAAGCGCAACCCTGCGGGCTGGTACAAGGCCAACAAGCTCAATCCGGCGGTTGTCGCGTGGTACGGGCAGCGGCCGCCGTCTGGCCGGGCGGCAGGGGAGGGCGAGGCGTCGCCGGCGCCAGCCAATGCCGACAAAGCTCACAGCCATAGCCACGGCCCGGCGCAGGGCCTGGACGATCACGACCACATGGCGGCGATGCAGGAGGACGATCGGCGCACCCGCTGGGCCCACTTTGCCAACATCGGCCTGGGACTCTGGCTCGCGGCAAGTCCCCTTACTTACGACGCGGTCACGAGCGAGACCGTGGGGGCGGCCGTGCGGGCAATCACCGTCGAGCGCGATCTTCCTTCGGTGGAGTGGCGCGCCGGCGTGCTCATGGCGAGTGACATCATCAGCGGATTGCTCATCGCCGTGTTCGGGGCACTGTCGCTCTCCAAACGCACCGCCTGGTTCGGTCAGTGGGCCGTAGCCTTCATTGGCATCTGGCTCCTGTTCGCGCCGCTCCTGTTCTGGAGTCCGAGCGCGGCACAGTACCAGAACGGCCTGATCGTCGGCGCGCTCGTCATCGCTTTCTCGGTGCTGGTACCGATGATGCCGGGCATGAGCATGGCCGGCATGATGGACCCGAAGGTCGTGCCGCCGGGTTGGACCTACTGCCCGTCCACGGACGCACAACGACTTCCCATCGCTGCCATGGGGCTGATCGGCCTGCTCATCGCGCGCATGCTCACGGCCTATCAACTCGGTCATGTCGATTACGCCTGGGAGCCGTTCTTTGCCGGTGATCCGCTGGATCCCAGGAACGGCACGGAGGAGATCATTACCTCTGCCGTATCAAAAGCTTGGCCGATTCCGGACGCGGGTCTCGGCGCCGTCAGTTACATGCTGGAGATCCTCATGGCGGTGATGGGCACGCGCGCCAGATGGCGCACCATGCCCTGGATGGTGACCTTTTTCGGCATCCTGGTGATTCCGCTGGGCGTGGTGAGCATCTACTTCATCATCATTCAGCCCATCGTGATCGGGACATGGAGCACGCCAGCGCTCATCGCCGCCCTGGCCATGCTGATCATGATCCCGTTCGCCCTGGATGAGGTGATTGCGATGGGACAGTACCTCTACTGGTCGTACTGCCGCCGCAAGCCGCTGGTCAGCATCTTCTTCAGGGGTGGCGCGGTCGAGGGAGGGAAGGAAGACAGCTCCGACGCGTTGGCCAGCGCCGCAGCCTTCTGGAATGACGCGACCCGGGGCATCACTCTGCCCTGGACGCTTGGCCTGTCCATCGCCATCGGCGCCTTCCTGATGCTGACACGCGTCGTGTTCGGCTCGTCAGGCGCCATGGCCAGCAGCGATCACGTCGTCGGCGCGCTGGTCATCACCGTCGCCATCATTGCCACCGCCGAGGTGGCCCGCTCCCTCCGCTTCATCAACGTCCTGTTCGGGGCTTGGCTCGTCCTGGCGCCTTGGATCCTCGGAGGCGCCTCCACAGTCGCCGCCGTAAGCAGCGTTGGCCTTGGCCTTGCGCTCGTCGCCCTGAGCCTGCCGCGTGGGCGCCGGAGCAACGAGCACTACGCCGGCTGGGACCGCTACGTCGTCTGAGGAGCCAGACACTCTCGCGGTCGGGCCAACGCCGGAGGCACCGCAGTCTTGCGAACATCATCGCCGCGGTGCCGCCGGGGCAGCGGCTGATGTCAGGACCGAACCGGGAGCGCGTCCAGGCTGCATCGCACCGCTCCGGAGGGACCACCCTTGACTTCGCTGATTGAAGATTATGCGCTGATCGGTGATTGCGAGACAGCCGCCCTTGTGGGGCGTAACGGCTCGATTGACTGGCTGTGCTGGCCCCGATTCGATTCGAGCGCCTGCTTTGCCGCGCTGCTCGGCACACCGGAGCATGGGCGCTGGACGGTCGAACCGGTCGCCGCGCCTAGCCGTGTCGCCAGACGCTATCGGCAGGACACTCTCATACTGGAGATCGACTTCGAGACGCCGAGCGGGGCCGTGACGCTCGTGGACTTCATGCCGCTGCGAGGCGAGGCCTCGGACCTTGTCCGACTGGTCATCGGCCGACGAGGTAGCGTTGCCATGAAGACCGAACTGGTGATCCGTTTCGACTACGGCACTGCCGTTCCATGGGTAACGCGCCTGGCTGATGGGTCCGGTCTTTGCGCCGTAGCCGGCCCGGACATGGTAGTGCTGCGGACGCAGGTTCCGCTGCACGGCGAGAACCTCAAAACAGTGGGCAAGTTTACGGTCGCGGCCGGTGAGACCGCCGCCTTCGTCCTGTCCTACGCCCCCTCTCACCGCGAACTGCCCGCGGCGATCGATCCGATCGACGCTCTTGTGGACACGGAGTCGTTCTGGACGAATTGGACGAGGCGCTGCCAGTACCGGGGAGAGTGGCGGGACGCTGTCGTGCGTTCGCATATTGTGCTTAAGGCACTAACGTATGCCCCGACCGGGGGTATCGTAGCAGCGCCAACGACCTCTCTACCCGAGCAGCCTGGTGGCCCGAGGAACTGGGACTACCGGTACTGTTGGTTGAGGGATGCAACGTTCACTCTGTTGTCGCTTCTGGACGCCGGCTACCACGAAGAGGCGAGGGCATGGCGGGACTGGCTCCTGCGCACCGTCGCTGGCAGCCCGCACCAGGTACAAATCATGTACGGGGTGTCCGGCGAGCGGCGGCTCGCGGAGTGGGAGGTGCCTTGGCTTCCCGGCTACGAAGGCGCGAGGCCGGTGCGCATCGGAAATGCGGCCCACACGCAGTTTCAGCTCGACATATTCGGCGAGGTTGCCGATGCGCTTTATCAGGCGAGGTGCGCCGGACTTGCTACGACGACCGCGGGCTGGGCGCTGGAGCGGTCCCTCCTCGACCACATGGCCATGGTTTGGGACCAGCCGGACGAGGGGATATGGGAAGTGCGTGGCGGGAAGCGCCATTTCACCCACTCGAAGGTCATGGCCTGGGTCGCTGTTGATCGCGCGGTGAGGAGCGCGGGGGCATTCGGGCTGGAGGGTCCGGTCGGGCAGTGGCACCGGCTCCGCCGCACAATCCATGACGACATCTGCAGCAGAGGGTTCGACCCTGAACTCGGTAGCTTTGTCCAGTCCTACGGCTCCAAGCAACTCGACGCGAGCCTGCTTCTGATACCGCTGGTCGGTTTTCTGCCGCCCTCGGATCCCCGCGTCCTCGGCACGGTAAGGGAAATCGAGCGGCGCCTGATGAAGGACGGCCTCGTGCTGCGTTACGACACCGAGGGGTCGGAGGACGGCCTGCCGCCCGGAGAAGGCGCTTTTCTCGCCTGCAGCTTCTGGCTCGTCGACAACATGGTTCTTCAAGGTCGTGCGACAGAAGCACGGCGCCTTTTCGAACGGCTGCTGGACCTTCGCAACGACGTCGGTCTTCTCGCGGAGGAATACGACCCGCGTTCGCAAAGGCACTTGGGCAACTTCCCGCAAGCCTTTAGCCACCTTGCCCTGGCCGATAGCGCCCGCAATCTTTCGGCGGCAAAGAGCTTGGTGTCGCAGCGAGCAAGCGCCTCGGCCACAGCTCCAGAAGTTTAGCGCTTTCGCTCAGCGCCTTCGGCGCTTGCAGGGGCGCTCCGCGGCGGCTTGAGCCACCCGGAATGGCGCCTTGGTTCCTACGTCACCCCAGGCACGGCCGGTTCCTGTACCAGTGGCGGCTCGCGATGCGATATCGGTGCGTGCGGCGAGGTAACGCCGGCGACGAACCTCTGCATCTCGCGGTAGCGCACCCGGACGTCTTCGGTGATCTGGTAATAAAGCAGCAGCTCGCGGAGCGGATCGGCAAAGTCCTTGTGCGCCGCCAGAACCGCGACCAGGGCGCCGAAGCTGAGCTGGCCTTTGATGACCAGGTAGCCGCCGACCAGGTACATGAAGAACGGCACCAGGTTGTTCAGGAAGTTGATGGACGACTTCATCAGGAACTTGTTCTTGAACAGTCGGAAGCGGAGCTCTTGCAGCCGGCGGATGCTTAAGACCATCTGCCGCAGCGGCGCCCGGCCTGCATCCGCGCCATTGTGCTCCTCGCCGAGCAGGCTGCCCAGGCGCCTCACCTCCCGAACCCGTGAGCGGTTCAGCTCATTGACCTTGCGCTGAAGCGGCGGGACGACGAGGAGCTGAACCGGCAGCATCATCAGCGCCGCGCCGCCGAGGATCGGGTCCTGGATCAGCATGAAGGCGAGAAGCGTGAGGAACCTGCCGCCCTGAAACACCGGGGTGACGAAGGCCTCGCCGGCGAAGCCCCCGACCGGCTCGACCTCCTGGACGATGATCGGGATGAGCTCGGCGCGTCCCCCTGGCCGGCCGCTGCGGCGCCAGCCGCGGTAGACGGTGAGCCGCAGGCGCCGGATCAGAAGCTCGCCGACCCGCCCCTGATAGACGTTCAGCCAGTACTTGACCGATCCGTTGGCGATGAGGCTCGCAAGAAACAGCAGGCAGAGGACGACCAGGAACTCGATCCGGCTGAAGCTCACCTCGTCGATGGTGATGACCTCGCGGGTCGAGGCGATCGCGTGGTTGACGATGTGCTTGGGGATCTCCAGCGTCAGGTACAGCGTCGGCATGGAGACGGCGGCGATCGACAGAAGGAGCGCCTGACGAAGCCGGGTCCGGCGCAGGATCAAGGCGAAGATCCCGTCGGTCAGACCGACGCCGTGGGCCGGCCCAAGGTTCTCGCCGGTGACGATCAGGCGCCTGCGCGCAGCTCGGCGTGTCCAGAAGACGCGCGCAGTCCAGGCGAGCGAGAGCAGGAGAAACAGCGGCGATCCGTAGACGACGACATGGAGCACCGCATGCAGCAGCGAGGACGAACTGACGGCGGCCCACTCCAGCGCGCCGTGCGCGCACTCGTGCAGCCAGTTCATGAGCGGCATCGCGGCCAGGCACTAATCTTTTCGGATCGCTGCCCTCGTTCAGTCCATCACCCGGCCTTCTTCAACCACGCTTTCATCTGCGTGATCTCTTTCTGCTGCGCCTCGATGACCTCCTCAGCGAGCTTGCGGACCTCGGGATCCTTGCCGTACTTGAGCGCGACCTGGGCCATGTCGATGGCGCTCTGATGATGCGGGATCATCGCCGCCATGAAATCGCGATCGGGATCGCCGCTGAACTCGATCATCATCTCGCGGTGCATCTTCTCCATGACCGCCTTGTAGGCCGCGACCGCCGGGGTCTCGGCGGCAGCGGGCGCCGCCGCCGCAGCGGACATGTGCCCATGTGACTGCCCGTGTGACTGCCCGTGTGACTGCCCGTGTGGCGCGGCCTGCTCGGCGGCGGCGTTGGCGCCGACGGTGGCGATGACCCCGAGGCTCAGGAGCGACGCCGCGGCAACGGCGACGAACGGGCGGGGATGATGGCGCTGTGGGGTTGACGGCATAATCGAGTCCTCCTTAGGTCCAGTGAGCAACCAAAGGATGCCGACCAGCCTTTGCCAGCGAATGTCCGGAGCGTTACGGAGTTTTGCCGGCGCCGTCCGGTCGGAGCACCGGCAGCCTCACGGTAACGCACAGGCCGCCACCGGCGCGGTTCGCAAGCCGCACCTCGCCGCCGTGGGCGAGGATCGTTGAGCGGGCGACGGTGAGGCCAAGGCCGGTGCCGCCGGTCTCACGGCTGCGGCTGCCCTCCAGCCGGTAGAAGGGATCGAACACCCGCTCGAGTTCGGCCTCCGGAATGCCGGGGCCGTCGTCGGCGATGCTGACGACGTACTCGTCGGCCTCCCTGGTGATTGAGACGAGGGCCCTGTGCCCGTACTTGAGCGCGTTCTCGACCAGGTTGCCGAACGCCCGCTTCAGCGCCAGCGGGCGGCAGGTTAGCGGCGCGTAGCAGGCTTCGAGCAGCGCCACGTCGTGGCCGGCATCGACGAGATGATCGCAGATCGTCTCCAGGATGGTGGCAATGTCCACGGTGCGAACCTCTTCGGCCGTGGCGTCGCCGCGCAGGAAGTCGAGCGTCGACTGGATCATCGCCTCCATCTCGTCGAGATCGCTCTCGATCATCTGGCGGAGGTCCTGGTCGGCGACGAACTGGGCACGCAGCCTGAGCCGGGTGATCGGCGTCTTCAGGTCGTGGGACACCGCGGCCAAGGTCTGCGTCCGGTCCTCGATGAGCCGCTTGATCCGCGCCTGCATCCGGTTGAAGGCGCCGGCGGCGACCCGCACCTCGCGCGGCCCCTCAGCCGGAAGCTCCGGCGAAGCAGCGCTGGTGCCGATGCGGTCGGCGGCGGCGGAGAGCGAGCGCAGCGGCGCGGTCACCGAGCGGACCAGGAACACCGAGACGAGCAGCGTCCCCAGCGCCATGGCGCTCATCGAGGCGAGCACGCCGTGATCGTCGGCGGCAGCGAGGCGGAGGGTCGAGATGCTGAAGTTGAGCCAGCTCTCGTCGTACAGCTGGACCGAAGCCAGCAGCAAGTGTTGTTCGGCATCCTCGGCCGCAGGTGCTGCGCCTTCGTCGGCGAAGGCAAGACGGACGCGACCGTCGGCGAGGTCCGGAGCCAACTCCTTGAGCCGGTCGCGGATCAGCGCAATCCGCGGGCTCTCGGAGGCGGGAACATTGACCAGAGCGCGCGGACTCCAGTGGATTTCCATCGTCGCGGTGGAGAGCGCATGCGCCGTCCGCTCGCGCTGGCTCACGGGCAGGTCCGCGGCGACGCGCTTGACCGAGATGAGGTGTTCGGCGAGTTGCTCCTCCCGGGTGCTTCCCAGCAGCTCCTCGATGCCGAGCTGGTAGATCCAGATGCTCCAGAGGTGGAACAGGCCGAGGCTGAACAGCAGGATGACGATGGTTCGCCCGGCGAGCGTATCCGGGATCAGCCGCCTCAGCACCGCTTGACCGTCGGCAAGAAGATGTAGCCGGCGCCGCGCACGGTCTTGATCAAGGGCGGTGCGCTCGTGTCGCTCTCGAGCTTGCGGCGAATGCGGCTGATCTGCACGTCGATGCTGCGGTCGAACGGGTTCGAGGCGCGGTTACGGGCGAGCTCCAGCAGCTGCTCGCGCGAGAGGATTCGGTTCGGGTGCTCCACCAGAGCGATCAGCACGTCGTACTCGCCGCCGCTGAGATCGACGACGACCCCCGCGGGGGAGGTCACTTCTCGGCGCAGCGTGTCCAGCCTCCAGCCGGCGAAGGTGATTATTCGCCCCCGCTGAGCCTCCCGCGGTTCGGCGGCGGCGGCGCGGCGCAGGACGGCGCGGATCCGCGCCAGGAGCTCGCGCGGGTTGAAGGGCTTCGGCAGGTAATCGTCGGCGCCCACCTCGAGGCCGACGATGCGGTCGGTGTCCTCGCCCTTGGCCGTCAGCATGATCACCGGGATGGACGAGGTCTTGCGGAGCTCGCGGCAGAGGTCGATCCCGGAGGTTCCGGGGAGCATCAGGTCGAGGATGATCAGGTCGATGACCGCCTCGGCCAAGGTCTCGCGCATCTCCCGGCCGTCGCGGGCGCCGGTAACGCGATAGCCGTTCTCGCGCAGGAACTGCCCGAGCAGGTTCCGCACTTGGCTGTCGTCGTCAACGACGAGGATGTGCGCTTCCATCCTTAGTCCATGGGCGCGTAGCGACCGAGTTGCTGGCGTTGCCCCGGCAAGGTTAGGGCCAGCACGACCTTCATGCCGGGCCCGGCGGTGAAGCCGCCCCGCCCGCGAAGCACGTGTCCTTCCGCCGCCTGCAGGCTCACCACCTCCTGTTTGCCGTCGGCGAGGATCGTCGCCGTGGCCTTCGCCTGCTCGGCGGGGATCGGCCTGTCTTCGGCGTCGAACAGGTAGACGACGATCTCGTTGCCCTGGGCGAGCAGCTCGATGTGGCCGCCCGCCAGGTCCTGCATCTGTCCGCCGTTGGGCCCCCGGCCAGGAGCATGCGCGGCCGCCGGGGCGACGGCAAGCCAGAGGCTGAGGGCCATGAAAAGGCTGCGGATAATCATGGGCGGATCCCTTTTCCTGCTCGTCAGTACGCCTCGGCCGGCGCAAGGGGCGTCCGCCCTTCGCGCAGCCTCGCCAGCGCGCTTTCCCCGAAGCGGTGGAACAACAATGGGGTGAGTACCGTATCGAGGAGCGTTGCGCTGATGAGGCCGCCGAAGATGGTGATCGCCACGGGGTGGAGGATTTCCTTGCCCGGCGCGTCGGCGTCGATCATCAGCGGCACGAGGGCGAGGCCAGCGGAAAGCGCGGTCATCAGCACCGGCGTCAGCCGCTCCAGGCTGCCGCGGACGATCAGCCTCTTGCCGAAGCTCTCGCCCTCGTGCAGGGCCAGGTTGATGTAGTGGCTGATCTTGAGGATGCCGTTGCGGGCGCTGATCCCGGCCAGGGTGATGAAGCCGATCATCGTCGCCACCGAGAGGGGCTGGCCGGCGATCCACAGGGCGGCGACGCTGCCGATCAACGCCAGCGGGACGTTGCCCATGATGATCAGGGACAGCACCGCCGAGCGGTAGCGGCTGTAGAGGACGACGAAGATCAGCGACAAGGAAATCAAGGACAGCAGCGCGATCCGCAGGGCAGCCTCTTCCTGGGCCTGGAACGTTCCCTCCAGGCTGGTGAAGTAGCCGTTCGGCAGCGGTGTCTCGGCGACGATCCGGCGGATGTCCTCGACAATGGCCGCCATGTCGGAGCCGTCGGAATTGGCGAGGACGACGATCCGCCGCTGCCCGTTCTCCCGCAGTACCTGGTTCGGCCCGTCGGTCGTCACGACGTCGGCGACGCGGCCGAGCGGCACATGCCCGAGCGGCGTCTCGATGATCACCGTTTCCAGGCCGCTCGGCGTACGGTCCGCGTCGGCGAGCCGGATCGTCACGTCGACGCGGCGGTTGCCGTCGACGATCTCGGACACGACCAGCCCGTTCGACAGCGACTGGAGGGCCTCGGTCACCTGCGCCGGCGTCACCCCGTAGAGCGCGGCGCGGGCGTAATCGACCTTCACCTGCACCTGCGGGACGCGGACCTGCTTTTCCACCTGCAGGTCGACGAGGCCCGGAACCGCCGCCAGCCGCTGCCGCAGGTCCTCCGCCAGCGCGCGCAGGGTATCGAAGTCGTCGCCATAGACCTTCAGGGCGATCTGCGCCCGAACCCCGGAGAGGAGGTGGTCGAGGCGGTGCGAGATCGGCTGGCCGACGTTGATCGCCACCGGCAGCGGCGCGAGCCGGGAACGGATGTCGGCGAGGATCTCGTCGCGGCTGCGCGGCGAAGCCTTGAGATCGACGTCGATCTCGCTGGAGTGGACGCCCTCGGCGTGTTCGTCGAGCTCGGCGCGGCCGGTCCGGCGGCCGACGGTCTCAGCCTCGGGCACCTGCAGGATGAGCCGCTCCGCCACCGCACCGATGCGGCTCGACTCGGCCAGCGAGATGCCGGGATTGAACTGCAGATTGATGGTCAGCGTGCCTTCGTTGAACGGCGGCAGGAACGACGTCGGCAGCATCGCCGTCGATACCACGGCGATGGCGACGGCGAGCGCGCACGTCAGGTAGACGGCCCGCGCGCGCCGGAACGCGAAGTCGAGCAGGCGCGCGTTGCCGCGCTTCAGCGCGCGGACGAGGAGGCTGTCGCCCTCCTTGAGCCGCTCGAGCTGGGGCAGCAGGTAAGAGCACAGGACCGGCGTCAGCGTGATCGCCGTGACGAGGCTAGCCAGGATCGAGACGATGTAAGCGACCCCAAGCGGCGCGAACAGGCGTCCCTCGATCCCGGAGAGGGCGAACAACGGGACGAAGACGAGAACGATGATGATCGTGGCGTAAATGATCCCGGAACGGACTTCCGTCGAGGCCGCGGCGATGACTTTGAGCGGTGGCTCAGGGTTCGCCGCCTCCCGGTTCTGCCGCAACCGGCGGAAAACGTTTTCCACGTCCACGACCGCGTCGTCGACCAGTTCGCCGATGGCGATCGCGATCCCGCCCAGCGTCATGGTGTTGATGGAGAGGCCGAAGTACTTGAACACCAGGATCGTGATCACGATCGCGACCGGGATCGCGGTGATCGAGATGAACGTCGTCCGCCAGTTGAGCAGGAACATGAACAGGACGATGGAGACGACGACGAGCGCCTCGACCATCACCCTCTCGACATTGCGGATCGACGTCTGAATGAAGTTCGCCTGCTTGAACAGCAGATCGTCGACCTTGATCCCTTCCGGGACGACGCGTTGCAGCTCGGCCAGCGCCCCCTCGATCTCTTTCGTCAGCGCGACGGTATCGGCGCCCGGCTGCTTCTGCACCGACAGGATGACGGCGGCGTTGCCCATGAAGCCGGCGTCGCCGCGCTTGATCCGCGGCGCGAAGTCCACCTCGGCGACGTGGCGAAGCGGGATCGGCTGGCCCTCGCGGGTGGCGACGACGAGGTTGCGCAGGTCTTCCAGCCGCGCCGTCCGGCCGATGTTGCGGATGAGGTACTCGCGTCCGCCCTGGTCGATGTAGCCGCCGCCGGTGTTGATCCCGAACGCGCGCAGCGCCTCGACGATCTCGGCGTGCTTCACGTCCAGGCCGTCCATCAAGGCGATGTTCGGGGTGATCCGGTACTGGCGGACCTCGCCGCCGATCGGGATCACCTGCGAGACGCCGGGGATGGTCAAGAGCCGCGGTCGCACCACCCAGTCGGCGAGATCACGCAGCTCCATGGCCGATGAGGTCTGGCTGGAGACGGCGATCAGCACGATCTCGCCCATGATCGACGAGATCGGCGCCATCTGCGGCACGACGTCCTCGGGGAGCTGCTCGCGGACGATCCCCAGCCTCTCGGTGACCTGCTGCCGGTTGATCAGGATGTCGCTGCCCCACTCGAATTCGACGAAGACGATGGACAGGCCGACGGACGAGATCGAGCGCACCCTGGTGACACCCGGCATCCCGTTCATGGACGTTTCGATCGGGTAGGTCACGAGCTGCTCGACCTCCTCGGCGGCGAGGCCCTCCGCCTCGGTCATCAGGGTGATCGTCGGCTTGTTGAGGTCGGGAAACACGTCGACCGGGATCGTCGGCAGGGTGATTGCGCCGTAGACGACGAGAATGACGGCCGCGATCAGGACGAACAGCCGATTGCGGAGGCTGGCGTTGACGAGGGCGTTGAACACCGCGGCAGTCCTAGCGGATCTGGTTGAGCAGCTCGGCGCCTTGCGTGACGATGCGCGCGCCTTCGCCGACGCCAGCCGCTACGATCACCCGCTCCCCGTCGAGCGGGGCCACGCGCACGGGACGAGCAGCAAAACGTTCGGCCGCGACGTGCTCGAAGACGACGCTCTCGCCGTTGCCGGCACTGGCGACGCTGGCCGTAGGCAGCACGATCCCGCTTTGCGACTGCGAATGGTTTACGATGACCGTAACGGGCGTGCCGACCGTCAGCGCCGGCACGGGCTCGGCGATCCGGAACTGCACCGGCACCGCCTGCTGGCGCAGGGTGAGGCTGCGGCCGACGAGCTCGAGGGGCAGCGTCCCGCCGCCGGGAGTGGTGGCGACCGCGCCGCTGATGTCGGCAACGGCGGCAGGATCGTAGGCGATCGCCTCCACCCAGAGCTTCGTCGGATCGACGATCTCGAACAGGACCTCGCCGGCGTCGATGAGCTGGCCGTTCACGGCGCCCGCGACCGAGATGACGCCGGACGCCGATGCCCGAACGATCTCCCGGTCGGCCAGAGCCGGCGCCAGGGCCCGGCGGCGCTGCCGAAGGCCGTCGAGCTCGCGACGCGCCTCCTCGATCTCCCGCTGCGGCACGCTGCCCCGCAGCTGGGACAGCCGCGCCACGCGCTGCTCGGCAATGGCGACGTCGCTGTCGATCTGCGCCAGCTGCTCGCGCACCCCGCCGCGTTCCAGCATGGTGATTGCCGGCTCGACGGCGGCAAGGACCTGCCCACGCACCACTTGCTGGCCGATCACCGGCAGGCCCTCTTCCGGAGGCTGGACGCGCCCCGCCTGCGCCGCCTGGACGATGCCGCCGGCGGTGGGATCGGCGATCACTCGGCCGGTGATGGTGCTCGTCCGCGCGGCCTGCTCGGAGCGGGCCAGGCGGGTCCGCACGGACAGCAGCCGTTGTGTCGGCTTCGGCACGAACAGCGTCCCGTCCGGCAGCCGCCGCGGGCTGTCGGATGCCGCCGGAAGGGCAGCCGTTCCGGCCGGCGGCGCAGAGACGCCCGCCGCTTCCCCTGCTGAGGCACCGTGATCCTCGTCGCCGTGCGCCAGGGCCGAAGCCGCCCAGCTTGTGACCGCCAGCGCGATGGCCGCAGCCCCAACCCGACGCTTCACCGATGAGGCGACACTGCCCCGCTTCGCCGGCGAATGGGCCGGTGACGCAGCGGCGTGCGCCGAGGGTACCTGCCGGCGGCGCCGGGCGAGCGCCATGCCGAGGGCGATGCCGGTCGCCAGCAGCGCCAGGCCCATCCCCCAGGCGAGCGGCGAGCGGAGCAGGATCTGGAGGGGACCGTGGGCGGCGGCGGAGGCCGGCTCTGCGGGCAAAGGCCGCTCCAGCGTGGCGATCAAAAGGTCGCTCCCGGCGGCGGCGCTGATGGCGAACGTCAGGTCGAGGGGCCCAGTTTTCGCCAGCCACGGCGCCGCGACACGAAAGGTTCCGTCCGCCAGGGATTCGGCCCGAACCGTCTCGCCCTCAGCGGTCACGTCGATCGCCGCTTCGGTCACCGGCTCGTTCGTCTCGAAGCGGTCGAGGAACAGGCTCATCGCATCGCCGCCCACGATGCCGACCAGCTCGAAGGCCTCCGAGGTCGCTTCCAACCGTGGCGCGACGTTGCCGGGGCTTGCCGGCGGCGGCGCGGCGTGATCTTCCCCCTCGTGCGCCAGAACCGGCGCCGGCGAAAGCGCGATGATGAGAAGCGCCGCCGCAACCGCACGGAAGAGATCCCGCCCGCCCTGGTATCCGAAGACCGTCATCGTGGCGCCTCCGTCGCCGGCGGCAGCGGGCTCAGTCCCAGGGCCTGGTTGAGGCTGGAGCGCGCCTGCATGACGGCAATCTCCTCTCGTCGCCGAGCGACGTCGGCCGCGAACAGATCCGCCCGGGCCCGGATCAGCTCGACCAGCGGCGCCTCCCCCAGACGGAAGCCGCGCTGAACCAGGCCCAGGCGTTCGGCAAACGCCTGATGGCGCTCGCCTGCCGACGCAAGCCGCCGCTCCGCGGCGATCAACTCGGTCTGCGCCCGTCCCACCTCCGCGTCGATGCGGTAGTCCAGGGCACGCAACGCCGCCAGAGCGCGCGCCCGTTCCGCCTCGTTGGCCGCCCGGCGCGGTTGGTTCCGGCCTTCGCTGGCAAAGGGAAGCGTCACCCTGAGGCCGACGCGCTTGTCGTACGGGTCGTCGTCGAGTTCCCGCTCGACGACGCCGAGCAGCGCGATCTCCGGACTGTCGCGATCCTGCACCTTCAGCAGCCGGCCGGTCGCCTCGAACACGCCGAGCGCCTTGCGCAGCGCCAGTCGCCGGGGATGGGTTTCGCCAGCACGCGCGGGCACCTCGGGTTCGTTGAACCGGACCGGCGGGCTCACTCCCGCCACGGCCTGGAAGGTGAGCCGCGCCTGGGCCAAAGCAGCCTCCTCCGCCCCCAGGATCGACTGCGCCTCCGCCGTTTCCGCCACAGACAGCAACAGATCCGCACGCGCCACCTGTCCCGCCCGGACCTGCCGGTCCAGGTCAGCCTGGAGCGCTCGCGCCGCATCCAGCCGCTGTCGCGCTGCCTCGACCGCGGCGGCGGCCAGCCGCACCCGCCAGTAGGCATCGCGCACCATGCCCGTGACCTCCAGACGGGCAACCGCAAGCTCCGCCTCGAGCTGCTCCAGCTCCGCGTCCGCCACCCGCCGAGCCGCGGTGCCTTCTCCCGGCAGCCAGATCGGCGTGCCCAACTCCACGTCGTACTCCCGGTAGCCGTCGTTGCCGGTGGCGTAGTCGCTGAGGTGGCCGACGCTGAGCGCCGGCGGCGCCGGCGTCAGCCGCTCAGCCGCCCGCTGGCGCGCGAGGATCTCCGCCCGCCGCGCGGTGAGCGCCGCAACCTCCGCATCTCGCGCCCAGGCGCTGTCCAGCACCTGCCTCATCTCGTCACTCGCGGCGGCACCAGGCACGCCGAAGACCAACAATACCGCCGTCCCCATCCACGCCCACCGCAAGCAGAACCTCCCAGAGGGTCATCACCGCCCGAGCGTCTTGTATGCGCTCGACGCTGCTGGTGCTTTGCCGGCTCGTAACAAAGTGTTTCCAAGGGGTGGAACGACCTTGACGCCCATCGCCCTGGACGGCTCTGGGGAAACGGGAAACCATTCCTGGTTGCGTTTCCCTGATCTTCGGAAACGTTTTTTTACAATCGGGCAAAACTGCGGAGACGGCGGTCAGATAGGCTCTTCTTGTTCGCGCCCCAGGGGCCCAAGCTTTGGAGGATCTTGATGCATCTTCGTCAATCGCCGCCTCGCCTCAGCGTCCGGCATGCGGGAGTGCTGGCGGCAAGCCTGCTGTCGCTTTCCGCTGCGGCCTACGCCGCCGATCCTGCCCCCTACAGGTTTGAAGTCATCAACCAGCCGGTGGCGGTCGGCGCCCACAGCGAACTCGACGTCAAGGTCACGAAGGCCGCCACCGGGCAGCCGGTCGAGAACGCGAAGATCACGCGCAGCGCGCTGGAGATGACGATGCCGGGGAGAGCTCACAAGGGCCCGCCAGCCGGCAGCACCACCAGGATGGGCGGCGCGACGAAGGTCGTGGGCACGACCGCGCCGGGAACCTATCGGCTGCTGGCCGACGTCTCCATGCCCGGCACCTGGAAACTCGACATCGCCGCTGAGGTTCCGGGTGAAGCGCAGCCGGTCGAGAGCACCGTGACCTTCAAGGCCGGCGGCGAATAGGCACCGGCACCTTCCACCCTTGAAAAACGGTCCGGGCGCGAAGCGCCCGCACCGTCGAGCGAGCACACCATGTCGCACGAAGTTCGCCGCACCCGTTATCGGCGCCGACCGATCTCGATCGTCTCCGTCATCGGCATGGCCGGCGTTCTTGCTGCCTGCGCCAGCACGGAGCCCGAAGGCCGCTACCGGTTCGCGGTTTTGGGTCAGCCGGTTGCCGCCGGGACACACGCTCCGATCACCGTCAGCGTGATCGATACCGCCACCGGCCGACCTGTCCAGGGCGCCAGCGTCTCCGAGGCCCGGCTATCCATGCGGATGCCCAGGATCGGACCGCCTGGCAAGGCCTGGCGACTAGACCGATCGCATGAAGAAGACGTGAGCCTCGTCGGGCCGGCAGGCCCCGGGCAGTACCGCCTCCTCGGCAACGTTTCAATGCCTGGCACCTGGAAGCTCAATCTTGCAGCGAAGGTGCCTGGGGAACCCGTCGCCGTCCATGGCTCAACCAAGTTCGTGGCGGTGCACGAGCGGCAGGATCCGTAAGCCTTCGGTGCCCATTCGCAGATCCGAGGAACAGCAAATGATCGCAGTCGATGTCCAACAAGGCACCATCGGCATCACCATGACCGGGATCGTCAGCGATGCGGACTGGGATGCGGCTGTCCGCGCCGTCGATGAAAAGCTCGGCGGGTTGCTCTCGGTTCACCCGACGTTACCCGGATCCAGAAGACTTCACCTGCTGATGGACTGGGCAGGACTGAACGGTTGGGAGAAGGGGACCCGATCGACGTGCACATGGTTCTGCATGGGGAACCAGGACATGGTCGATCGGGTCGCCGTCGTCGCAGACGAGCAGTGGCGACAAGAAGTCCTGCGTCTTACGGACATCTACAAGCACGCCAGGCTCAGATTGTACAAGCCCTCGGAAAGGCAGATGGCAATAGACTGGCTGATGCAGCCATGACGTTCTGTCTCAATGCCTAGCAACATCAGTCCTCATGCAGCGGCGATGCTGATCTCTTTGCTTGTTGGTCTGCCCTTGCCCCTGGCGGCGGCCGATGGGCCGCCGGTGCAGGCCGCGCCGCGGAAAGGGGCGGAGGCCACGACCCCCGGGCGGTCCGTCGACGAGATGCTGGCCATCGCCCGGGCGATGAACCCGGGGCTGGCGGCGGCGGCGCTCGACGCGCATGCCGCGCAGCTTCGGGTCGGCGCCACCGGACGCTACCCGGACCCGATGCTGCGCACCGAGTTCGAGGACATCACCGGCGACGGCAACCGCTACGCGCCCGACGCTGTGGGTCGGATCAAGTACACCGTGGAGCAGACGATCCCGCTGTGGGGGAAGCTCGGCCTGGAGCGAAAGGTGGCCCTGGCCGAGGCGGATGCGGCGGCCGGGCAGCGCCGCGCCGTCGAGACCGAGCTCGCCGCCCGGATCAAGGTCGTGTTCGCCAATGCCTACGCCACGGAAGAAGCCATCCGCATCAACGAGGAGTTGCTGGAAACAGTGGCGGCCATCGCCCGCGTCGCCGAGAGCCGCTACGCGCAGGGTGCCGGGGGCCAGCAGGACGCGGTCACGGCCGAAGTCGAGCGCGGCCGGCTGCAGGCCGACCTCGCTCGTCTGCAAGGCGAGCGGCGGACCTGGGCCGCGCAGCTGAACGCCCTGCTCAACCGGCCCGTCCAGGCGCCCCTGGCGCCGCCGGCGGCGCTGCGGCCGCTGCCCCCGCCGGAGGCGCTGGCGCTCGAAGCCCTGATCGAGCGGGCGCGGCAGGCGAGCCCGCAGCTCGCCATGGACGCCGCCCGCATCACCGCCGATCGGCGAGCGGCGGAGTTGGTGCGGAGAAACTGGTATCCGGACGTGACGCTCGGGGTGTCGGTGTTCGACCGGGATGAAGGCAGCGACCGCGACTTCGGCGGCTACGAGGCGATGGTGTCCTTCGACCTGCCGTTGCAGTGGGGCCTGCGCCGGGCCCGGGAAGGCGAAGCGCAGGCGAGGCTGGCGGCATCGCAGGCCCGGCGCGAGGCGACGACCCTGGAGCTGCAGAGCCAGATCGGGGCCGCCCACGCGGAGCTGGTCTCCGCCCGCCACGGC
The DNA here is from genome assembly GCA_964460465.1 of uncultured Geminicoccaceae bacterium. Taxonomy (GTDB): domain Bacteria; phylum Pseudomonadota; class Alphaproteobacteria; order Geminicoccales; family Geminicoccaceae; genus SLRI01. Next base: position 2,291 of record CAYWSB010000066.1, on the reverse strand, counting down.
GAACGCATCCTCAGCGAGGTCAACATCCCGCAGACCGAGGTGGTGCTGCAGTCGGCCCTGGCCGGCTACCAGCTCGGCCGCGTCGACCTTCCGACCGTGTTGCTGGCCGAGCAGGCAGTGCTGCGCGTGGCACTGGACCGCGTCAACCTGCTGACCCTGCAGCAGGTCCGCCTTGCCGAGATCGAGCAGGCGATCGGAGGCGAGCTGTGAGGGCGGTCGCGTTCATGGCGGTGGCACTTCTCGCTGCCGCCTTGGGACTTGCCGGCGGCTATTGGCTGGCGGAACGGGAGGTCACAACGGCCTGGTTCGCTGGCCCCGAGAATGCCGGAGGCTACGCCGGGCACGGCAACGGCGCGGGGTCAGGCGGGCGGGCGGTGCTCTATTACAAGGACCCGATGGGCGGACCCGACACCTCGCCCGTGCCGAAGAAGGACCCGATGGGGATGGACTACATCCCCGTCCATGCCGATGAAGCCCCGGCCGAGCCGCCGGCGCATCAGCATGGCGATGAGGCTCCGGCAGCCGCTCCGGCGCATCAACATGGCGCTGGCGAGGCGCTGGCGCCGGCGGGCGAGCGCAAGCCGCTCTACTACCGCAACCCCATGGGGCTGCCGGACACCTCGCCGGTGCCGAAGAAAGACCCGATGGGGATGGACTACGTCCCCGTCTATGCCGAGGACGCCGAAGCGGCGGCCGAGGGCATGGTCCGGATCTCGCCCGAGCGGATCCAGATGATCGGGGTGCGGAGCGAGGCAGTCGCCCGGCGCACCCTCGTTCGCCCGGTGCGCGCGGTCGGCACGGTGCAGTTCGACGAACGCCGGACCTATGTCGTTTCGACCCGCTACGAGGGCTGGATCGAGCGGCTGCTGGTCAACACCACCGGCCAGGACGTCCGCCAGAGCCAGCCGCTGATGGAGGTTTACTCCCCGGACCTGGTCCTGGCGCAACAGGAGTACGCCCTGCTGCGCCAGTCGATCGGGGAAGGCGGCGGCGACACCGCAGCGACCTCGCGCCGGCTGCTGCAAGGCGCCGAGCAGCGGCTGCGCTTTCTCGACGTTCCGCCGGCCACGCTGCAGAGCCTCAGGCGCGGCGGCCAGCCGCGGCCAACGGTGACGATCCCCTCGCCGGTCACCGGCACCGTGATCGAGAAGCCGTCGGTCCAGGGGATGCGGTTCATGCCGGGCGATCCGCTGTATCGGATCGTCGACCTCTCCACGGTCTGGGTCCTCGCCGAGGTGTTCGAGCAGGACCTGACCGGTGTCGGGATCGGCCAGGAGGCGGCGGTCGCGGTCAAGGCCTATCCCGGGCGGAGCTTCGCCGGCCGGGTCGGCTTCATCTATCCCACCGTCGGCGTCGAAACGCGGACCGCACAGGTGCGTCTCGAGATCCCGAACCCCGACGGCCTGCTCAAGGCCGGCATGTACGCCGGCGTCGAGATCACGTCGCCGGTTGGCGAACAGGACGTCCTCGCCGTCCCGGAGTCGGCGGTGCTCGACTCAGGCGCCCGCCAGGTCGTGCTGGTCGATCACGGCGACGGGCGGTTCGAACCGCGCGAGGTCTCGTTGGGCGAGCGAGCCGACGGCTACGTCGCCGTCACGGAGGGTGTCGCCGACGGGGAAAGCGTCGTCGTCAGCGCCAACTTCCTCATCGACGCCGAGAGCAACCTCAAGGCGGCCTTGAGCAGCTTCGCCGGCGGGGGGCACCAGCACTGATGATCGCCGCCGTCATCCGCTGGTCGTCGCACAACCTGTTCCTGATCCTGCTGGGAACGGTGTTCATCGTCGGCGCCGGCATCTACGCCGTCGCCAGGACGCCCATCGACGCCATCCCCGACCTCTCCGACGTCCAGGTCATCGTCTACACCGAGTATCCCGGCCAGGCGCCGCAGGTGGTGGAAGACCAGGTGACCTTCCCGCTGACCACCGCGATGCTGGCGGTGCCGCACTCGAAGGTCGTGCGCGGCTTCTCGATGTTCGGCGTCTCCTTCGTCTACATCATCTTCGAGGACGGCACCGACCTCTACTGGGCGCGCTCGCGGGTCCTCGAATACCTCAACTTCGCCTCCGGCCGGCTGCCCAGCGGGGTGACGCCGACGCTCGGCCCCGACGCCACCGGGGTCGGCTGGGTCTACCAGTACGTCGTGCTCAGCGCCAAGCGCACGCTCGCCGAGCTGCGCACCCTGCAGGACTGGTCCATCCGCTTCGCGCTGACCAAGGCGCAAGGGGTGTCCGAGGTTGCCGGCGTCGGCGGCTTCGTCAAGACCTACGCCGTCACCGTCGATCCGCTCCGGC
>CAYWSB010000065.1:0-26793 GCA_964460465.1 uncultured Geminicoccaceae bacterium | reverse complement strand
GTGCCGGGGCTCGATTTCGCCAACGCCCGGTTCCCGATCACCGGCGGCCTCTTGCAGCGGCGGGCGGGGACGGCGCGGCACGATGCCGTGGCCTGGGGCTATGCAAGGGCCGCCTCCGCACTCGGCGTCGACATCGTCCAGAACTGCGAGGTCAAGGGCTTCGCCCGCGACGGCACTGGCGACCGGATCACCGCGATCGAGACGACCCGGGGGCGGATCGAGGTGGGCAAGGTCGGGCTGGCGGTCGCCGGGCACAGCTCGCTGCTGGCCGAGATGGCCGGCATCCGCCTGCCGATCGAGAGCCACGTGCTGCAGGCCTTCGTCTCCGAGGGGCTCAAGCCCTGGATCGACACGGTCGTCACCTTCGGCGCCGGGCATTTCTACGTCAGCCAGTCGGACAAGGGCGGGCTGGTGTTCGGCGGCGACATCGACGGCTACGCATCTTATGCCCAGCGCGGCAACCTGCCGGTGGTCGAGCACGTGGCGGCGGGTGCCGTGGCGCTGTTCCCGGCGCTCGGCCGGGTGCGGCTGCTCCGCTCCTGGGGCGGGGTGATGGACATGACCCCTGACGGCAGCCCGATCATCGGCAGACTGCCCATCAGCAACCTCTACATGACCGGCGGCTGGTGCTACGGCGGCTTCAAGGCGACCCCGGCTTCGGGCTGGTGCCTCGCGCACACCATCGCCCATGACGCGCCGCACGCGCTCAATGCGGCGATGAGCCTGGACCGCTTCGCCCGCGGTCGGGTGATCGACGAGCGGGGCGCCGGCCCGCGGCCGAACCTGCACTGAGCGGTCGGGGCCCGAGCGATGCGCATCACCTGTCCCTATTGCGGCTCGCGCGGCAGCGAGGAGTTCGTCTGCCACGGCAACGCGCCGGGCCGCCGGCCGGCCGATGACGCGCCGGTCGCCGGCTGGGTCGACTTCGTCTACGTCCCGCCCAACCCGAGGGGACCGGTCGCCGAGCTCTGGCAGCATGTGCAGGGCTGCCGGGCCTGGCTGCTCGTCACCCGCGACACGGCGAGCCACGAGATCAGCCGGGTCGAGCTCGCGTCCGAGGCCGGCCGATGACCGGGCCGGGGCGGCGCCTCGCCAGCGGCGGGCGGATCGACCGCGGGACGGCGCTGGCCTTCGCCTTCGACGGCCGGAAGCTGGAGGGTCATCCGGGCGACACGCTGGCCTCGGCGCTCATCGCCAACGGCATCGACCTCGTCGGCCGCAGCTTCAAGTACCACCGCCGCCGCGGGCTCGTGGGCTTCGGCGTGGAGGAGCCCAATGCGCTGGTGACCGTGGGGCAGGGGGCCGCGGCCATACCCAACACGCCGGCCACCATGGTCGAGCTCTGCGCCGGGCTCGAGGCCCGGTCGCAGAACCGCTGGCCGTCGCTCGCCGTCGACGTCATGGCCGTCAATGGTCTGCTCGCGCGCTTCCTCGCCGCCGGCTTCTACTACAAGACCTTCATGTGGCCGCCCCGGGCCTGGACCGCGGTCTACGAGAAGGTCATCCGCCGGGCGGCCGGGCTCGGCCGGGCGTCGTTCGCACCCGACCCGGACCACTACGAGAAGGCGCATGCCTTTTGCGACATCCTGATCGTCGGGGCAGGGCCGGCGGGGCTGGTGGCCGCGCTGGTGGCCGGCCGGGCGGGCGCGCGGGTCGTCCTGGCCGACGAGATGGCGGCGATGGGCGGGCGGCTGCGGCACGAGCAGCGGCTGATCGATGTGGCGCCGGCCATGGGCTGGGTCGAGGCGCTGGTGGCCGAGTTGCGGTCGATGCGGAATGTCCGCCTGCTGCCGCGCACCACGGTCTTCGGCGCCTATGACCACGGCACCTTCGCGGCGGTGGAGCGCGTGGCCGAGCATCTGCCGGAAGCGGCGCGGGGGCAGCGGCCGCGGCAGCGCTACTGGCGGATCACGGCCAGGGCCACGATCCTCGCCACCGGCGCCATCGAGCGCGGCATCGCCCTGCCCGGCAACGACCTGCCGGGGGTGATGCTGGCCTCCGCCGCCCGCGGCTACCTGCACGAGCACGCCGTCGTCGCCGGCACCCGGCCGGTCGTCTTCACCAACAACCCCTCGGGCTACGCCGTCGCTCTCGAGCTCGCGCGGGCGGGGGTCGCGGTCCAGGCCGTGGTTGACCCCGGGCCGCGGCTCGACAACCCCGCCGTGCTCGAGCTGCACGAGGCCGGCGTGCCGTTCTACTGGCACAGCCGCATTGAGCGCGTCCTCGGCCGGCAGCGGGTGGCGGGCGTGGTGATGCGGGACGACGTGGGTGGGCTGCGCGAGATCGCCTGCGACCAGGTTCTGCTGAGCGGCGGCTGGAGCCCGACCCTGCACCTGGCCGCGCACAAGGGCCTGCGGCCGCACTGGGACGAGCAGCTGCAGGCCTTCCTCCCGCCTGCCGCCGCCGGTGACCTCACCGTGGTGGGGGCCGCGGCCGGCCGGCTCGAGCTCGAGCACTGCCTGGCGGACGGCGCCAACGATGCCGTCGACCTGGCAAGCCGGCTGGGCTTCGCCGCCCGCACCCCGAGCCTCCCCGTGCTCGACGAGGAGGAGCCCTACACGGTCACCCCGTTCTTCGCCGTGCCGGACGGGCCCGGCGGCGCGCCGGGCAAGGCCTTCGTCGACCTGCAGCACGACGTCACCGTGGCCGACATGGCGCTGGCGGTGCGTGAGGGCTATCGCGGCGTGGAGCACGCCAAGCGCTACACCACCCACGGCATGGCGACCGACCAGGGCAAGAGCACGGGCGTGGTCGGCCAGGCCGTCCTGGCCGGGCTCGTCGGCCGGCCGCTGGGGGAGATCGGCACCACAGGGTTTCGCCCGCCCTATACGCCGGTGGCACTGGGCGCCCTGGCGCATCACCACAAGGGCCGGGACTTCGCGCCGGTGCGCCGCACCCCGCTGCACGACGTCCAGGCGGCAGGCGGGGCGGTCTTCTTCGACACCGGTCTCTGGCAGCGGGCGCGCTACTTCCCGCAAGGGACCGAGGACATGGCCGGGGCGAGCCGGCGCGAGGTCGCGGCGGTGCGCTCGGCCGTGGGCATCGCCGACGTCACCCCGCTCGGCAAGATCGAGGTCATGGGCCCCGATGCCCTCACCCTGATCGAGCGGCTCTACTGCAACCCGATGGCGAGCCTCGTGCCCGGCCGCGCCCGCTACGGGCTGATGCTGCGCGAGGACGGCATGGTCATGGACGACGGCACCGTCTGGTGCCTCGGTCCCGGGCACTACCTCTTGACCACCACCACCGCCAACGCCGCCTCGGTCATGAGCCACCTCGAGCTGCACCACCAGGTTTTCTGGCCGGAGCTCGAGGTCGCCTACGCCTCGGTGAGCGAGCAGTGGGCCGGGCTGGCCGTGGCCGGGCCGCGGTCGCGCGACCTCCTGCGGCAGGTGGTCGACGAGCCGGCCCTCGACGATGCGGCCTTTCCGTTCATGGCCGTGGCCGAAGGGCGGATCGGCGATGTCGTCTGCCGGATCGCCCGGATCAGCTTCTCGGGCGAGCGGGCCTTCGAGGTCTACGTCCCGGCCGGCTTCGCCGCCGACCTCTACGAGCGGCTGCTGCGGGCGGGCGACGGGCTGGGCGTGGTGCCCTACGGGCTCGAGGCCATGGGGACCATGCGGATCGAGAAGGGCCACGTGGCGGGGCCCGAGCTCGACGGGCGGACCACGCCGGCCGATCTCGGCCTCGGCCGCATGCAGTCGCAGAAGAAGCCCCATGTCGGCCATGCGCTGCGCGACCGCGAGGGGCTCCGCGATCCCGACCGCCCGGTGCTGGTCGGGCTCAAGCCGGTCAAGCCCAAGGCCCGGCTGCGCGCCGGGGCGCATCTGGTGCCGGAGGGTGAGGCTGCGGTCCAGGCCAGCGACCAGGGCCACGTCACCTCGATCGCCTGGAGCCCGGCGGTCGGCTCGTACATCGCGCTGGGCCTCCTCGCCCGCGGCCGCGAGCGACACGGCGACCGGGTCGACGCCGTTTTTCCGTTGCAGAGGGAGCGGGTGACGGTCGAGGTCTGCCCGCCCTGCTTCGTCGATCCCGACGGGGAGCGGCTGCGTGGCTGAGCCCCTGCAAGAGCGGCCGGCCGTCGCGGCCTCGAGCGGGATCGAAGGCGCCCGCGGCGGGCCGCGCGTCGGCCTGCGCCAGGGCCTCTGCCTGGTCCAGGTGATCGCCCGGCGCGGCCGGGAGGGCGATGTCGGCCGGGTCCTGGGTCTGCCCCTGCCGGACCGGCCGAACGCCACGACGAGCGACGGCGACATCATCGTCTTCTGCCTGCGTCCGCGGGACTGGCTGATCGTGACGCTCGATCCGGACGGCCGCCGCGGCGCGGTCGCGGTCGAGGCGCGCCGACGGCTCGACGGCATCGCCGCCGCCATCGACCAGAGCCACGGTCGCGTCGTCCTGCAGCTGGCGGGGGAGGGTGCGCGCGCCCTGCTGCAGCAGGGCTGCAATCTCGACCTCGAGCCCGCCGCCTTCCCGCCGGGTGCGATGGCGCAGGCCGGGATCGCCGGCATCGCCGTCCTGCTGCACGGCGTCGAGCGCGAGGTCTTCGATCTCTACGTCGCCCGCAGCTATGCTGCCGGCCTCGCGCGCTGGCTCGAGCACCACGGGGTGCGGCTGGAGCCCGATAGCGGCATCTGATCGGGGAGGTCGAACGAGCGAGCATGACCGAGAGCTTCGACTACGTCATCGTCGGCGCCGGCTCCGCCGGCTGCGTCCTCGCCAACAGGCTCTCCACCGACCCTGGCACGCGGGTGCTGCTGCTGGAGGCCGGGCCCAGGGACAGCAACCCCTGGATCCACGTGCCGATCGGCTACTACCGAACGATCTTCAACCCGGCCACCGCCTGCACCTTCCAGACCGAGCCGGAGCCGGAGCTCGGCGGGCGGCAGGTCCCCTGGCCGCGGGGCCGGGTCCTGGGCGGCTCCTCGTCCATCAACGGCCTCGTCTATGTCCGCGGCCAGGCCGAGGACTACGACCACTGGCGCCAGCTCGGCAATCCGGGCTGGTCGGCCGAGGACGTGCTGCCGGTCTTCAAGGCGATCGAGGACACCCCCCTCGGCGATCCGGCGTTCCGCGGCCGCGGCGGGCCGCTGGCGGTCACCTCGCCGATCTACAAGTCGGCGCTCACCGATGCCTTCATCGCTGCCGCCGAGGCCGCCGGCATCCCGCGCAACCCGGACTACAACGGTGCCACCCAGGAGGGCTGCGGCTATTTCCAGCTCACCGTCAGGGGCGGCAAGCGCTGCAGCGCCGCCGTGGCCTATCTGCGCGACGCCGAGGCCCGTCCCAATCTCGAGATCCGCACCGGCTGCCTGGTGTGCCGCGTCCGTCTCGAGGACGGCCGGGCGGTCGGCGTCGACTACACGCAGGACGGCAGGGAGCAGTCGGTCGAGGCCGCCGGCGAGGTCGTGCTCGCGGCCGGTGCGATCCAGTCGCCGCACCTCCTGCTGCTGTCCGGCATCGGCCCGGCGGGCGAGCTGCAGGCGAGCGGCGTCGAGCCGCTGCACGACCTCGCCGGCGTCGGCAAGAATCTGCAGGACCACTTCCAGGCGCGCTGCATCTATCGCTGCCCGGTGGCGGTGACCTTGAACGACGTCAGCAACAGCGTGCTGCGCCGTGGTCTCGCCGCGCTGCAGTGGGCGCTGTTCAAGACCGGGCCGCTCACCGTCGGGGCCGGGGTGGCGACGCTGTTCTGGCGGACGCGGGAGGAGCTGGCCACCCCGGACGTGCAGTTCCACGTCATTCCGTTCAGCGCCGACAAGGTGGGCCAGGGCCTGCATCCCTTCCCCGGCTACACGATCTCGGTCTGCCAGCTGCGGCCGGAGAGCCGGGGCGAGCTGACGCTTCGCTCGGCCCTGCCCACCGATCCGCCGGTGATCCGCGCCAACTATCTCTCGACCGAAGGCGACCGGCGGACGATGCTCGACGGGCTCAAGCTGATCCGCCGGGTGATGGGCCAGGCGCCCATGCGGCCCTTCGTGGCCGAGGAGGTGCTGCCGGGGGCGGCGGCCGCCGAGGACTCTGCCCTCATGGAGTTCATCCGGGCGACCGGCGGGACGATCTTCCACCCGTCCGGCACCTCCAAGATGGGGCCGGCGACAGACCCGACGGCGGTGGTCGACGCCCGGCTCCGGCTGCACGGCATTCGCGGGCTCAGGGTCGCCGACGCCTCGATCATGCCGACCGTGGTCTCGGGCAACACCAATGGCCCGACGATCATGATCGGCGAGAAGGCGGCGGCGATGATCCGCGAGGACGCGCGCGGCTGAGGGCGGGCTCACCGGGCCGTGATCGGTCGTGCGTCGCGGCGGCGACCGTCTTTCGCTAGGGCACGGTCGACGTCATCGAACGGGAGAACGCCCATGCGCGCAGTCGCAATCGCCGCCGCCGTGACCCTGTGGGGCGGCATCGCCCTGGCCGAGATGCCCGACAGGCTCGACGGCTTTGCGGTCGAGCGCAGCGGCCACGACTACGCCACCCTCGTCGGCCGCCTCGACGTGGCCATCGCGGCGAGCCCGCTGAACAAGCTGTCGGCCGCCAGCGCCACGGTCGGGGCACGCAGCCTCGGTGTCGACATCCCGGGCAACATGGTGGTCCACGCCTTCGCCCCCGGGTTCGCGATCCGCATGCTCGAGGCCAGCACCGCCGCCGGCTACGAGGCGCCGCTGCGCTTCTACGTCACCGAGAACGCCGATGGCACGGCGACCCTGGCCTACCGGCCGGCGGGAATCGTCTTCGCGCCCTATTCGGACGGGGGCGAGGCGCTGCGGGTGCTGGCCGCCGAGCTCGAGGCCATCCAGGGCGCGATCGCGGCCGACGCCGTGGGGAATTAGGGTCCGTCTCGGCGGGCCGCGCACCATCGCCCGCGTCGGTTAATTCGGGGGACACATTACGCAATTAACACTTTGCGTATCGGGATGCGAGCTGCGTGCCGCGGCCAGCCATCCGGCCGCCCTTTCTCCACATTGCCACCGCGAATCGTAAATTGCGTAATGTGTCCCCCGAATTAGCCATCGGGGCCCTGGCGGAGCGCCAGGGTGAGCGCGGCGACGGCCAAGGCCATCAACGGCACCAGGGCCAGCGCCAGGCGCAGGCCCACCGCCTCGGCGAGCAGGCCGATCAAAGGTGGGCCGGCGAGGAATCCGGTATAGGCGACCGTCGCCACCGCCGCGACCCCGGTCCCGGGCTCGACGCCCTCGAGGTTCGCGGCGCGGCGAAAGGCGATCGGCACCACCGCGGCGAAACCCATGCCGACCGCGACGAAGCCCAGGATCGCGACCGGAGCCAGCGGCACCAGGAGGCCTAGGGCCATGCCGCTGCCGGCGAGGAGCGCGCCGCCGCGCAGCAGGGCGAGGTCGCCGTAGCGGGCACCGAGCCCGTCGGCGACGAAGCGGGTGGCGACCAGCCCGAGCGAGAAGCCGGAGAGGGCCAGCGCCGCAACACCGGGCGAGGCGCCGACCACGTTCGCGAGATAGACGGCACTCCAGTCCGCGGCCGCCCCCTCGGCCAGGAACGAGGCGGTAGCGATCAGCGCCAGGGGCCAGATGGGCCCGCGCGGCAGGGCCAGCATCGGCTCGCCAGCCGGGCGCGGCGCCGGCCGGTCGACCAGCACCGGCCAGAGACGGAGCACCACCAGGGCCCCGGCGAGACCCGCCAGCGGCAGGTGCAGTCCGGCCGGGACCCCGAGCCCGGCGAACAGGCTGCCGGTCGTGCTGCCGAGAAAGATGCCGACCGCCCACATGCCGTGGAAGGCCGACATGACGCTGAACGATGTCGTCCGCTCGACCGCGGCCGCCTTGGCGTTCATGGCGACGTCCATGGCGCCGTTGGCGCCGCCGAGGAGGAAAAGCACGAAGCCCAGGCTCCAGAAGCCCACGGCGTGGCCCGGCAGGGACGCCGCGACCGCGGTGCCGATCCCGGTCAGGAGCGCCAGCCGGCCGGCCCCAGTCCGGCCGATCAGGCTGCCGCTGAAGGGCAGGACCAGGGCCGAGCCGAGCGGCATGCCGAGCAACGCCAGGCCGAGCGCCCCGTCGCCCAGCTCGAGCGTCTCCTTGACCGCCGGAATGCGGCTGAACCAATTGGCCAGCGCGAAGCCGTTGGCGAGGAACAGCAGGGCCACGGCGCGCGTCAGAGGGGTCGCGGTCAAGGCCCGCACGGCGTGCATGAGCATGGGGGATGTGCCTGCGCGATGTGGCTGGGGATGGCTGGCCAGGGCTGCCGCTTGTCCGGCGGCACCCGCGGCTTAAGCTGACAGGCGGTGCTTGGCAACGACGGCGGGGCTGCGGGGAGATGGCGATGCGACGGGTGATCGATCTGGCTCCGGGTCTGACGCAGGGGCTCGCCACGGTGCCGGCGCTGGAGGCGGCGGGTCAGGCGGTGGCGCGCCGGCTGGCCGCGCCGGCCGCCACGCTCGCGCACGGTTTCGCCGGCGGGGTGCTGGCCGCGCTCCTGGCCGTCCGGCCGCAGGGGCGACGGCTCGTCTTCATGGCGGCCCACGACATCGCGGTGGCGGGCCCGCTTCGCGACCTCCTGGCGCTCGCCGGCGGAACGCCCGTGGCGGTGGGCAGCGTCGACCAGCTGCTGGAGGACGAGCTCGAGGCGGCGCTCGCGGGCGACACCGCCGCCGTGCTCCATCTGGCGGACGGCGCACCGCCGCGGCGCATGCTGCCGCCCTTGCCGGTGGTGCGTCATGTCGCGCACGCCCGAGGCATCCCGACCATCGTGCTGGCGCCCGGCTGCCCGGACAGCGAGGCGCTGATCGATGCCGGGGCCGATCTCCTGGTGCTCGACGCGGCCGTGGCCCTGGCCGGGCCGCCGCTCGGCATCGTGGCCGGCCGGGCGGACCTCGTGGCGCTGGCGCGTGCCGCCTGTGCCACCGGCCGCGGCCGGCTCGTGGCGCCGGCCCCGGACCATCTGGCGGCGCTCGTCGCCTGCCTGGACGACGACCCGACGGCCCGGGTGCAGGCGCTTCGGGCGCGGCTGGCCGATCGGCTCGGCGGGCGTCCTGGGCTGCGGCTCCTGCCGACGCCGTGCGGCGTGGCGCTGCATGTCGACCCGGCCGACAGCGGGACGACCGCGCGCGACCTCGCCCATGCCCTGGCGACGGGCGATCCCGCGATCCTCGTCGACGACCGCGACGCCCCGGGCGACCGGCTCGGCCTCGACCTCCGCCGGCTCGACGAGGCTGGCTCGACCCTGGTCGCGGAGCGACTGGCGGGGCTCCTCGCCGGCAGGGTGCCGGGCGCCCCCTGGCCCTGACCCCGGGCGCGTCGCGGCTTGGCAGGCGGCGACGGGGCGAATAAGTTTCAGAATCGGTCTAATAGCGAAACAGAGCGACCATGCCCGCCGGAACGCCGCTGCCGCAGCGCCTGCTCGAGCACTACAATGCCATGCCCCGGGCCGAGCGGCGGCTGGCCGACCTGCTGCTGGAGGACGTGCGGTCAGTGATCGACACTTCCGCCACGGCTCTCGCCGACCGGGCGGGCGTGTCGAAGGCCACGGCCGCCCGGCTGTTCCAGCGCCTCGGCTATCCGAGCTTCAAGGCGGCGCAGAAGGGGCTCAGGGAGGAGCGGGCCGAGCCCATGCCGGTGCGCTACGGCCCGGCGCTGCTCCGCCATGCCGGCAAGCGGCCGGAGCTCGGCCAGCACCTCCAGACCGAGCTGCAGAACCTGGTCTCGACCATCGAGCAGCAGCGCTCGGACGAGCTCGCGAAGGCGGTGCGGATGCTGGCCCAGGCCGAGAAGCTCTGGGTTGTCGGCTTCGGCGACAACTACTCGCTCGCCCATTTCGCGCGCTCGCAGCTCATCAAGGTGAGGAGCGACATCCGCATGATCCCCTTGGGCGGCTTCTCGGTGCCGGAGGAGTTCGCCTCGATCACGCCCAACGACGTCATGCTGGCCTTCGCCGTCGGCCGGCGGACGCGGTCGTTGCGCAACATCGTGGCCTCGGCGGCCGCCTCGGGGACGCGGGTGCTCTACCTCACCGACGGTCCGGCCCTCGCGAGCGGCAACGGCAGCGTGACCCTGAAGGTCAGGAGCACGGGCACGGCGATGTTCGATTCGCCGACCGCGGCGGTCAGCCTCATGGCCTATCTCTGCGCCTCGCTCGGCGCCTGGCTCGGCGAGGCCGCGGTCGAGCGGCTGAAGCGGATCGACAGCATCCACGAGGAGTGGGGCGAGCTGGTGCATCCGCTGGAGGTTTGACCGAAGCTCAGCCGAATTCACCAGCCATTCGGGCAAAAAGGAGCAGAATTGAAATTATTCGTTGCAGAAAAGAAATTTCTTTGACGGACGTTCCGGACCCTGGGCAAGCTCGCCTCAGGCAGGAACGACCAAGACCGGAGGACGTCCGTCATGCGCCGACATTCGAGATGCGCCGCGCTCGCGACCGCGGCCATCGCCACCGCCACGCTGGCCCTGCCAGCGGCCTCCGCCCAGGCCCAGGACCTGGTCTGGGCCCGCTACGGCGACATCGATTCGCTCGACCCGCACCGGGCGACGAGCACGCTCTCGATGCAGGTCTGGGACCAGATCTTCGACACGCTGCTCGCCTTCGCCATGGACGGCACGCCCGTCCCGAACATGGCGAGCGGCTGGGAGGAGAGCGAGGACGGCCTCTCCTACACCTTCACGTTGAACGAGGGCATTCTCTGCCACGACGGCAGCCCGTTCACGGCCGAGGACGTCAAGTTCACCATCGACCGGGCGTTCGCCGCCGACACGGCGAGCCTCACGCAGACCGCCTGGGGGCCGATCGAGACGGTCGAGGTGATCGACGACCTGACCTTCCGGGTCGATCTCGCCAGCCGCTTCGGCGCCTTCATCCCGTTCCTCGCCGACAGCTTCTCCTCGATGGTCTGCGCCAGCAACGATCCCGCCACCTTCGGCAGCACGACGGCCATCGGCACCGGGCCGTTCAAGCTCGCGAGCTGGGTCCGGGGCGACACCGTCACGCTCGAGCGCAACCCGGACTACGTCAACTGGGGCCGGCCGCTCGAGAACCAGGGGCCGCCCCATGTCGAGCGGCTGATCATCCGCACCGTGCCCGAGGCGCAGACCCGGCTCGCCGCCCTTCGGACCGGCGAGGTGCACATCGCCGAGCCGCCCTTCGACGACATCCCGGCGATCCAGGCGGCAGGCGAGCTCGACATCGTCGTCGCCGACAACACCGGCCAGAACGTCTTTTGGGAGTTCACCATCTCCCGGCCGCCCTTCGACGACATCCGTGCCCGGCAGGCCGTCGCCTACGCCACCGACCCCGAGATGGCGATCGACATCATCTATGGCGGCCTCAGCCAGCGCGAGTGGTGCCCGATCGCCAGGGGCGTCTTCGGCAACGACCAGGAGTTCTGCGCCCGGTTCGGCTACGAGTACAACCCGGACAAGGCCATGGAGCTCCTGGCCGAGCTCGGCTACGGGCCGTCCAACCCGCTGCAGACGACGATGTATGTCTGGACCGGCGGCAACCGCCACAAGCTGGCCGAGATCTTCCAGGCGCAGCTCGCCCAGGTCGGCATCCAGGCGGCGATCGAGATCATGGACATCGGCACCATGAACGCCCGGGTCCGCGAGCAGAACGAGAGCCCGGACGACCCGAGCCCCGGCACCTTCGACATGATGACCTGGTCCTGGTACGACCCGGACATCCTCTATGCGCTCTGGCACTCGCCGGGTGCCTACAGCGGCTACACCTCGCCCGAGCTCGACGCGATGCTCGAGCTGACCCGCACCACCACCGAGCCCGAGGCGCGCAAGGCCGCCGTCCACGACGTGATCCAGTACCTTATGGAGAACGCCGTCCATATCGGCCTCTACACCCCCGGCTGGGAATGGGTCTTCGCCGTCCGGCCCGAGGTCGAGGGCTTCGTCGTCGGCCCCTTCCTCCACCCGCAATTCGCCGACGTGCAGATCAAGGGCTGAGCTGACCGGCGCCCCCGGCCGGGCGATCGGCCGGGGGCCACAGCCGCCAATCCCATGCTCCGCTTCATCGCCCAGCGCCTGTTCGCCGCCGCGATCACCATCTGGATCGCGACCATCGCCGTGACCCTGCTGATCCACCTGGTCCCGGGCGACCCGGTGCGGATCATGTATGCCACCTTCCAGTCGACGCCCGAGCAGATCGAGGCGACCCGCACGGCCCTCGGCCTCGACCAGCCGATCCACATCCAGTACCTGATGTATCTCGGCCGGCTGATGGAGGGCGATCTCGGCCGCACCATCGTCGGCAACCAGCCCGTGCTCGACGTGCTCCTCGCCCGCTTCCCGGCGACGCTGATGCTGGCGACCGCCAGCCTCGCGATCGCGGTCCTCGTCGGCATGAGCCTGGGATTCTTCGCCGCCCTGCACCGCGGCACGGCGCTGGACGTCGGCGCCATGCTGATCGCCATCGTCGGCGTCTCGATGCCGCATTTCTGGCTGGGCCTCCTGCTCCTCTTCCTGTTCGCGCTGCAGCTCGGCTGGTTCCCGGTGGCGGGCTCGGACTGGCGGAGCCTGATCCTGCCGGCACTCACCCTCGGCCTCGCCAACGCGGCCGTGCTCGCCCGCCTGACCCGCTCGGCGATGATCGATATCTTCGACCAGGACTTCGTGCGTACCGCGCATGCCAAGGGCCTGCCCCGGGCTCTCGTCCTCTACCGCCATGCGCTCCGGGCCGGGCTCGTGCCCATCGTGGCGCTTCTGGGCTTCCAGTTCGCCTATCTGATGGGCGGGGCGATCGTGGTCGAGAACGTCTTCGCCTGGAACGGCGTCGGCCGGCTCGCGATCGAGGCCGTCTTCGCCCGCGACTACCCCTTGATCCAGGGCTTCATCCTGTTCTTCGCCACCATCGTCGTGATCGTCTCGCTGGTCATCGACGTGCTCTACGCCTTCCTCGACCCGCGGATCCGGTACGGCTGATGGCGGCACGGGTCGACCATGTCCCGGTGTCCGCCGGCGAGCTCGGCAAGGGCTCGTTCTGGTGGTTGCTGGCCAGGAGCCCGTCGGGTGCGATCGGCTTGGTCATCGTCCTGGTCCTGGTGATCGCGGCACTTGGCGCCCCCTGGATCGCGCATCACGACCCCTTGCGGATGGCTGCCGGCCCCAGGCTCGCCCCACCCTCCTGGGACCACTGGTTCGGCACCGACGATTTCGGCCGCGACGTCTTCTCCCGGATCGTCCACGGCGCCCGCCTGACCCTGATGATCGGCACCATCGCCGTCGGCATCTCCTTGACCTCGGGCCTGCTGCTGGGCCTGGTCGCCGGCTACGCCGCCGGCTGGACCGAGCGCGTCCTGATGCGCCTGGTCGACGTCCTCTTCTCCTTCACCGAGATCGTCATCGCCCTTGCCTGTCTCGCCATTCTCGGCGTCGGCCTGACCAACGCGATGATCGCGATCGGCATCGCCAGCATCCCGTTCTACGCCCGGATCACCCACAGCGTGGTGCTGGTCGAACGCTCCAAGCCCTATTTCGAAGCTGCCGTCGCCGGCGGGGCAGGGCATCTCCGCCTGATCTTCCGCCACCTCCTGCCCAACGTCGTGCCGACGCTGATCGTTGTCGGCACGCTCGGCATCTCGACCGCCGTGCTCGCCGCGGCCGGCCTCTCCTTCCTCGGCCTCGGCGCCCAGCCGCCGCAGCCCGAATGGGGCTTCATGCTCTCGGCCTCGCGCGACCTGATCTCCCGGGCCCCCTGGATGATGATCTTCCCGGGCATCGCCATCGCGGTCACCGTGCTGGGCTTCAACCTGCTGGGCGACGGCATCCGCGAGGTGCTCGACCCCCGCCAGCGGCAGCGCTGACGATGCCCGCCCCGATCCTCACGGTCGAGAATCTCGCCGTCACCTTCGGCTATGGTCGCAACCGCAACGAGGCGGTGAAGAACCTCTCCTACACGCTGGGCAAGGGCGAGACGCTGGCCATCGTCGGCGAGAGCGGCTCCGGCAAGAGCGTCTCCAGCCTGGCGCTCCTGGGCCTGTTGCCGGGGCGTAGTGCGACGGTGGAGCAGGGCAGGGCGCACTACGGCGGCCAGGACCTCCTGGCGCTACCGGAGGAGCGCCTGAGACGATTGCGCGGCGACCGGCTCACCATGATCTTCCAGGAGCCGATGACGTCCTTGAACCCGGTCCTGACCATCGGCCGCCAGCTCACCGAGGGCCTGATCGAGCATCGCGGCATGAGCCAGGACCAGGCCAACGCGAAGGCGATGGAGATGGTCGACCGGGTCGGCCTCGGCCAGCCCCGGCAGCGGCTGAAGCAGTACCCGCACGAGCTCTCGGGCGGCATGCGCCAGCGGGTGATGATCGCCATGGCGATGGCGACCGAGCCCGACATCCTGATCGCCGACGAGCCCACGACCGCGCTCGATGTCACCGTCCAGGCGCAGATCCTGGACCTGATGCGCGAGCTCAGGGGCGACTTCGGCACCAGCATCATCCTGATCACCCACGACATGGGCGTGGTCGCCGAGATGGCCGACCGGGTCGTCGTGATGCACCAGGGCCGCAAGGTCGAGGAGGGCAGCGTCGCGGCGATCTTCGCCGAGCCCGCAGAAGCCTACACCCAGCGGCTGCTGGCAGCCGTCCCGCGGCTCGGCGGCTACGCCACGCAGTCAACGCCGCGAACCGTGGTCGCGGAACCCGTCCCGGTCGACCGCGGCACCTCCATCGTCGACGCCCAGGGCCTGACCAAGCGTTTCGGCGGCTCGGGCCTGCTCGCCAAGTTCGGCATCGGTGATCAGGGTGTGGTCGCCATGGACGATGTCGGCTTCACGCTCAGCGCCGGCGAGACGCTCGCCATCGTCGGCGAGAGCGGCTCCGGCAAGTCGACGACCGGCCGCGCCATCCTGCGCCTGATCGAGGTCGACAAGGGCGAGATCAACATCGATGGCCGCGACGTCAGGAAGCTCGGCCCCGCCGGCCTCAGGCGGGCCCGGCGGCAGATGCAGATGATCTTCCAGGACCCGTTCGCGTCCTTGAACCCGCGCATCAGCGTCGGCGAGATCGTGGCCGAGCCGATGATCATCCACCGGATCGCCAGGGGGCAGGAGCTGAAGGACCGGGTCGAGGCGCTGTTCCACCGCGTCGGGCTCACCGGCGACCAGATCCGCCGCTACCCGCACGAGTTCTCGGGCGGCCAGCGGCAGCGCGTCTGCATCGCCCGGGCACTGGGCGTCGGCCCCAGGCTGATCGTCGCCGACGAGCCGACCTCCGCGCTCGATGTCTCGGTCCAGGCCCAGGTCCTGGAGCTGCTGCTCGAGCTGCAGCAGAGCCTGGGCCTGGCCTATCTCTTCATCAGCCACGACATGGCGGTGGTCGAGGAGATGGCGCACCGGGTGGCGGTCATGCAGCGCGGCCGCATCGTCGAGCTGGGGCCAAGGGCTGCCGTGCTGAACGATCCCCGCCACGTCTACACCAAGGCGCTGCTCGCCGCCGTGCCGATCCCCGACCCCACCCGGCGGCGGGGTGCCGTGCCGAAGCTCGACCTCGCCACGATGCCGCGCGGTCCGCTCGCCGAGGTGGCTCCCGGCCATCTGGTGGCGGCATGACCATCGGTATCGCCGTCACCGGGGCGAATGCGGGCCTCGCCGCCTTTCGCGCCCTCGAGGCCGTGGAGAAGGTCACGCGCGGTGCCATTCGCGGCTTCGTGAGCTTCGTCGTGATCACCGAGGCCGGCGAGCTGCGCCGGGCCGAGACCCAGCGCGGCGGCACCACCACGCTGTTCGTCGAGGGCGAGACCACGGGCACCCCGCCACCCGCCGAGATCGCCAGCGCCCGTTTCGCCGCCCTGATGTCGAGCGGTCCCGACCGCCCCGAGCCGTTGGCCCAGTTCACCCCGGCCGATCCTGCCGTCGGCCTCGTCACCGGTCACCGCCTGCCGAACGTGCCGGGCGTGGCCGGTGCGCCGCCGCTGAACGTGGCCGTGCTGGCTCGGCTGCGGGCCGGGCAGGATCCCGAAGCGGCCATCGCAGCGGAGCTCGCCGCCCATCCCGACGCCGATGCCGGCCTCATCGTGCTCGACCGCCAGGGGCGGCTGCACGCGGCGAACAGCGCCTTCGTCGCGGCCAGGGGCGATCTGGGTGCGGCCTTCCTCGAGGATCGGGCAGCGGGGCACCGGGTGGCCGTGCTGCACAACGCCATCCATCCGATCCATGGGATCGCCGCCCTCGCGGCCGGCGTGGCGATGGACTGCATGGCGCCGCCCGACCGCGCGGATTTCGAGGTCTTCCTGGACGCCGGTCTCGCCTTCGAGACGGGCACGGCCGATGCCCTGCATATCGACCCCGCCAACCGTGTCGTTGCGGTCACCCTCGTGCATCCGGGCTGGTTCGGCGCGCGCCGCGACGGCGCGGTCGTGAACTTTGCAACGCCGGTGCTGCGCGACGGCGTCGTCGTCGGCCATACCACAGGCGAGCCCTACTGCGTCGCCGAGCGGGGGCGGCTGGTGTCGCTCAGCGGCCAGCCGCGCGTCGCCATCGGCGTCCGGCACCACGCCTGAAAGCGTCCACCCGTTCGCGCCAAGCACGTATCACGTGAGAGCCGCTTCAGCAGCGGCCGGACTTTCCGCCCTGTCGCTCGTCTTGGCTAGCCTGAAAGTAGATGGATGACATTATTGCTGCTGGTGTAGGATCGTATGGTCACCGCCCTTTGCCGCTGCAAAGCTTTTGCATTTCCCTGCGTGTCGTTCTACGAATCGAGCCTGCGGCTGTTGAGGGTTCGGCATGAGAATACTGGTTCCGGGTTGTGGTGGCTTCATCGGCAGCCACTTCGTCGAGCGGATGCTCGCCCGTGACGGTGTGGCGGTGGTGGGCTGGGACGGCGAGACGGCCAAGATCAGCCATTTGCTGGACCACCCGCGGCTGCTCATGCGCCAGCGGCTGCTCAAGGGACCGATGGCCTACGCGGCGTTCGAGGAGGACGTCGCGTCCTGCGACTGGATCATCAATCTCGCGGCGATCTGCAATCCCTCGCAGTACAACACCGAGCCGTTGCGCACGATCTACGCCAATTTCATTGACGGATATCCGATCGTCGAGCTGGCGAGCAAGTACAAGAAGCCATTGATCCATTACTCGACCAGCGAGGTTTATGGCCGCACGTTGGCGAGCTATGTCGCCGATGCGGCCTACGAGAGCGCGGACCTCTACGTGATGGATGCCGAGCGGACGCCGATGGTGATGGGTCCGATACAGAACCAGCGGTGGACGTACGCCACCGCGAAGCAGCTGCTGGAGCGGCTGATCTATGCCTACCACAAAGAGACCGGGCTGGCGTTCGCGATCGTCCGCCCGTTCAACTTCTTCGGGCCGCGGATGGACTACCTGCCCGGCATCGAGGGCGAGGGCAAGCCGCGGGTGCTCGCCATGTTCGTGGCCGCGGTGTTGAGGAACGAGCCCATGCTGCTGGTCGACGGCGGTCGGGCGCGGCGCACGATCACCTCCATTCACGATGCCATCGATGCGCTGGTGGCGATCGTCGATCGACCGGCCCAGGCGCTCAACCACTTCTACAACATCGGCAACCCGGCCAACGAGGTCAGCATGCGCGAGCTGGCGGAAGGGGTGCGCCGCGCCTTTGCCCGCGTCAGCGGCGACGACCGCTACCTCGATCATCCGATCCAGGAGATCAGCGCACGGGATTTCTACGGCGAGGGCTACGAGGACTGCGACCGGCGGGTCCTGGATATCAGCGCCGAGCAGGCCCGGCTGGCCTGGACCCCGCATCGCGGCCTCGACGAGCTGCTCGACGAAACGGTCAGCTACTACTGGCAGAAATACGGCGCGCGGACGACCCTCCGCGCGGCGGGCTGAGGCACGCCCGCCTCGGCGTCTCGGCAGCCGGGGAACGGCCGATAACGACTCGGCCGGCGCGTTCGGGCGCGCGGCGAAAGCTGCAACCTGTGCGGCCCGGGCAACGGGACCACTCCAAGAGTGCCGCGGGTCGACCGGCCGGGCGGCCTTTGGATTGCCCAGTTCGGCTCGGGCGTGCCATACTTTTCAGGCGGTGGGCGAGGCTCCACCCCTAGCGGATTGGTTCCGTCTGTGTTTCAGCGACCGTCGGGCTGCATGGCCGGTCCGCTCGAGGCTGTTCGCATTGTGTTGGCGGGTGGTGCGCCTGCCTCGCCCGGCTGTGCGTCTGCGGCCGGCGGCCGGTCGGCGTTGTCCTGATGTCCGAGGCGGCGGCGCGTCGGTTGCAGCAGCGGGGAGCCGTCGCGCGCCCGTCGCTGGCGTACCGGCTGTGCAAGCTCTGCCCGCCCGCCGTCGCCGCCGATCTGACCCTCCTGCTGACCGCCCTGACGGTGGCCGGGACCGCTGTCGTCACCCAGGCCGTGTACTATCCCCTGGTGCTGCAGAGCGCGCCGCATCCCGGCGACTACGCGCTGATCGGGATCGCCGTCGCCCTGGTCTATTTCCTCACCGCGCGCTTCGTCCTTCATCTCGATTTCGAGAAGCTGGAGCAGGGCCTGGACTCGGGCTCGCAGAGCGTGAAGGCGCTGCTGATCGCGGCAACCATCTTCCTCGTCGCGGTGTTCCTCACCAAGACCACGGAGGTCCACAGCCGTGGCTGGTTCGTCACCTGGCTCGCCAGCGCCGCACTGGCGCTGATGCTCGTGCACGTCGCTGTGGCCCGGCTGTTCGAGAAGGCGGTGCGCCTGCCCGACAGCCCCTACCGCCGCCGGGTCGCGCTGTTCGGCACCCAGAACCTCGCGGGCGCGTTCGCCGCCCACCTGGGTGAGCGCCGCCACTTCCGCACGACCCTGGTGCATGCGGCAACGGTGCGCCCGAATGTGTCCGACCGGGCGTTCCGCATGGCCGTCGACTCGTTCGTCCGCTATTGCCGGCGCAACCCGGTGAGCGAGATCGTGGTGGCCCTGCCCTGGGGTGCAGAGCGACAGGTGCTGGAGGCGGTGCGGGCCTTCTCGATGCTGCCGGTGGACGTGCGCCTGGCCCCCGACAGCGCCGGCTTCGCCCTGGCCCGGCACCAGCTGCTGGGCGGTGCCGGCCTGCCGCTCGTCACCGTCTCGACCCGTCCGATCCGCGACTGGGGCAAGCTCCTGAAGGAGCTTTTCGACCGGATCGGCGCCGTGCTGCTGCTCGTCTTCCTGGCACCGCTCTTTGTCTGCGTCGCCATCGCGATCAGGGTCGACAGCCCCGGCCCGGTCTTTTTCAGGCAGCAGCGCAACGGCTTCAACCACGGCACCTTCTGGATGTGGAAGTTCCGCAGCATGGTCGCGGATGCCGAGCCACCCGGCGAGGCCTACCGGCAGGCGACCCGCGGTGATCCGCGCATCACCCGGGTCGGCGCCGTCCTCCGTCGGACCAGCATCGACGAGCTGCCGCAGCTCATCAACGTCGTTCGGGGCGAGATGAGCCTCGTCGGTCCGCGGCCGCATCCCGTCGCCCTCGACAACCAGTACATGTCGCTGATCGAGCACTACGCCACCCGCCACGCCGTCCTGCCCGGCATCACCGGCTGGGCGCAGGTCAACGGCTATCGCGGCGAGACGGACACCGAGGAGAAGATGGCGGGGCGCATCGCCCACGATCTTCACTATATCCGCAACTGGTCCTTCAGCCTCGACTTCTGGATCCTGATCCTGACCGTGATTCGTGGCTTCGTCCACAAGAACGCCTACTGACGGAAACCCCATGTCCCTGACGTCCAAGCGCATTCTCGTCACCGGCGGTGCCGGCTTCGTCGGCAGCCACCTGTGCGAGCGTCTCCTCGACGCCGGGCACGAGGTCCTGGCGGTCGACAACTACTTCACCGGCCGGCGGATGAACGTGGCGCACCTGATGGACAACCCGCGCTTCGAGCTGATGCGCCACGACATCACCTTCCCGCTCTATGTGGAGGTCGACGAGATCTACAACCTCGCCTGCCCGGCCTCGCCCATCCACTACCAGCGCGACCCGGTGCAGACGACCAAGGTCTCCGTCATCGGCGCCATCAACGTGCTGGGCCTCGCCAAGCGCACCAAGGCCAAGATACTCCAGGCCTCGACCTCCGAGGTCTATGGCGATCCGACCATCCATCCGCAGCCCGAGACCTATCGCGGCAACGTCAACCCGATCGGCCCGCGCGCCTGCTACGACGAGGGCAAGCGCTGCGCCGAGACCCTGTTCTTCGACTACCGCCGCCAGCACGACCTCGGCATCAAGATCGCGCGCATCTTCAACACCTACGGGCCGCGGATGCACCCCAACGACGGCCGGGTGGTCTCCAACTTCATCGTCCAGGCGCTGCAGGGCGACCCGATCACGCTCTACGGCGACGGCAGCCAGACCCGCTCCTTCTGCTTCGTCGACGATCTGGTGGAGGGCCTGATCAGGCTGATGGCGACGCCGCACGGCGTCACCGGACCGATCAATCTCGGCAATCCCGGCGAGTTCACGATCCGCGAACTGGCGGAGAAGATCATTCACTTGACCGGGTCGCGCTCCAGGATCACCACTGCGCCCCTGCCCGAGGACGATCCGCTGCAGCGGCAGCCGGTGATCGACCAGGCGCAGCAGGTGCTGGGCTGGCAGCCCACGGTGACGCTGGACGAGGGTCTGGGTCGCACGATCCCCTATTTCCGGGCCTTGCTCGCCGAGGAGCACGCCCGCTGAGCCGGCGTTCGCGAGGCGGGCCGCTATGACCTGAGCCGCCGGACGGGCCACCGGCTCCTGGACGATCGCGCCGGTGGCTGGCAAAGAGGCGCCGTCGTCGCGCTGGCCGGGACGGCGTCCAGGGGAGGCTCGGCGGCGGAGTGGTCGGGGTGACGGAGCGGACGGGCGAGGCATTGCTGGTCGGGGTGGATGCTGGCACCACCAACACCAAGGCCGTGGTGTTCGACGTCGCGGGCCGGGTCGTGGCGAGCGCCAGCGAGCCGACGCCGATCCGCTATCCCCGGCCCGAATGGGCCGAGTACGACGGCGAGGCGCTCTGGCGCACCGCGGCGGCCGCCATTCGTGCGGCACTCGGCACCGTTTCCGACCCCGGCCGGGTGCAGGGTGTGTGCTTCGCCAGCATGGGCGAGACGGCGGTCCCGATCGACGGCAAGGGTGACACCACCGGGCCCGCCATCGCCTGGTTCGACAAGCGCGCCAGGGCGGAGCTCGACCACATCGTGTCGACCCTCGGCCAGGATCGCCTGTTCGCCATCTCGGGGCTGGCGCCCGAGCCCATCTACGGGCTCTCGAAGCTGCTCTGGCATCGGCGGCATCGGCCGGAGCCCTTTGCCGCCACGGTCAAGTGGCTGAACACGGCGGACTATCTGGCCTGGCGGCTCTGCGGCGAGATGGCCACCGACTACAGCCTGGCCTGCCGCACCTACGCCCTCGACCTGGGCCGGCTCGCCTGGTCGACCGAGGTGCTCGAGGCGGTCGGTGTCGATCCGGCGCTGATGGCGCCGCTGGTGCCGAGCGGCGCGGCACTCGGCCGGGTGACCGAGGCGGGTGCGGCGGCCACCGGCCTGCCGCGGCACTGCGTGGTCGCGGCCGGCGGCCACGACCACGTCGTGGGTGCCATCGCCGCCGACGCGATGCGGCCGGGCGTGCTGTTGACCTCGACCGGCACCACCGAAGCCAGCCTGATGGGCACCGACCGGCCCTCCCGTGACCCGGCCCTCGGCCGGGCCGGCTACGCCCAGGGCATCTCTTATGTCGAGAAGCCGGTCTGGTACGTCATCGGCGGGCTGTTCACCGCCGGCGGGGCGATCGAGTGGTTCCGCCAGAGCGTCGCCGCCGGCGCCGACTACGCGGCCCTGGTCGACGAGGCGGCGGCGGCACCGGCCGGCAGCCATGGCGCCGTCTTCCTGCCGCATCTGCGCCTCGGCACGGCACCCCGCCCCAACGCCCGCGCCAAGGGGGCCTTCCTGGGCTTGAGCACCGACGTCACCCGCGGCGACCTGTTCCGCGCCGTGCTGGAGGGCATCGCCGCCGACAGCCGGCATTGCGCGGAGGGCATGCTGGGGCTGATCCCGGCCGGGCCGCCTTCGGCCGTCCGGGTGATCGGCGGGCTCACGAAGAACCCGCTCTACATGCGCATCAAGGCGGCCATGCTCGGCCGGCCCGTGACCGTGGTGGAGCTGCCGGACAGCGTCGCCGCCGGTGCGGCGCTGCTCGCCGGGCTGGCTGCAGGGGTGTTCGCGGGCCAGGCCGAGGCACTGGCCGCGATGCGCGCCGGCGAGGTCGAGGTGGCGCCCGAGCCGAACGAGGCGGCACTCTACGAGCGGCTCTACCGCGAGGTCCACGTCCCGGCCACGCCGGCCGTGCGCCCGGTCCACGACGCGATCATGGCCGTGCTGCCGGAGACCGTCACCGGCGGCTGAGCCGCACACCATTGTCATCCGATCGTCACAAGGGGTCGCTAGCCCTGCGCTGGCGATGGCGCTCCCGGGTCAAGAGGACGAGGCATGGCCGGCGAAAGTGACGAGCAGACCGGTCGGGCCTCGCCGCTCGAGGTCTTCCGGGTGTTTCTGGGCCTCGGGCTCACCTCGTTCGGCGGCCCGGTGGCGCATCTCGGCTATTTCCGCGAAGCCTTCGTCGTTCGCCGGCGCTGGCTGTCGGAGCGTGCCTATGCCGATCTGGTGGCGCTCTGCCAGTTCCTGCCGGGCCCGGCCTCCAGCCAGGTCGGAATGGCGATCGGCCTGATACGCGCCGGCTACCCGGGTATGCTGGCTGCCTGGACCGCCTTCACCCTCCCGTCGGCGCTCTTGCTGGTCGCCTTCGCCTACGGCGTCGACACGCTCACCGCGGCCGCTGGCACAGGCTGGATCCAGGGGCTGAAGGCGGCGGCCGTGGCCGTGGTCGCCCATGCGGTGCTCGGCATGGCGAAGACCCTGGCGCCAGACCGGGAGCGGGCGACCATCGCCGTCGCCGGCATGATCGGGGCCATGCTGCTGCCCACGGCTGCCGGGCAGGTCGGGGTGATTGTCTTGGGCGGGCTTGCCGGCCTCGCCTGGCTCCGGTCTCCCGCCGACCGGCCGGGCGAGGCGGATGGGCTCGCGGTGTCGGTGCGCCGCGGCACGGCGCTGGCCTGTCTCGCGGGCTTCGCGGTGCTGCTCGTGCTGCTGCCGCTGCTGGCCGGGACGACCGGCGACGCGGTGCTGCGCCTGATCGATGGCTTCTATCGCGCCGGTGCCCTGGTGTTCGGCGGCGGCCACGTGGTGCTGCCGCTGCTGCAGGCCGAGGTGGTGGGGCCTGGGCTGGTCGAGGGCGAGGCGTTCCTCGCCGGCTACGGCGCGGCGCAGGCGGTGCCGGGCCCGCTGTTCACCTTCGCCGCCTATCTGGGCGCCGTCATGCAGACGCCGCCGACGGGGCTGCTCGGCGCGACGCTGGCGCTCCTTGCCATCTTCCTGCCCTCGGCCCTGCTCGTCGTCGGCGCCCTGCCGTTCTGGCAGCGCCTTCGCGAAGCACCCGCAGCACAGCGGGCGCTCATGGGGGTCAACGCCGCCGTGGTCGGGCTCCTGGCCGCGGCCCTCTACGATCCGGTGTTCACCGCCGGCATAGTCGCGACGCCGCGCCCGGCGGTGGCGATGGCGCTGGCGGCCGCGGCCTTCGTGGCACTGGCGGCGTGGCGGCTGCCGGCCTGGGCGGTGGTGCTGGCCGCCGGCGCCGCTGGTTTCGTCGTGCTCTGAGCGCAACCGTGGCCGAGCCGCCGGGCGACCCGGCCACGGTGCGGGCGCTCAGAGCTTGAGCACGGCCTCGGTGATCTCGAGGTCATCGGCGAGTGGCCGCCTGGGGGCGATAGCCTTCTTTTTCAGCCCGTCGTGATAGGCCTTGACCGCCTCCTCCGGCCCGACCTCGCCCTCGACGATCTGCCGCATCAGGGCGACGATGGCGAGCGGGTCCTCGGCGAGGTTGATCTTGCGGCCGAAGAGGACGACCCGTGCCCCGCCCTTCTGCGAAGCCTTCAAGAGCTCGAACGTGTCCCGCGTGGTGCCCGCACCACCGCCCAGGATACCCACGATGATCGAGGGATCGTAGGCGACCAGCTCCTCGAGCGCCCTCGGGCCGTTGTAGACGATCTTCAGGAACTCCGGGCGCTGCGCCATCGGCACGGCGGCGATGACCCGCACGATGTTGTCGTTGACGAACTGGCCGATCTCCTCCGAGCCGAGCTCGCTCATCCCGACATTGGGGTTGAAGACCTCGAGGAAGTGCTTGAAGCCGAAGGCCTCGGCCTCCATCCGGAACTCGCGGTAGAGCTCGCCGGCGAGCGCGTCGGTCTCGGCATCGTTCATGAACGTGATCGAGTAGAGCCCGAGATCGGTGAACTCCTTGGCATGCTCGACCAGGGCCGTGCGATGCGGCACCGAGGGCTGCTGCTTGTAGCGGCTGTGCCGCGCACCCCAGATGTCCGTCGTGTCGTTGGCGCGGATGGCCGTGCCCATCTTGCTGCCCTCGAAGACGCCGCGGCTCTTCAGCCGGTCGAGATTGCCGACCGAGAGCAGCACCATGTCGAGGATGTCCTGCTCGACCAGCGCCGTCACCTGGGCCAGATGGTCCTCGGCCGTCTTGTAGCGGCCGGTGGGCTTGCCCTTGGCGTCGAGCACCGGGCCCGGCATCGGGATGCCGCCGCCCATGTCGCCGTCCTTGGCGTCGCAGATGATGAAGTCCTTCGCCCCGCTCGGATCCTGGCGGATCCGTTGCAGCTTCTTCTCGAGGCGGTTCTTGGCCATGACGTTCCTGTTCTCGCCGACGCCGTTCGGTCGGGCGGTTCGTGGTCGGGGTGGGTGCGGGTCGGGATCGATCGGGGCTCGCCCTGACCGATTGGCGCCGAAGCGGGTGTGCGCCTGCCGCGCGCGCCCGTCCTTGCCACAGCTCGGCGGCAAAAACGAGACGGCGAGCGCCGGGTCCGGCGTTTTTGGGCCGCTGTTGCGCTCAGCCGCCACCGCCGGCGGCGACGATCTCGCGGAGCTGCTCGAGCGCCGCCTTGGGGTCGATGCGCCAGGCCTCCTCGAGCAGCGGGTTGCCCTCGATCAGGCGGCGATGGTCCGGGTTCTCGATCGAGCGGGTGGCCGGCGGCGGTTCGGCCGGCGTGCCGCCCTCGACGATTCGGCCGAGCGCTTCGAGGATCGCCTCGGCCTTGGCCGGGTCCTGCGCATGGACCGCGGCGAGCGCCGGGTTGAGCTGGATGCGCAGGTCGGTGGCGGCGAGCGCCGTCGCGGCGAGGAGGGCCACGAGCAGGGCCAGGGCGAGGCTAGGCCGGCGCATCGCGCAGCTCCACGAGCCGGTCGGCCAGGGCGTCGAGATGCCGGGCGACGAGGGCTTCGAGCGCGCCATCGGACCAGATCAGGCGGATGTTGGGGCGCACGTCGTCGGCGAGCAGCCCGGCCTTGATGAGGGCGTCGAGCCGGTCGCGGCAGAGGGTCGGGTCCATGTGCATCGCCATGAAGCGCTCGAGGTCCTTGAGGCTGAGGATGAGCCGGCCGCCGCCGAGCCGCTCGAGGCAGCCCGCCTTCATCCGCTCGTTGAAGCGGGCGTTCCTGAGCCGCCAGAGCCGCTGCTTGTGGCGGGCGCCCACCGGCCGGCCGCCGCCCCTGGCGTCCTCGAGCGCGGCGAGCAGACGGTCGATCATCTGGTTGTGGCGGTCGATATAGGCGCCGAGCGGCCCGGGCTCGGCGCAGCCGGCGGAGCGCAGCACGAAGAGGAACTGGGCGATGTACTCGGTCTGCTCGGTCGTGACCTGCTGCTCGATGAAGTCCTCGATGCCGTCCGGATCGAGGCTGTTGCTGCCGGCCAGCGCCCGGCGGGTGTGCTCCTCCAGGCTCTGGTAGAGATCGGCCCGCACCTGCCAGAGCGACAAGAGGAGGCCGGCCCGGGCGGCGGTCCGGGCCGGCGTCTCGGCGGTCGGGGCAGGGGCGGCGGCGCTCATTCGATCGCGTAGAACTCGACCCGACGGTTGATCCCGTCATAGGGGTCGGTGCCGGCCAGGGGCTGACTCTTGCCGCGGCCCTCGACCCCGAGGCGGTTGGGATCGATCTGCCAGGTGTCGACGAGGTACTGGCCGACGGCCAGGGCGCGCTGCTCGGAGAGGGTCTGGTTGTAGGCGGCACTGCCGGAGGCGTCGGTGTGGCCGACGATGTTGACGACCTTGCCCTGGTTCTCCGGCAGGCTCAGCACCTCGCCCAGGCGCTGCAGGTAGGGGATCGATTCGGGGACCACGTTGAGCGAGTTGAACTCGAAAAGGATGTTGAGCCCCAGCGCCGTGCCGCTCGGCGGCGGGGGGGCAGGTGCCGGCGCCGGGGCGACCGGGGCGGCGCTGGCCACCTCGCCGGCGGTCGCCGGTGCGGGCTGGGCGGGTGCGGGTGCCGGCGCGTCGTGGAAGCGGATCGCCCGGGTCTTGATGGGCGCCGGCGCCGCGGTGCCGCCGCTGCCGAAGAGCACGGCGTTGAGCTCCTCCACGCTCGGCACGTCCTGGAAGATCACGATCTCCTGACCCTGGCCGAGGACCGGCTGGGTCGCGAGCGCCACCGCCACGGCGGCCGCGGCGACGCTGGCGGAGAGGCGGAAGGTGCGTGGCATGACAGGTCTCCTCGGGCAAAACCCGGCCAAGGCCAGGGTGGGTCGGTCAGGGGGCGACGGTCAAGAGGCAGAACGTGTCGGCGAAGGGCAGCAGCACGGCGCTGCGCCCGCCGCCGTCGAGGCTGATCGACCGCTCGCGCAGCTCCGGCGGGATGGCTGCGGCGGCGAAAGTCCCCTCGCTCAGGATCTCGCGGCCCGACTGCCAGCAGCGGGCCGTGACCCGGCCCTCGAGGCTGGGCGCGACGCCGCCCACCACGGTGCCGGCGGCGGCTGCCGCCGGCGTCGCGCGCTCGCTGCCGGCGGTGATGCCGG
>CAYWSB010000064.1:0-26928 GCA_964460465.1 uncultured Geminicoccaceae bacterium | reverse complement strand
TGAAACAGCACGAAAACTTCTCAAACGGGCTCTGAGGATTGCCGAGTGTTCTGCGCCACCTGGCCAGCCACTTGGACTGCCACCCGCAAGGAGGACACAGCCATGACCGACATCGATCGCCAGCAATTGCAGCGGATGATGGACGAGCAGGCGGTGACCGTCGTCGAGGTGCTGGGCAAGGCGCAGTACGACGACTTTCATCTGCCGGGTGCGATCAACGTGCCGCTCGGCGACGACTTCGCCGACGCGATCGAGGTCGCGGTACCGGACAAGCACGCGCCCGTCGTCGTCTATTGCTGGGACGAGAACTGCGATGCCTCGCCCAAGGCGGCGAAGCGCATGGAGCAGCTGGGCTACGAGCAGGTCTACGACTACGCTGCCGGCAAGGCCGACTGGCAGGCGGCGGGCAAGCCGGTCGAGCCATGAGGCGATCCGTCGACGACCCCGAAGATCAACGCGAGCGGAGGAGATCCATGCTTTCGATCCACCACGGCTTCCTCGCCTCGGCGCTCGTCGTGGCCCTCGGCCCCGTCGCCGCCTGGGCGCAAGCCGGCTCGCCGACGGCCAGCACCGAGCTGCGCAATCGCGACGGCATCGCCGTCGGCAGCGTCGAGTTGCATGCGATGCACAAGGGCACGCTGCTGCGTGCCCGGCTGGATGGCCTGCCCGCAGGCGTGCACGCGTTCCACGTTCACGAAACCGGGCAATGCGAGCCGCCCTTCGACAGCGCCGGCGGCCACTACAACCCCTACGGCCTCGAGCACGGCTTCCGCTCGGCGGCCGGGCACCATGCCGGCGACCTGCCGAACATCCACGTGCCCGCCTCCGGTCGGTTGGAGATCGAGGTCTTCAGCGCCTTCCTGCTGCTCGACGACCAGCTCTTCGACGACGATGGCGCGGCGATCGTGATCCACGAGGGCGCCGACGACTATGCCAGCCAGCCTTCGGGTGCGGCCGGCGGGCGGATCGCCTGCGGCGTGATCACCCGCAACTAGCAACGTGGCCAGCGGCCGCGACGCCGCCACGCGGCCGCCTCGACAAGCCGGGGCTGCCGTCCTTCGTCCAGGCCACCGGGTCGCGCGGCCTGCCTGTCGTCTTTCCCCTCGACCGGTCGGCGGCCTTCGCCGGGGTGCGCGACTTCCCGCGCCGGCGGGAGACGCGGCCGGTCCGGCCGGGTGTTCGTCGACTGCCTGCGCAACGCCTATGGTCAGGCGGCCGTCGCGCCCTGCCCCGTCCGCGCCAGGCCGAGAGGTTCCGTAGCGACGCCGCTGGGCCGGGACGAGGCTCTCGACAAGGGCCGGTCGCCGACGGCGCACGCCATGCGCAACATCGTCCGGCGGCTGGGCCGGAGGCGGGCGCCTCGGCAAGGCGTCCGCGACAAGACCGCATCCATCCGGGCCGCCGGCTGCCGACTTCATGAAGGTCGCCGAGACAAATCGGCCCGTCGGAACCAAATCGTGCGGCCGCCGTTCCACCACGCGACAGGCCGCGTCGGTGGCCCCCGAAACGCCCAACGATGGAAGGAGCACGTCATGGCCCGATGTGAAGTCTGCGGCAACGACTACGACAAGTCATTCGAGGTTCGACTATCTGGACAAACGCACGTCTTCGACAGCTTCGAGTGCGCGATTCACGCTTTGGCACCCAGCTGTGCAACCTGCGGCGCGCGCATCGTCGGACACGGCCTGGAACAAGCCGGCACGATGTTCTGCTGCCAGCATTGTGCAGCCAGGGCCGGCGTGACCGGGCTGCGCGACCGCGTCTGAGCGGGCACGCCCGCCCGACCGCACCGTGAGGCGAACAGGAGATCCAGGAGGAGATCATGCAACTTCGCGAGATCATGACCCACGACGTCCAGCTGGCCGATCCTGCAATGACGCTGCGCGACGCAGCGATCCTCATGCGCGACGGTGACTTCGGCATCCTGCCGGTCGGCGAGAACGATCGGCTCGTCGGGACCATCACCGACCGTGACATCACGGTTCGTGCCGTGGCGCTCGGCAAGGACCCGGGCCAGACAACCGTTCGCGACGCGATGTCGAGCGGCGTCCGCTACTGCTTCGCCAACCAGACCGTCGAGGATGCGGCACAGATGATGGCCGATGCCCAGATCCGCCGCCTGCCGGTGCTCAATCGCAAGAAACGGCTGGTCGGCATCGTCGCTCTCGGCGATCTGGCGACGAAATGCGACTACGACGGAGCAGTGAGCGAAGCCCTGAACGGCATTTCCGAATACTGAGCGCGCCCGTGACGCGCGGCGACGCGCGAGGGCGTTGGCCAATGATGACGGCCGCCATTGCCATGCTCCCAGCTTCACGCAGAAGGGCCGATGGCCGCCGTCAGCTACACCACGTCCCGGGACATGATCCCGCGAGCACCCTCGGCTGGCGGCCGGTACTGCAGCCGGCGTGGCCGATCACCAACTCACCCAATGGTTTCGCCGGCCATCACGCTCGCTCCAGTTGCGATACCAGGGACTGCGGTCTAGAGGGGTTGGCATGCGCCTTGCCCGACCGACAGCGGAGCGTCCTTCATGCATATCCTGGTGACCGGCAGCGACGGCTATATCGGCAGCGTCCTGGTGCCGCTTCTCGCGGCGGCCGGGCATCGCGTCAGCGGGCTCGACAGCCGGCTCTATGACGGCTGCGATTTCCCCGGCCTCGTCCAGCCGTCGGTGCCGACCATCGTCAAGGATCTGCGGGCGGTCGAGCGCAGCGACCTCGCCGGGATCGATGCGGTCGTCCACCTCGCCGCCCTCTCCAACGACCCGCTGGGCGATCTCGATCGCGAGCTGACCTACGACATCAACCACCGCGCCTCGGTCCGGCTGGCCGAGCTGGCCCGCGACGCCGGTGTGCGCCGCTTCGTCTTCTCCTCCTCCTGCAGCAACTACGGGGCCGCCGGCGACGACTACCTCGACGAGACCGCGACCCTGGCGCCGGTGACCCCCTATGCCGAGAGCAAGGTCTGGACCGAGCGCGACATCGCCCCCCTG
The DNA here is from genome assembly GCA_964460465.1 of uncultured Geminicoccaceae bacterium. GTDB lineage: Bacteria > Pseudomonadota > Alphaproteobacteria > Geminicoccales > Geminicoccaceae > SLRI01. The sequence goes on along the minus strand of CAYWSB010000064.1, from coordinate 23,933 downwards.
GCCACCGACAGCTTCGTCCCCACCTCGCTGCGCAGCGCCACCGCCTACGGCCTCTCGCCCCGGCTCAGGGCCGACCTCGTGGTCAACAATCTCGTCGGCTACGCGCTGACCACCGGCCGCATCGTCATCAAGAGCGACGGCACGCCCTGGCGGCCGCTGGTCCATGTCGAGGACATCGCCCGCGCCTTTCTGGCGGCGGTCGAGGCGCCGGCCGAACTGGTCTCGGGCGAGGCGTTCAATGTCGGCCAGACCGCCGAGAACTACCGGGTGCGCGACGTCGCCGCCCTGGTCGCCGAGGCGGTGCCGGGAGCAATCGTCACGCTCGAGGGCAGCGCCAGCCCCGACCAGCGCAACTACCGGGTCAACTGCGACAAGATCGCCCGGGTGCTGACCAGCTTCCAGCCGCAATGGACGCTGCGCGCCGGCATCGCCCAGCTCGTCGCGGCCTACCGCAAGGCCGGCATCACCGAGGCCGAGTTCTTCAGCTCGCGCTATTTCCGGATCAACCGGGTCAAGGAACGCTGCGCCAGCGGCGCCTTCGACGCCCGGCTGATGCCGCTGCCGGCGGCCGCTTGACGGGCGTCTGCCGGGCCTGCGGTGCGGCCGGGCTCGAGGGGTTCTACCGGCAGGCGGCGATCCCGGCCAACAGCTGCCTCCTGCTCGACGACCGCGCGGCGGCCCTGGCCTTTCCCAAGGGGGCTCTCGAGCTCGCCTTCTGTGCGGCCTGCGGCTTCATCCAGAACGACCGCTTCCTGCCGGGCCTCGCCACCTACTCGGCCGCCTACGAGGAGAGCCAGGCCTTCTCGCCGCGCTTCTTGCGCTTCGTCGACGAGCTGATCGACCGGCTCGACGCCGAGCACCGCCTCACCGGCCGAACCGTGCTCGAGATCGGCTGCGGCAAGGGCGACTTCCTCGTCCGGCTGGTCGAGCGCACCGGCGCCCGCGGCATCGGCATCGACCCGTCCTTCCGCGCCGACCGGCTCAGCAGCCCGGCCGCCGACCGGCTGACCTTCCTCGCCGAGGCGTACGGTCCCGCCCACGCCGGCATCGCGGCCGACCTCGTCTGCTGCCGCCACACGCTGGAGCACCTGCCCGATGTCCGGGGGTTCCTCAGCGGCCTGCGCCGGACGCTCGGCGATCGTTCTGACGTCGCCATCTTCTTCGAGGTCCCGGACACCGGGCGGATCCTGCGCGAGGCCGCTTTCTGGGACGTCTACTACGAGCACTGCAACTACTTCACCGCCGGCGCTCTGGCGCGCGCCTTCCGCGGCACCGGCTTCGCCGTGACCGACCTGCGGCTCGGCTACGAGGGCCAGTATCTGCTGCTCGAGGCGGTGCCGGCGGCGACGCCCGACAAGGGCCCGCCCCTGCCGCTCGAGGAGACGCCGGCGGCGACGGCCGAGCTCGTCGCCGGCTTCCGCGAGCGGGTCGGGACGGAGCTGGCACGGCTGCGAACGGCCCTCGACGACTGGCGGCGGCGGCATCGTCGCGTCGTCCTCTGGGGCTCGGGCTCCAAGGCCACGGCCTACCTCACCAGCCTTGACGCCGGGGAGGAGGTGCTGGCCGTCGTCGACATCAACCCGCACAAGGCCGGCCGCTTCGTCGCCGGCACCGGCCACCGGATCGAGCCGCCGGCGCGGCTGCCGGAGCTGGCCCCCGACGTCGTCGTGGTCATGAACCCGATCTACGCCGCGGAGATCGGCGCCAGCCTCGCCGAGCAGGGCCTGGCGCCCGAGCTCTTCTGCCTCGCCTGAGCCGCCGCCGGTGAGCCTCGCCGCCACGCTCGGCTCGCGCTTCGCCCTGCTGGTCGGCGGCCGGGTGTCGCTGCTGCTGCTCGGGCTGCTCACCACCGCCCTGCTGACCCGCTTTCTCGGGCCCGAGGGGTTCGGCCATTTCCGCACCGCGACCGCCTATCTCGGCATCACCATCGCGGTCGCGGATCTCGGCCTCGCCAGCCTCTTCGTCCGCGAGATCTCCAGGCGCGGCGCCGACCAGACGCGGGTCATCGGCAATGCCCTCGCGCTCCGGCTGGCGCTCGCAGGCATCGCCATGGCGGTGGCGGTGGCGCTGGCCTTCCTGCTGCCGCTCGACCACGCCGACCGGCTCGGCATCCTCGGCGGCGCCCTCGGCTTTCTCGCATACTCGCTCCACCTCCTGCTGTTCGGCCTGTTCCAGCAGAAGCTGCGGCAGGGCGGCGTGGTGCTGGCCGAGCTGACGGGCGGCCTCGTGCTGCTCGCCGCCATCGTCGTCTTCGCCCGGCTCGGCGCCGAGCCCTGGTGGTTCGTCGTGGCGATGGGCCTGAGCTACGTCTTCACCCTCGTGCTCACCGTCCTGGCCGCGCGGCGGCTGGTCCGCTTCGGCCTGCGCTTCGAGGCCGACGTCTGGCGGCACCTGATCCGGGAGGGCGCACCGCTCGCCATAGCCGGGACGCTCAGCGTGCTCTACCTGCGCGCCGACGTGGTCGTCCTCGCGCTGATGCACCCGCCCGCGGTGGTCGGCATCTACGCCGTCCCGGCCAAGGTCTTCGATTCCTTCATCGGCATCGTCCTCCTCCTGGTCGGGCTCTTCGCCCCGCTGCTGGCCAATACCGCCCGCGTCGACGCCGCGGGCTTCCGCGAGCACTTGGCGAACGCGCTCGCCGCCGTCGCCATCGGGACCATCGGCGTGGCCGTCGGCATCGTCGCCCTGGCGCCAGAGATCGTCCGGCTGCTCGCCGGCGCCGGGTTCGACCAGGGCGTGCCGATCCTGCAGCTCATGGCCACCCTCCTGGTGCTGCGCGGCCTGGCGCTCATCCTGCGCGAGGCGGCCACGGCACTCGCCATCCAGCAGCAGCTGTTGCCGCTCTACGCCCTCGCCTTCGTCGTCGCCTTCCTCGCCTACTTTCTCTTGATCCCGCAGCTCGGCGGCATCGGCGCGGCGCTCGCCCTGGTGATCGCCGAAACCGTGGCCCTGTGCGGCGTGACGGTCGCGGTGCTGGCTGCGGCCGACGCGCGGGGGGTGCTCAGGATCCCGCTCGGCGCCATGGCCTGCGGGCTCGCCGCCGCCGTCGTGGCGCTCTGGCTGGAGGGCGTCGGGACCGGCTTCGTCTGGCGCACGGCCGCGGCCGGCGGCGTCTATCTGGCGCTGCTCCTGGCGAGCCGAACGGTGAGCCTGCCGATGCTCGTCACGCTGGGCAGCGAGATGCTCGCCCGCAAGGGCAAGCGGGCCTGATGGGAGGCCCGCCATGGGTGGATATGGATCATGAAGCTCTTTGACCTGCTCGACCACCGGTTCTGGGAGCAGCAGCTCGCCGACCGGCTGGGCGAGCCCCTGCACCTCAACGCCGCCAGCCTCCTGGTGAAGGTCTTCGGCGGCTTTCGCGCCAAGGTCGCGTTCGACCTGGTCGAGCGGCGACGCTACGCCATGCCGCTGCTCAAGGCGGCCGACTACGCGGCGGGCCTGGGCATCGGGAAGATCTACGCCCTCGAGTTCGGCATCGCCGCCGGGGCCGGCCTCGCCAACCTCGCCTGGCTGGCCGAGCAGGTCACCGCCGAGACCGGGGTCGCGATCGGCATCGTCGGCTTCGACGCCGGCACCGGCATGCCGCCGCCGGTCGACTATCGCGACTATCCCGAGGAGTTCGTGGCCGGCGACTTCCCGCTGCCCGACCGGGCGGCGCTCGAGCGGTCGCTGCCGGCAGGCGTGCGCGTCGTCTACGGCCCGGTGGCGGAGACGACGCGCGACTTCGTCGCGACGCTCGACGCGCCGGTCGGCTTCGCGGTCATGGACCTGGCCTACTACTCGAGCACCGTGGAGGCCTTGTGCGCGCTCGAGGGCCCGGCCGAGCGCTACTTGCCCATGACCCTCGTCTATCTGGGTGCCATCCGCATCGACAACGCCAACCCGGCGGTGGGCGAGCTGGCCGCGGTGCGCGACTTCAACGCCCGTCACCCGCACCGCCAGATCCACCCCTTCACCAGCCTGCGCGACAAGCGGATTTTCCGCCGTGCCGCCTGGCTGGAGCAGATCCACACCCTGCACGTCCTCGATCACCCGCGGCGCAGCGGCGTCGCCGCCCTCGAGCGGCCGGTCTGGGCGTTGCCCGGGCCGGGCGAGGCGGCCGCCCGCTGAGCCGTCGCGGCCGGCCGTGACCGAGGCCGTTGCCCGGCCACTGCCGCCGCGCCCGACGCCGGCCCGCGCGCCGTCGATGTGGTCGATCGGCGCCAGATTCTAGGATTCTCCTATGACCGCCCTACCCATCCCCGGCACGGACACTATGATGGCCGCACGGCAACGATCGGCCCTTCGCAAGATGCGCGACGTGCGTTTGGGATTTGCGGGCCGGGTGCGGCTGTCCTAAAGGCCAAGGTAAGGGGACCGGCGGGGCCTTCAGTCGAGGATGATGGCGACGATGTGCGAGCGGCGAGGCACAGGCTGCCTCCGCGGATCGACCGAGCGAAGGGTGACGGGGCGGGCGGCAAGCGGTGTGCCGTCCCGGGCACGAGGGTGCACACGGTCCAGCCGCCCACGCGATCCGGTCGCTTTTTCGCGTGCGCGTTCGCTCGTTTGGTGGAATAACGCTCGGTGAGCTCAACCAATCCAGAGGTGCCGACGGTGGAGGGACGTGGTGTTTGCCGAAGCTGCGGCGCGGCGTTGCAGCACGAGGTCCTGGACCTCGGCATGTCGCCGCTCTGCGAGAGCTTCCTGCCGGCCGACCAGCTCGACCAGGCGGAGGCTTTCTACCCGCTGCGCGTGCTGGTCTGCGCCGAGTGCAGCTTGGTCCAGCTCCGCGAATACGTGACGCCGGACCACATCTTCAGCGAGTACGCCTATTTCTCGTCCTTCTCGGACAGCTGGGTGCGGCATGCCGAGCGCTACTGCCGGGCGATGCAGGCGCGGCTCCGCCTCGACCGGCACAGCCTCGTGGTCGAGCTCGGCAGCAATGACGGCTACCTCCTGCAGCATTTCCAGGCGATGGGCGTCCCGGTGCTCGGCATCGAGCCCGCGGCCAATGTCGCCGCCGCAGCCACGGCCAAGGGCGTGCCGACGCGCGTCGCCTTCTTCGGGCGCGAGACGGCACGCGCCCTGCGGGCGGAGGGCCGGACCGCCGACCTCATCGCCGGCAACAACGTCCTGGCCCAGGTGCCCGACGTCAACGACTTCGTCGCCGGCATCGCCATCCTGCTCGCCCCCGGCGGGACGGTGACGCTGGAGTTCCCGCACCTGCAGCGGACCATCGAGGGCAACCAGTTCGACCAGGTCTACCACGAGCACTTCTCCTACTTCTCGCTGACCGCCGTCGAGCATCTGGCGGCGCGGCACGGGCTCGTCGTGGTCGACGTCGAGGAGCTGGCGAGCCACGGCGGCTCGCTGCGCGTCTTCCTGCGCCACACCGCTGCGGCCGCAGACCCGTCGAGCGCGGTCGCGACCTTGCGGGCGCGCGAGGTCGCCGCCGGCTGCACCGATCCGGCGAGGCTCGCCGGCTTCGGCGCCGAGGTCGAGGCCACCAAGCGGGCGCTCCTGCGCTTTCTCGTCGACGCCCGCGACGGCGGGGCCCGCGTCGTCGGCTACGGCGCCCCGGGCAAGGGCAACACCCTCTTGAACTATTGCGGCATCCGCACCGACTTCCTCGACTATCTGGTCGACCGCAATCCCTACAAGCACGGCCGCTTCACGCCGGGCACGCACATCCCCATCCACCCGGTCGAGAGAATCGACGAGACCAGGCCGGACTACCTCCTGATCCTGCCCTGGAACCTCAAGGACGAGATCGTGCGCCAGATGCGGCACGTGGCCGACTGGGGCTGCCGGTTCGTCGTCCCGATCCCGCGACTGGCGGTGCTCCGGCCGGAGGATCTCGCGGCGTGAAGGTGGTGCTTTTCTGTGGCGGCCTCGGCACCCGTATTCGCGACCATGCGGAGAACGTGCCCAAGCCCATGATTCCGGTCGGCCAGGAGCCGATCATGGTCCACGTGATGAAGTACTATGCCCACTACGGGCATCGCGACTTCGTGCTCTGCCTCGGCTACAAGGCGAACATCATCAAGGAGTTCTTCCTCAACTACCGGCCGACGGCGTCGCAGGACTTCCGGGTGTCGGAGTGGGGGCAGAAGGTGGAGCTGCTCGGCGAGCAGCCGCCGGACTGGCGGGTCACCCTGGTCGACACCGGCATCTGGCGCAATGTGGGCGCCCGGCTCTACGCCGTGCGCGAGCACCTGCGCCACGAGCCGATGTTCTGCGCCAACTACAGCGACGGCCTGACCGACGCCAGCCTGCCGGACATGCTCCGGTTCTTCGAGGCCTCGGGCAAGATCGGCTGCTTCCTCGCCGTGCAGCCCAACTTCAGCTACCACCTCGTCGACTTCGACGAGCAGGGCGTGGTCAAGGGACTGAGCACGGCGCTGCAGTCCGAGGTCTGGATCAACGGCGGCTTCTTCATCTTCCGCCGCGAGATCTTCGACTTCATGCGCGACGGCGAGGAGCTGGTGGTCGAGCCGTTCCGCCGGCTGATCGAGGCCGGCGAGCTGGTCGCCTACAAGCATCGCGGCTTCTGGGCCTCGATGGACACGCTCAAGGACAAGCAGCTGCTCGAGGACATGGTCGAGCGCGGCGAGACCCCCTGGCTGCCCTGGCTGGAGCGCCGGGACCAGCGGAAATGATCGGCGTCGCGCTCGCGCGGGGCGACGGGCCGCTCCGGCTCCTGCTGCTGGGGGCGCATGCCGACGATATCGAGATCGGCTGCGGCGGCACGGTGCTCGACCTCTTGCGCCGCGACCGTCCGGTGGCCGTCGACTGGTGCGTGCTGAGCGCCACCCCGGCGCGCGCCGCCGAGGCGCGGGCAAGTGCGGCCGCCTTCCTCGCCGGGGCAGCTGAGCAGCGGGTCACGGTCATGGACTTCCCCGACGGCCACTTCCCCTACCAGGGGGCGGCGGTCAAGGCCTGGTTCGAGACGCTCAAGAAGCGGCCGCGCCCCGACCTGATCCTCACCCATCGCCGCGACGACCGCCACCAGGACCATCGCGAGGTGGCGAACCTCACCTGGAACACCTTCCGCGACCACCTCATCCTCGAATACGAGATCCCCAAATACGAGGGTGATCTCGGCCACCCGAACCTGTTCGTCCCCCTGGACGAGGCGCTGGTCGAGCGGAAGATAGCACTGCTGCACGAGAGCTTCGCCTCGCAGCGGTCGAAGCCGTGGTTCGACGCCGACACCTTCCGTGCCCTGGCCCGCCTGCGCGGCGTGGAGTGCGCCTCGCCGACCCGCTTCGCCGAGGCGTTCCACGCCCCCAAGCTGGTGCTGGCCTGAGATGAGCGGGTCCCGCGGCCCCATGGTGAGTGTCGGGCTGCCGGTCTACAACGGCGAGGCCTATCTCGCCCTCGCCATCGAGTCGGTGCTGGCCCAGACGCTGGGCGACCTCGAGCTGATCATCTCCGACAACGCGTCCACCGACGGCACCGAAGCGATCGTTCGGGACTTCGCCCGCCGCGACGCCCGGGTCCGCTACCATCGCAACCCGACCAATCTCGGTGCCGCGCCGAACTACAACCGGGCCTTCGCGCTCGGCGGCGGCCGCTACTTCAAGTGGCTGGCGCACGACGACCGCATCCTGCCGGACTATCTCGCGCGGACCGTGGCGGCGCTCGAGGCGCGGCCGGAGGTCGTGCTCTGCAACACCGCGGTCGACGTGATCGACGCCGCCGGCCGGCCGATCGGCCGCTACGCCAGCATCCTGGGTGCCGCCGACCTGCCGTCGCCGGCCGACCGCTTCGCCGTGTTCGTGCTGCGGCCGCACACCGGGGTGGACGTCTTCGGCCTGATCCGCCGGACCGCGCTCGAGGGCTCGGTGCTGCACCCGAGCTTCCACGGTGCCGACCGGGCGCTGCTCGCGCAGCTCGCTTTGCGCGGCCGGATGCTGCAACTGCCCGAGCCGCTGCAGCAGATCCGCGAGCACGGCCAGCGCTACACGCGCCAGGCGAGCAGCGCCCGGCTGCGCCGCCTCTGGCACGACGCCGCCGAGGGCCGGTCGCGGCAGGTGCCGATCCTCCAGCTCTACGCCACCTATGCCGCCCTCGTCCGCGACGAGCCGCTCGATCCCGCGGAGCGTCGCCGCTGCCGCCTCGCCCTCGCCCGCTGGTGGCTGGTGAACTGGAACACCGCCCGGGTCGTCGTCGACCTCGCGGCCACGGCCTTCCCGGGGATCGTCGGCGCGGCCGAGCGCCTCAAGGCGCGGCTGGTCGGACGACCGGTCGGCCACTTCGCCGAGCCCGGGGCAGCCGACCACGGCAAGCCGGTCGACGGCCGCACGGGCAGCCTGCCGACATGACCGCCGTTCCAGCGGTCGAAGCCGCCGACATGCGACTGCCCGATTCGCTCCTCTGCACCGACCGGCCGCCGCTCGGCAACGACCGTGCTGCCGGCCACGTGGCCAGCCCGAGCCAGCCCCTGCCCGAGGCCGGCGCGCCGCTGCGCATCCTGACGATCGCCGCCTGTCCGTTTCCCGCCAGGCGCGGCACCCCGGTGCGGGTCGAGCGGCTGGCCGAGGCGCTGGTCGCCCGCGGGCACGAGGTGACGGTCGTGACCTACCACATCGGCGAGCCGATGGGTGCTCCGTCCTACGGGCTCGTGCGCCTGCCGGGGGCGGCGCCGCGCGGCGACCTGCCACCGGGGCCGAGCCTCGCCAAGCTGTTCCTCTACGACCCAAGGCTGCTCGTGGCCGTGCGCCGGCAGCTCGCAACGCGCCGCTACGACGTCGTGCACGCGCATCACTTCGAGGGCCTGATCATCGGCGCCCTGACCCGGCCCGGCGGCGTGCCGCTCGTCTACGATGCCCACACGATGCTGCGCTCCGAGTTGCCCTCCTACCTCGCCCCGGTCCTGCGCCGGCCGGTCGAGCTCTTGGCCCGGCCGCTCGACGGCTGGCTGCCACGCCTCGCCGACCACGTCGTCTGCGCCGGTGCGGGAACCCGCGACGCGCTCTGCCAGCGACACGGCTTCGCCCCGGACCGGGTGACCCTCGCCGGCAACGGCGTGGAGCTCGGCCATTTCGCGGCGGCCGCGCGGCTGCGGGCAATCGCCCCGCCTGAGCGGCAGGCCCCGCGCATCCTCTACACCGGCACGCTCGCCGCCTACCAGGATGTCGACCTGCTGCTCGAGGCGATGCAGCGCCTGCTGGAGCGCCACCCCGACGCCCGGCTGGTGCTGGCGACGCACTCGCCGTTGACGGCCATCGCACCGATCGCCGAGCGGCTCGGCATCGTGCCGGCGATCGACGTGGTGCCGGACGATTTCGCCGGCCTGCCGAACGAGCTCGCCCGGGCGACCGTCGCCGTGCTGCCACGCCGGCGCTGCGACGGGGTTCCGCAGAAGCTCCTCAACTACATGGCCGCCGGCTGCCCGGTCGTGGCGAGCGCCGGCGCGGCCCAGCTCCTAGAGCACGAGGCGACGGGCCTCGTCGTCGCCGATGGCGACGCCGCGGGCTTTGCCGCCGCCCTGGCCCGGGTGATCGAGGAGCCCGCCGCCGCCGCGGCGATGGGTGCCCGCGCGCACGCCTTCATCGCCCGCGAGCGGAGCTGGCAGGCCACCGCCCGGACCGTCGAGCAGGTCTACCGGACCCTGCTCGCCGACCGTGCCCTTGAGGGCAGGCGCGCGACCTCCTGAGGTGACGGGCACCCCGCCCCTTGCCCTCGCCGCCTCGTTCTGCTCTGCCTCGCCGCGTCCCCGAGCCCGAATGACGGAGCCTGTCCTTGCCCGCTCGTCCCAATCCCGCGAAGCTCAATCCGCTGCAGCTCAAGACGCTGGCCATCCTGCAGGAGCTGGCGCGCAGCCACGGTGAGCCGCAGCCCGACGGCAGCCGCGCGATCAGCCGGCTGCCGCGGCCGCACGGCGACCACTTCCACGTCGGCGCCGCCCTGGTCATGGCGAAGGACGCCACAGGCCTCGGCAATCCAGCAGTCTACGGGGCGCTCGAGCGCAAGGGCCTGATCGGCCGGGCGGCCGACGGGCGGCTGCTGCTGCCGGCGCCGGCGCTGGCCTACGAGACCGGCATCGCCGACAAGGTCCTGCACCGCGCCGATCACTGAGCGCCGACGAGCCCGGCGATCTCCAGGATCAGCTTGCGCCTGACCGCCGCGGCGAACTCGGCGTCGTTGTCGGCGGTCACCACGAAGCTGCCGGGGCCACCGATGATCCGCTCGGCGAAGACGTCCTCGAGCGCCTGGCCGGTCGGCCGGCCGCTGCAGGCGAGCTCGCGGCAAAGGATCGCCAGGCCGTTGATGGTGATGTCGGCGGCCAGCGCCGCCTGCCGGGCGGCCTCGACGGGGATGCCGCCGAAGCTCGCGGCACTGTCGGCCGAGAAGTCGATGACCCGGCGATAGCCGTCGATGCCGTTGCCCTCGATCAGCGCCTGGGCGGTGGCGAGCGCACTGCCGATGGCATTGGGACCGAAGGCGCGCCGGGGTGCTGCCAGCAGGGCGTCGCCGAAGGCGGCGGCACTGCCCGGCCCGGCGACCACCGTCCAGTCGACCACCACGTCCTGGGAGTCCGCGCCGCCCCATTCGACATAGGTCACGGCGATCCGCTGCAGAAAGCCGGTGGCGATGGCCGCCTGCACCTCGGGATGGACGAGTGCCGCGGCATAGCCTTCGCGCTGGAAGCGGATCTCCGCGTCGTCGATCGACCGCGAGGCATCGGCGAGCAGGACCAGCTCGAGATCGACCTCGACGGCGGCGGCCTCGCCCGCCGGCGCCGCGAGGGCGGCGAGCAGCAGGCAGGCGGCAAGACGACGGCGCATGCGCGACCCCTTCGACGTTGTCGACCCCGGTAGCCGCAGACTAGGGCAAGCAGCATCCCGCCGTCGACCGTCGCGCGCCGACAGTACCGGCCGGCGGAGTTGACCGGCGACAAATCTTGCGCTTTGTCATCATTCTGTCATTTCCGATCGGGATACCCGGGGCCAGCTTCACCAGATCGCTGCAACTGCGAAGGACTTGCCGCCAATGCTGCACCGCGTCATCACCGCTGCCGCCGTCGTCGCCGTCCTGGCCGGCGGCACCGCCCGGGCCGAGTTCCAGCTCGACCCCCGCTTCACCGACAACGACGGCGACCTGATCGCAGACATCCCGACCGATCCGAGCCAGCTCGTCGATCCGTCGGTGCTGATCTTCGCCTACACGCCGGTCGAGGACCCGGCCGTCTATGCCGAGGTCTGGGCCGGTTTCCTCGAGCACATGGAGGCGGTGACCGGCAAGCCCGTGCAGTTCTTCCCGGTCCAGTCCAACGCCGCCCAGATCGAGGCGATGCGCGCCGGCCGGCTCCACGTGGCCGGCTTCAACACCGGCTCCAACCCCATCGCCGTGGCCTGCGCCGGCTTCCGCCCGTTCGCGATGATGGCCGCCGCGGACGGCAGCTTCGGCTACGAGATGGAGATCATCACCTATCCGGGCTCGGGCATCGAGAGCATCGAGGACATCAGGGGCCGAACCATGGCGTTCACCGCGGAGACCTCGAACTCGGGCTTCAAGGCGCCCTCGGCCCTGCTCGCGGCCGAGTTCGGTCTGGAGGCCGAGACCGACTTCACGCCCGCCTTTTCCGGCGGCCACGACAACTCGATCCTCGGTGTGGCCAACAAGGACTACGACGCCGCGGCCATCGCCAACTCGGTCAAGGCGCGGATGATCGAGCGCGGCGTGGTCAGCGCGGATCAGCTCGAGGTGCTCTACACCTCGCAGACCTTCCCGACGACCGGTTATGGCGTGGTCTACAACCTGACGCCCGAGCTGCAGGAGAAGATCAAGGAGGCGTTCTTCAGCTTCCCCTGGGAGGGCTCGGCACTGCAGGAGGAGTTCAGCCGCTCGGGCGAGGCGCAGTTCATCCCGATCACCTTCCAGGACGACTGGGCGGTCGTCCGGCAGATCGACGAGGCCATGGGCGTCACCTACACCTGCAACTAAGCCCCCGCCGCGGGCTGGTGCAAGTGCAGCCGGCCGGCAGGGCGCTCGTGATCCCGCACAACCAGGGAGGACGACGATGCGACATCACCTGCTGCCGGCCTTGGCCCTTGCCGTCGTGGCGGCCCTGCCGCTGGCCGCCACGGCCCAGTTCGGGCTCGATGCCCGCTACACCGACGCCGACGGCGACCTGATCGCCGACATCCCGACCGATCCGGGCGATTGGGTCGATCCGGGCACCCTGGTCTTCGCCTACACGCCGGTCGAGGACCCGGCCGTCTACGAGGGCGTCTGGCAGGATTTCCTCGACCACCTCTCGGCCGCGACCGGCAAGCCCGTGCAGTTCTTCCCGGTGCAGTCCAACGCCGCGCAAATCGAGGCGATGCGCGCCGGCCGGCTGCACGTCGCCGGCTTCAATACCGGGTCGAACCCGCTGGCCGTGGCCTGCGCCGGCTTCCGGCCGTTCGCCATGATGGCCGCCAACGACGGCAGCTTCGGCTACCACATGGCGATCATCACCCACGCCGACAGCGACATCGAGACGATCGAGGACATCCGCGGGCGGACCATGGCGTTCACCTCGGAGACCTCGAACTCCGGCTTCAAGGCGCCCTCGGCCCTGCTGAAGGCGGAGTTCGCCATGGAGGCCGGCGTCGATTTCGAGCCGGCCTTCTCGGGTGCGCACGACAACTCCGTGCTCGGCGTCTACAACAAGGACTACGACGCCGCGGCCATCGCCGACCAGGTGATGATCCGCATGGCCGCGCGCGGGGTGATCGATCAGGACCGGATCCGCATCATCTACCAGAGCGAGGCCTTCCCCACGACCGGGTACGGGACGGTCTACAATCTGGCACCCGAGCTCGAGCAGAAGATCCGCGAGGCGTTCTTCAGCTTCGATTGGGAAGGCACGACGCTGCTCGCCGAGTACGGCAATTCCGATCCGGCCCAGGAGACCTTCGTGCCGATCACCTTCAAGGACAACTGGGCGGTGATCCGGCAGATCGACGAGATCAGCGGCGTCTCCTACGCTTGCAACTGATCCGGACGCCCCTTCTCCACGTCTTGACCGGTGCCGGCTGGCCGGCACCGGGCACGCTCCTGCGGAGACCTTGATGCTGCGCCTCGATACCCTGGCGAAACGCTACAAGACCGGCGACCACGCCTTGAAGGGCGTGTCGTTCACGGTCGAGAAGGGCCAGGTGGTGGGCCTGATCGGCCCCTCGGGGGCCGGCAAGTCGACGCTGATCCGCTGCATCAACCGGCTGGTCGAGCCGACCGGCGGGCAAATCTTCCTGAACGATCTGGACCTCGCCGGCCTGTCCGGCGGCCAGCTCCGCCAGGCGCGCCGCCGCATCGGCATGATCTTCCAGGAGTACGCGCTGGTCGAGCGGCTGACGGTGATGGAGAACGTGCTCTCCGGCCGGCTCGGCTACGTCTCGTTCTGGCGCAGCCTGTTTCGCAGGTTTCCGCCAGGCGACGTCGACAAGGCCTTCGCCCTGCTCGAGCGGGTCGGCCTTTCCGAGCACGCCGACAAGCGGGCGGACGAGCTCTCCGGCGGCCAGCGCCAGCGGGTCGGCATCGCCCGGGCACTCGAGCAGGACCCGGAGCTGCTGCTGGTCGACGAGCCCACCGCCTCGCTCGATCCGAAGACCTCGCGGCAGATCATGCGGCTGATCCTCGAGATCTGCCGCGAGCGGGCGCTGCCGGCGGTGATCAACATCCACGACGTGATGCTGGCCAAGATGTTCGTCGACCGGATCATCGGGCTCACCGCCGGCGAGGTGGTGTTCGACGGGCCCCCGGCGCTCCTCGACGACCAGGTCCTCACGCGGATCTACGGCGAGGAGGACTGGACCGCCATGCAGGCCAAGGCCCAGGAGGAGGCCGAGGACGCGGCCGCCACCTACGGGGCGGGCGGCCAGGCGCACGGCGGCCAGCCGCATGGTGATCGGGCGGAGGAACGCATGGCGGGGCTCGCCTGAGCATGCCGAGCCTGCCCGCGACGGGCCGCCGCTGGAGGCGCCCACCGGTCCTGATCAAGGACCGCACCACGCGCTGGCTCGTCTATGCCGGCATCCTGGTCTACCTCGCGCTCGCGATCTCCACGGTCGAGGTCAACTGGCAGCGCGTCGCCGAGGGCCTCGAGCGCGGCATGCGCTTCATCAACGGCTTCCTCCAGCCCGACTTCACCAGCCGCTGGCGGGACATCTACCGGGGCCTGGTCGAGAGCCTGACCATGACGCTGACCTCGACCGTGGTCGGCGTGCTGATCTCGATCCCGATCGGCATCGGCGCCGCGCGCAACATCGCGCCGCCCTGGATCTACTACATCTGCCGCAGCATCATCGCGGTCAGCCGGACCTTCCAGGAGGTGATCATCGCGATCTTCTTCGTCGTGATGTTCGGCTTCGGCCCGTTCGCCGGGTTCCTCACCCTCGCCTTCTCGACCATCGGCTTTCTCGGCAAGCTCCTGGCCGAGGACATCGAGGACATCGACGAGGCCCAGGCCGAGGCCATCCGCGCCACCGGCGCCTCCTTCATGCAATTGATCAACTACGGCATCCAACCACAGGTGATGCCGAGACTCATCGGCCTCAGCCTCTACCGCCTCGACATCAATTTCCGGGAGTCGGCGGTGATCGGCATCGTGGGTGCCGGCGGCATCGGCTCGACGCTGAACGTCGCCATCAGTCGCTACGAGTACGACAGTGCGGGTGCCGTGCTGCTGATCATCATCGGCATCGTCATGCTGGCCGAGTACAGCTCGAGCCACGTGCGCAAGTGGGTGCAGTGACATGCCGGTAAGCACTGCAGCCGACGGGCGGAAGGTCTGGCAGCGCCGGACGACCGCCCGGCAGTGGGCGATCTGGGCCGCTTGGTTCGCCTTCGTCGTGCTGCTCGTCTGGTCCTGGGAGCTGATGACGCGGACCACCATCTGGGCCTTCGTCTCGGACGCACCCAAGCAGATCGCCGATCTCGGCAGCCGCATGTTCCCGCCGCGCTGGTCCTACATCGAACGGCTGATCTGGCCGCTCTGGGACACCATCAACATCGCCACGCTCGGCACCCTGCTCGGCATCCTGATCGCCGTGCCGGTCGCCTTCTGCGCCGCCCGCAACACCACGCCCTCGGCCATCGTCCTCCGGCCGATCGCACTCTTCGTCATCGTCGCCTCGCGCTCGATCAACTCCCTGATCTGGGCGCTCCTGCTCGTCTCCATCATCGGCCCCGGCCTGCTCGCCGGGATCATCGCCATCGCCCTCCGCTCCATCGGCTTCGTCGGCAAGCTGCTCTACGAGGCGATCGAGGAGATCGACGAGAGCCAGGTCGAGGCGGTGCGCGCCACCGGGGCGTCCGGCATGCAGGTCGTCGACTACGGCATCGTGCCGCAGATCCTGCCGGCCTTCTTCGGCATCAGCGTCTTCCGCTGGGACATCAACATCCGCGAATCGACCATTCTCGGCCTGGTCGGCGCCGGCGGCATCGGCCTGCAGCTCCAGGCCTCGCTGAACACCCTGGCCTGGCCGCAGGTGACGCTCATCCTGCTGCTCATCCTCGCCACCGTCATCGTCAGCGAGTGGGTCTCGGCCAAGGTCCGCCACGCGGTGATCTGAGGCCCGGCCTGCACCCGAACCCCGTCCACCGCGCGCGCCGCGACCCGACCCGGGTGGTCCTCGAGGGCCTGCACGCGGTCAAGCACGCGCTGCGCTTCGGGGCCAGCCTGCAAGGAGTCTGGTCGGACCGCCCCGCCGAGGTGCTGGCCCTCGCCGAGGTCCTGGCGCCCGACATCGTCGAGCAGCTTCGTCAGGGGCTGGAGCCGGTGGGCGAGCCCGTCTTCGCGAGCTTCTGCCCGCGACCGCCGGAGACCCGCCTCGTCGCCGTGGCCGAGCGGCCACGGGCCGGCGTCGCCGCCATCGGGCCCGGCCCCGTCGTGCTGCTCGACCGGCCACGCCATCCGGGCAATCTGGGTGCGGTCGTCCGCGTCGCCGCAGCCGCCGGGGCGGCCGGGGTCTGCACCCTGGGCGGCGTCGACCCGTGGTCCGCCGCCGTGCTGCGTGGTGCCGCCGGGCTGCATTTCGCCCTGCCGGTCCTGGCCCTCGACCAGCCGCTGCCGCCGGGCCGGCCGGTCGTGGCCCTCGCCGACTGCGGTCGGCCGCTCGACCCGGCGGCTCTGCCGAGCGATGCGGTCTACCTTTTCGGCTCCGAGCGGGACGGCCTCGCCCCGGCGCTCCGTGCCGTGGCCGACCGGACCCTCGCCATCCCGATGCGGCCCGGCGTCTCCAGCCTCAACCTCGCCACGGCCGTGGCCGTCGTGCTCTATGCGCTCAGACTGCGGGGCCCGGCGGCCACTGGACAGGCGCCGCGGCGCTGCACATAAATCGACCCAAGCCGCAGCCGGCGGCGGCACGCCGCGGCGGCGAACGCGATGGTCGAGGACAGGATGGTGTACAACGAGATCACACGCGCGATCAGCGTTTCGGTCGATCCGTTCTTCGTCGAGGAGCAGTCCGCGCCTGCCGATAACCGCTGGGTTTTCGGCTACAAGGTGATCATCGAGAACCAGGGATCGGCAACGGTGCAGCTGATGAGCCGGCACTGGCGGATCATGGACGGGCGCGGCCGCACGGTCGAGGTCAAGGGCGACGGTGTCGTCGGCGAGCAGCCGCTGCTCGAGCCGGGCCAGAGCTTCGAGTACACGTCGGGAACGCCCCTGCCGACCCCGTCCGGCATCATGAGCGGCACGTACCAGATGCTCGGTGCCGACGGGCTCTGGTTCGACGTCGAGATCCCCGCCTTCTCCCTGGACGCGCCGGGTAGTCGCGGGACCGTCAACTGACGGCCGCCCAGCAGCGTCGCGGCGGCGGTCGCGGCAACCCGCCGCCGCCGCGACGCCGGCCCGGCGGGCGACGACCCGGCAACGTCCTCGCCGTGGTCGACCTGCGGCCGATCGCCATGGTCGTCGGCGTCGTGCTGCTGATCGTCGCTGCCGCCATGCTGCCCTCGCTCCTGGTGGACTACGCCGCGCGCCATCCGGACTGGCAGGCTTTCCTGTTCTCCGCCGCGACGACCGCCTTCATCGGCGGCTCGCTGGTGCTGATGACCCGCGGCACGTCGCCCGCCGCCGAGCTCAGCGTGCGCCAGGGCTTCCTGCTCACCACCCTGGTCTGGCTCGCCACCGCCGCCTTCGCCGCCCTGCCGCTGTGGTTCTCCAGCCTCGGCCTGGGGGCGGCCGACGCCTTCTTCGAATCGATGTCGGGCATCACCACCACCGGCTCGACGGTGATCATCGGGCTCGACGCGGCCCCCGGCGGCATCCTCCTCTGGCGCAGCATCCTCCAGTGGCTCGGCGGCATCGGCATCATCGTCATGGGCATCGCCATCCTGCCGATGCTGTCGATCGGCGGCATGCAGCTCTTCCGCACCGAGAGCACCGACAGGTCCGAGAAGATCCTGCCCCGAGCCGGGCAGATCGCCACCAGCATCGCCAGCATCTATGTCGGCATCTCGCTCGCCTGTGCCGCGCTCTACTGGCTCTTCGGGATGAGCGCGTTCGACGCCGTCGCGCACAGCATGACCACCGTGGCGACCGGCGGCTACTCGACCCACGACGCCTCGATCGGCCACTACGGCAGCGCCGCCATCGAATGGACGGCCATCGTCTTCATGATCGTCGGCGGCATCCCCTTCGTGCTCTACATCCAGGCGGTGCGCGGGCGCGACCTCGCCTTCTGGCGCGACGATCAGGTCCGCTGGTTCCTCGGCATCATCCTCGCCGGCAGCAGCCTCTTCGCGCTCTGGCTGCAGGCCACCAGCACCATGGGCGGGCACGATGCCGTCCGTCACGCCACCTTCACCACCATCACCCTGATCACCGGCACCGGCTACGCCTCCACCGACTTCGGCGCCTGGGGCACCTTCGCGGTCGGCCTCGCCTTCTTCCTGATGTGCGTCGGCGGCTGCAGCGGCTCGACCACCGGCGGCATCAAGGTGTTCCGCTTCGTCGTCATCTACCGGGTCGCCCGCATCCAGCTGCTGCGCCTGCTGCAGCCCTCGGGCGTGTTCCGCGCCTTCTACAACGACGAGCCGGTGTCCGATCAGACGGCGATCTCGATCCTGGGCTTCATCTTCGTGTTCGCGCTGAGCTTCGCCATCCTGGCCCTGCTCTTGAGTTTTCTCGGATTGGACTACCTTACCTCGATGTCGGCGGCGGTGACCGCCGTCGCCAATGTCGGCCCCGGCCTCGGCGACCAGATCGGCCCGGCCGGCAGCTTCGCCGGCCTGCCGGACGCGGCCAAGTGGCTGCTCGCCGCCGGCATGCTGCTCGGCCGGCTCGAGCTTTTCACCGTGCTCGTGCTCCTGGCCCCGGCCTACTGGCGCGACTGACGACGACGGAAGACGATGCGTGGCCTGATCGACAAGCTCTTCGGTGCCGGCGAGACCGCAGCACCCCTCGCCACCGACCTCGAGGAGGAGCAGGTGGCGGCGGCCGCCCTCCTGGTCGAGGCGGGGCTCTGCGACGGCACCTTCGCCGAGGCCGACCGCGACCGCATCCGCGGCATCCTCGAGCGCCACTTCGCGCTCCAGCCGGCGCACGCCCGGCGGCTGCTCGAGGAGGCCGAGGCCAGGGCCCGGGACGCCGTCGAGTGGCACGGCTTCACCCGGGTGGTCAAGGAAGCCTACGACCACGACGAGCGCGTCCACCTGATCGAGCTGCTCTGGGAGGTGGCCCTCGCCGACGCCGACCTGCACGACTACGAGGCCTCGCTGATCCGCCGCCT
This sequence comes from uncultured Geminicoccaceae bacterium, assembly GCA_964460465.1. Lineage (GTDB taxonomy): Bacteria > Pseudomonadota > Alphaproteobacteria > Geminicoccales > Geminicoccaceae > SLRI01. The sequence continues at coordinate 5,223 of CAYWSB010000064.1, read as the reverse complement.
CTGCGGCCTCCTCTACGTCTCCGGCCGCGAGAGCGCCGAGGCCAGGAACCGCGCCAAGGCCCGGCTCGGGCTGGCGTGAGCCGCGCTGGGTCTGCCGCCGCCGCTCACTGCAGCGTCGAGACCGTGAAGCGCACCACGTAGAGCCGATTGAGGAAGTCGTCCTCGATGTTGAGCGAGAGCAGCGGCCGCGGGGCCGCCGACAGGTCGCGCCAGGTCTGCTGCTGCTCGACCCCGGCGAACTCGATCACCTCGCCGCGCTGCCAGTTGCGCGGGAACCAGGCGGCGCGGGCGAGGCAGGCATCGACGTCGCCCGCCAGGAGGCCGAACTCCCGCTCCATCAGCGAGCCGTTGCCGCGCTGCATTCGGGGGCCGGTGCAGAGGTAGCGCGCGCCGGTCGGCGAGTCGCCCTCGACCGTGCAGCTGGTCAGCCCCTCGGGCACCATCCGGCCGGACCACGCCCGCTGGCCAACCACGTCGCCGCGCAGCCCGGCGAAGCCGCTCGTGTGATTGTCGACGATCCGCTGCAGGGCGCCGCAGAACCGGTCGAGGCGGGTCGAGACCAGCCCCTCGGGCTCGGGTGCGGGCGGCGGCGGTGGCGCCGGCTCGATCACCGGCGGCGGGACCTCCGGCGGCTGGCGCGGGGCGCAGGCGACCGCGACCAGCAGCACCCCGATGGCCAAGGCCACCAAGCGAACAGCACCCGTCAGCGGCATCTCAGTCGCCCGCCTCGGCGCGCAAGGCTTCGCCGTCGAGGATCCGCACCGAATGCTTGTCGGGCAGGGCGATCAGTCGGTCCTTGCGCATCGCGGTGAAGACCCGGCTCACGGTCTCGATGGTGAGGCCGAGAAAATCGGCGATGTCGCTGCGGCTCATCGGCAGCGGCATGCTCTCGCCCGGGGCGATCCGGCGCCGCTCGGCGAGGCCGACGAGAAAGCTCGCCAGCCGCTCGCGCGCCGACTTGCGGCCGAGCAGGAGCATCTGTGCCTGGGCCGCGGCCAGCTCGTTGCTGGCGAGGCTCAAGAGCCGGTGCTCGAGCTCCGGATGCTCGGCCATCTTCTCGAGCAGGGCGCTCCGTCGGAACCGGCAGGCCTCGGTCGTCACCACCGCCTCGGCGCTGTAGATGTAGCTCTGCCCGTAGGCGAGCCCGATGAAGTCGCCAGGGATCATGAAGCCGGTGATCTGCCGGCGGCCGTCCGGCATCAGCTTGTAGAGCTTGAGCATGCCGTCGGTCAGGGTGAAGACGTCCTCGGCCGGGTCGCCCTCCTGGATGAGCTGCTTGCCGGCGTCGATCCTGCGTGGATGGGCGATCGAGCCCACCACGTGGATGTCGGCCGGCTCCAGGGCACCACACAACGCCAGGGGACGAACGTTGCAGCCCGCGCAATCGACCCGCGCGCCGCAGCAATTGACCGGCTGTCGGTCCATCTTGGGGTGATCCTCCTGCCAGGCCACCTGCGCGCGACGTTCGCCTCGACGACGGACCGCGCTCGTTTCCTCGATCACGTCAATTCCTGCCTCCACCATACTAGGCAACGCAATTGATGTGGGTCAATGCCGCGCCATTTGCCCTGCGTCATAGCATCTCCTATGAACGCCTGGATGCGCAGCGACACTCCCCTCTCGATGCCGATCGACGGCATCCCGTGGTCGTGGCGGCCCCTGGCGTCGGAGGATCTGCCGCAACTGCTGCCTTTCGTGATGGCCGCCGATCCGAGCGGCGCCGAGGCGATGACCTGGCCGAGGGACGCCGCGAGATGGCTCGACGAGGCGCCTTGCCGGCGCGGCCTGGTTGCGGTGCAGTGCCTGGCCGGGCTGACCTTGGCGCTGTTCTTCTACGCCCTCACCGAAGAGGCACGGGGTGTCCGTCGGCTGGTCGTCGAGCGCCTGCGCTGGCTCGAGCTGGCGCGCCCGCATCGCTCGCTGGACGCCCTGTTGACCATTCTCGCGGATACCGGCCGACGCCTGGATTGCAGCGACATCCTGATCGCCCGCCAAGCCGCCACCGAGCGCAGCGCGCGCGACGCGCTCAACGCCCGGGCCGAGCCGGCGGGCTACTCGGCCCGACCGAACGGCTGGCATCGCCCGACCGGCGATTGAGCCGCCGGGGTCGGCGCGGGCAGGGCTTCGAAGGGTCCGGAACGCTCGCGCAGAGCGCGTGGCCGAGCCGGGTCACCGTCGCATTTTGGCCCTTGCGTAACCAAAGTTCCAATGACAGAACAAAGGTAATCGAAGCGGTCGAGCGCGCTCCCGGCGCGGGTGGCTGACAGGTCGGCGATGGCCCGGATGGTGTCGGTCGGCCGCTTGAAGCAACGACAACAGGGCGACGGTCATCGGCCGTCGCTCGCACGGGCAGGGAGGCCTCGCGACGGCGGCAGCGCCGTCGAGGACGCCGCCGCCTGCCCGCCAAGCAGGGAAGCCGAAATGTTCTACGTCCCGAAGAATGCCATCTTTCGCCGCGTCAACCGGCGCCGGTTCCTGGAGCTCGGCGGCGGTGCAGCGACCGCCCTCGGAGCGGGCTCGATCGCCGTCGGGCTGAACTCGGTGGTCACCCGCCGGCCGGCCTACGCCCAGTCGTCGGATGCGGCCAAGTGGCGGCAGTACGAGGGCACCAAGCTCGTCTTCATGAGCGAGAACACGCCACCGTCCTTCGCCATCCGCGAGAACCTCCAGCCCTTCTACGATCTCACCGGGATCGAGGTCGAGATCCTCACCGACGACCTGCCCGTGGTGCAGCAGAAGGTGGGCATCGACCTGCGCGGCGGCAGCGCCGACTTCCATCTCAACTATGTCCAGGACAAGCCGATCGGCTCGCCCTTCGCCGACTTCTACGTCGACCTCAACAAGTTCATGGCCGACGATACCCTGCCGCAGGACCCGGAAGGGATGGGCGAGGACGCCTGGTTCGAGAATTTTCTCACCGCCTGCGGCGTCTACTACGACGAGGGCCGCATCGTCGCCTTCCCCTACGACTGCGCGGTGGCCTGCACGTTCTACCGCCAGGATCTGTTCGAGGAGCTCTCGCCCGACTTCGAGGCCGAGTACGGCTACCGGATGGAGTTCACCAACGACACCACCTGGAAGAACGTCGAGGACTTCGCCCGGTTCTTCAAGACCGTGCGCGAGAGCGGCCGCAGCGACATCCCCTACGGCTACGCCCAGCACCAGGGCAGCTTCGCCTGGACCACCCAGCTCGACATCCAGCGGATGCTGTTCGCGCACGGCCAGTGGACGGACTTCGAAGGGGTCGACGACAAGCTCGGCTCGCGCACGCCCGGGGCGGCGCGGTGGGGCGACGAGCAGTCGGTCCTGATCATGCAGAAGTTCAAGGACCAGGCCGACGTCAGCCACCCCGACAACCTGGCCAACGGCACGCTCGAGCTGAACACGGTCTACCAAGCCGGCCAGATCGCCATGCAGGTCCAGTACCACGAGTTCGCGGCCTCGATCGAGGACGAGACCACCAGCCGGGCGGCCGGCGGCAAGACCGCCTACGCCGTCTGCCCGAAGGGCGATCCCGAGTGGATCGTCAACGGCGGCCAGGCGGTCAACGGCACCAATTGCGGCATCGGCGGCATCGGCATCAATGCCGGGGCGTCCGAGGACCTGCAGCGGGCGGCCTACCTCTTCGCCGTCTGGTCGACCTCGAGGAACACGCAGTACGAGGTGCTCAAGGGCGTGGGCGGGACGCCGACCAGGAAGTCGGTGTTCGACCTCGCCGACGTCAAGGCGGCGCGGCAGCGGCCGACCGCCATGCCCAACGCGCTGACCTTCGACGCCGTGTACGACCACGGCATCCGCGACCCGCACTTCGTGCTGGGTCCGAAGATCCCCAACGCCAACGAGTACCACAGCATCCTCGCCACCGAGGTGCAGCGCTGCGTGGCGGGGCAGGTCTCTGCCGAGGAGGCCTGCGAGGCGATCCGCTACCAGCTCGACGACATGCACGACATCTGAGCCATCGGGCGGGGCCACCAGCGCGGCCGCCCCGCCCATCCTTCAGCACCAGGCGAGCGAGCGGCATGGCGGCAACGGCGGTATCCGGGACGGGTGCTTTCGGTGGCGGCGACGCCCGCGCCGGCAGCCCGGCACAGCCGGCCGCCGGCGCGGTGGCGATGCGCGACGGGGCCCGGGTGATCGACCACGCGCCACCCGGCCGCAACCCGAGCCCGTCGCGCCGCTACTACTTCTATCTGATGCTGCCGGCGATCGTCGTTCTGGCCTGCATCACCATCTACCCGTTCTTCTGGCTGATCTGGATGAGCCTGCACGACGTCGAGGTCGGCGGGGCCGATACCTGGAACAATTTCCGCAACTGGATCCGCCTGCCGGCCGACCGCAAGTTCGTCGACGGCTGGTGGCTGCTCGCCCAGTACAGCCTGATGTGCATGGCGCTCCAGGTGACGCTCGGCGTCGTCCTCGCCGTCATCCTCAACCGCTCGCGCTACGAGAAGATCCTCGTCACCATCTTCCTCATGCCGATGATGATGGCGCCGGTCGTGGCCGGGCTCGTCTGGTACTACCTCTACAACTCGACCTTCGGCTGGTACCACTGGATCCTGCAGAGTGCCGGGATCCTGGGCGAGCGCTCGATCCTCGGCGATCCCTCGACCGCCATGCTCGGCATCGTCATCGTCGACACGTGGCAGTGGACGCCGCTCATCACGCTGATCGTGCTGGCCGGGCTCAAGCGCGTGCCGCGCGACCAGCTCGAGGCCAACATGGTCGACGGGGCCGGCGAGATCCGCAACTTCTTCCAGATCACCCTGCCCAACATCTACCCCTTCCTCCTGATCGCCATCCTCCTGCGGTTCATGGACAATTTCCGCTTCATCGACGCCATCCTGGTGCTCACCGGCGGCGGCCCGGCGGATGCCACCAAGATCCTGCCCACCTACCTGTTCGACGTCAGCTTCCAGTTCTTCCGTCTCGGCCGGGGAGCGGCGATCGCCCTGACCCTGCTCGCGGTGACCATCATCCTCGGCCTGATCCTGGTCAGGGTGTTCGACCGCCCGCAACGCCAGACCCGGCCCGAGGACCTCTGATGGCCTCCTCCGACATCGTCCAGTACCGGTCGCCGCTGCGCAGCCTCGCCAAGGTCGCGGTCGCGATCTTCCTCGCGGTCTATCTGCTGTGGACCCTGCTGCCGTTGGTCGTGATGTTCGTCTCGTCCTTCAAGGACCTGCTCGAGGCGTTCCGCCTGCCGGCGGTCGGCGACTGGGCCGG
>CAYWSB010000063.1:0-26968 GCA_964460465.1 uncultured Geminicoccaceae bacterium | reverse complement strand
TCAAAACTACATCGACAATGCAGGATATGTACGGTCAGCGTGAAAATGCTCTAACCTGCCGCCCGAGCGTCTGGCCCGGGCGGCTTCGTGTTCCGGGACCCGCAACGGGCCGATTTGCAGGGCAGCATCGCCCAGTGGTGGTCCGAGCTGCCTGATGCCTACTGGCGCCATCCGGCGGGGCCGACAAGGTGATTCTGGGGCCTGGACAACCATCCCGTCATGCGGGTCGCCCACGCCGGCGCCCTGGCCCATGCCGAACGGCTCGGCCGCGACTTGCCGACCGAGGCGCAACGTGAACTCGCGGGCAGAGGTTGGCCTTGAGGGCGCCTGCTACGGCTGGGGCGGCCGCTACGACCTGCCGACGGGCCGGCCTGCCAACACCTGGCACGGCAGATAAACAGTCGTGGACGAAAACCTCGACGGGCACAACGGCACCGCGCCAATTCGCTGCTCTACGCGGACAATCACCACGACCTCCACGACATGGCCGGCGATGTCTGGAAATATGCCCGCGACTGCTACGGGCCTAGCCACCTGCGCGCGCCCACTGTCGATCTCCAGGATTTGAGCCTCCAGCTCGCGGCGAGCCACAGCCCGACCGGCAGGCCGCGGGTGACGGTCAGGGGTGGCTCGTGGCTCTGCGCGCCCGAGTTCCACCTGCGCTATCTACCGGAGGCCCGCCAGCGCCATGAGCCTCGCCTCAATTCCGACCAAAGCGGCTTTCGGACGGTGCTGCGGGAGGCCCGGCCATGACCGGCCCCTGGGTTGCCGACACCCTTGGCCGGGTCGAGCTTGGCGGTGTCGGACGCCACGACGAGTTCTCGATGTCCGCGCACGACGGGCAGTGCGGCCCGTCACTGCGTCTTGGCGGCGGCGCTCAACCGGTGACCAGCCGGGGGATCAGGAGGACGAAATCCGGCCAGAAGGTAACCAGCAAGAGGGCGGCGACGAGCGGGATGTAGAACGGCAGCATGGCCTTGACGATGCTGGCGAAGCTGATCTTGGCGATGTCCATCATGATGAAGAGGAGCACGCCGAAGGGTGGCGTCGTGGCGCCGATCAGAAGGTTCAGGACCATGATGATGCCGAAATGGACGAGGTCGATCTCGAGCGCCAGGGCGAGCGGCAGGAGGGCCGGGACGGCGATCAAGAGGATCGCGGTCGTCTCCATGACCAAGCCCGCGAGCAGCAGGATCAGATTGATCATGGCGAGGATGAGATAGGGGTTGTCGGTGAGGCCCAGAAGCGTCGAGGTCAATGCCGCCGGCAGGTTGTTGACCGAGACGACCCAGCCGAAGGGGACCGCGGCGGCGATGATGAAGACGAGCACGCCGGTCGTGAGGCCAGTCTCGACCAGGCAGAGGTGGAGCTTCTTAAAGGTCAGCTCGCGCTGGGCGAAGCCCACGACCATGGCGTAGGCCACGGTCACCGCACCGAGCTCGGTCGGGGTCGCGGCGCCGGAGAGGAGGCCGGCCACAAGGATGACGGGAGCGAGGAGCGCCGGGAGCGCCTGGACGAAGGTCCTTCCGATGTCCCTGGGCCGCGCCCGGGGCAGGGTGGGGGCGACCACGCGGCCGGTACGTGCCATCCAGTAGATCATGGCCATGAGCAGGCCGCCCATCAGCAGGCCCGGAAGAATGCCGGCGAGGAAGAGATGCGCGACGGAAACCTGGGCCAGGACGGCGTAGATCACCATGATGACCGAAGGCGGGATGATCGGGCCGATGATCGAGGAGGCGGCGGTGACGGCGGCGGCGAAAGCGGGATCGAAGCCCGCCTTGCGCATCGCCCGGATCTCGACCGTGCCCAGACCCGCCGCATCGGCCTGGGCCACGCCCGACATGCCGGCAAAGACGATCGAGGCCGCGACGTTGACGTGGGCCAAACTGCCCCGGATGTGGCCGAAGAGTGAGAGGGCGAAGGCGAAGATGCGGGCGGCGAGCCCGGCCCGGTTCATGATCGAGCCCGCCAGTACGAAGAGCGGGATCGCGAGCAGCGGGAAGCTGTCGAGGCCCGAGGCCATGCGCTGGACGACGATGGTGAGCGGGATCGGGCTCTCGAGGGTCAGCCAGGTGACCGCACTGGCGGCGAGCGCGAAGGCGACCGGCACTTCGATGGCGACGAGCAGCGCGAAGACGACGAACATGATCCAGACGTTCACCGCTCGGTCCTCCTAGGGCCGCTCGCCCAGGAGCGCCCGCTCGGCCGCGCTTTCGTCCTCGTGGTCGCCACCCAAGGGCGGCATGATGGCGGGCGGCCGCGGGCCGCCGAGGGCGAAGCGGAGTTCGACCAGGAACTTGAAGACGGCGGTGAGCAGCATCGAGACAGCACCCACGGCGAGTGGCACGGAGAAGAACCAGCCCGACGGGATTTGCCAGGGCAGCGCGATGCTCCGCCGGCGCATCTCGACCTCGATGGCGCTTTCCACCGAGGGCAGGATGCGGGCCAGAAACACGATGATGACAAGAAACACGACCGCACGGGCGACCGCCCCGGCGCGCTCGGGCAGGTGGCCAATGAAGGTGTCGATCTTGACGTGTCGGTCGTACTTGAGCGCCAGCGCCGCACCGAGGAAGGTGGCCCAGATGAAGGAGTAGGTGGCGATCTCCTCGACCCAGACGAGCGGCTTGCCGAAGAAGTAGCGCGAGATCACCTGCGCCATGATGTTGGCGACGATGTTGACGAGCAGCAGCACGACCAGCACCTGCTCGACCCGGCCGACGAGCCGGAGCAGGTGCCGGTAGAGGTCCATCATCGAGGACCGGCGTTCAGCGCTCGATCAGGGCGCCATGTCCCGGATCCGCTGCCAGAGGCCGGTACTCCAGACGCCGTCGGCCTCCATCTCCTCGACGCCGGCCCTGGCCTTCTCGGCGAAGGGGGCGACATCGATCTGGTAGACCGTGGCCCCCTCGTCGGCCATCTGCTGGACCGTGGCCTCGGTCTCGCGCTCGGCCTCCGCCCGGCCCCACTGGGTCACCTCCCGCGCGGTGTCGATCAGGATCTGCTGATGCTCGGGGCTGAGGCTCTGGAAGGTCTCGTCGTTGATGGTGATGTGGTAGGTCGACACTAGGTGGTCGGTGCGCATCACGTTGGTCGCCACCTGGTGCAGCTTGGCTGCGTAGGCTGAGGCGACCGGGCCTTCCGCGGCCTCGACCGTGCCGGTTGAGAGGCCGAGATAGATCTCGCCCCAGGCGAGGCGCGAGGGTTGGGTGCCGAGGGTCTGCCACAATAGCAGGTAGGCCCGGATCTCGGGCACGCGCATTTTCAGCCCCGTCAGGTCGTCCGGGCTCTGCACCGGGCGGGTGGCGAAGAGGATGCGCGGCTGGGTCGGGGCGGCGGCGAGGATGCGCAGGCCCTGCTCCACTCGAAGCTGCTCGGCGAGCTCGGCATAGATGTCGCTGTCGAGGAACGCCTGCATGTGGTCGTTGCCGTCGAAGGTGAAGCCCCAGCTCATGATGTTGAAGTCGTCGACCCAGTTGCCGTACCACTCGACGACGTCGCCATAGAGGTGCACCGAGCCCTGCATCATCGCCTGGATGACGTCGATGTCGGTGCCGAGCTGCTCGCCGGCGATGAAGTTGACGGTGACCTCGCCGTTCGTGCGCTCGGTCACCAGCTCTGAGAACATGGTGTTGCCGCGATCGAGGATGGTACCGATGGCATCCGAGCCGCCGAAGGTGAGCGTGGTCTGGGCCGCGGCCGGCGCCGAAGCACCGGCGAGGATGGCCGTGGCGGCGAGAAGGCCGAGAAGGTCCTTGTGCATCGAGTGCCCCCTGACTGATCTGTTTGTCAGTTACCTTGTTCCGCCTCGGGGCCGTCACGTCAAGCGGCGAACGCGCTCCGCGCTCCGCCCGATTTCTGGGTCTTGAAGATCGAACTTGCGTTGGGCGCGGGCGGCAGCGGCAGGCGGACCGGGACCTTCTCGATCCTCGGCTCGATTACCGGCTTGCCGCAGATCATCCGGGTCTGGAGATCCTCCCACATCTCCCGCTGCGGCAGGCGGTGAATATAGGCGCCGGCGCCGAGCAGCGGCCACGCATCGGCGGCAGCAGCCTCGAAGAAGAGGATGAAGCGCGGCCGATCGCTCTTGTTGGGGGCGGAGCCGTGCAGTGTGCGGCAGTGATGCACGGTCATCGACCCCGCCTTGCCGGTGAGCGTGACCGCCCGGTCGAAGTGGAAGTCAGGATCGGCGGGATCGATGGCGCCGGCGAAGACGCCGTTGTTATGGTGGCTAAGGAGCGGCCCCTTGTGCGAGCCCGGGATTACCATCAGCGGCCCGTTGGCCTCGTCGACATCCGCGAGCATCAGGCCGAAGGCCAGAAGGTCGTCGTTGGTGTGCGGGTAGAACGCCCAGTCCTGGTGCCACTCGACGGCGGCACCGCCGCCCGGTGCCTTGGTGTTGAGCTTGGAGGTCTGCAGCACGACGTTCGGGCCGAGCAGGGCCGTGAAATAGCCGCGCATGTGCTCGGACCGGAGCACCTGGTCGTAGATCGGGTGCTGTTTCGTCGGCAGCTTGATCCGGGTAAGTCGGGGGTTGTCCGGACCGTGCCCCTCGTCGAGGTCGAAGACGTCGTTGCTCTCCGATACCAGCCGCGATCGCTCGATGAAGTCGCGGGTGACCCGCTGCAACTCGGCTAGTTCCTCGGGCGTCACCGCATTCTCGATCATGAGGTAGCCGTGCTCGCGGTAGAACGCGATGTCGGCCGCACCAAGACCCTGGCCGGTCATGTCGTGTCTCCCCTTTCAACCAGCGCCTCGCGAGCACCGGCCGAGATGAGGATGCTGGCCCGCGGTCGCGGCTGTCAAGCCGCTAAGGCGGGCTCAGGCTTTGCGCCGCCGGGCAGGGCAGCCCTCGCAGCCAATACCGCCGCAGGAACCCCTGAGGCAGGGGCGCCTCGCGAGGACACCGATGGCCATCAGCAGCATGGCGACCATGAAGGCGACCAGCACGACGCCGAAGACCACGAGCGGCGAGTCCGCCATGGCCTCAGGCTCGCTGCCCGGCGGTGCGCACCCGGAGCGCCGGACTGGCCTGGTCGCGCAGCTTCCCGCCCGGGTCGCGGGTGATGAAGTGGGCGGCGAGGTCCAGCCGCTCGGCGAGCGCCATGCCGCGCTCGGGGCCGAGGACGAGCAGCGCCGTCGCCAGGGCGTCGGCGCGCATCGCGTCGGCGGCGATGACGCTCACCGAGGCGAGGCCGTGGGCGACGGGGGCGGCGGTGGCCGGGTCGATGGCGTGGGCGTAGCGCCGTCCGGTATGCTCGACATAGGTCCGGTAGTCGCCCGAGGTGGCGATGGCCTCGTCGCCCAGCGGCAGGACCAGGCGGGCGCGGCGCGGCCAGGCGTCGGGCTCCTCGATGCCGATCGCCCAGGGGCGGCCCCGGGCGTTCCGGCCGCGGGTCACGATCTCACCGCCGGCCTCGACCATGAAGTCCTGGATGCCGGCGGCGAGCAGCACGGCCGCGGCCGCGTCCACCCCCTTGCCCTTGGCGATGCCGCCGAGGTCGAGCGCCAGCCCGTCCATGGCCTTGGTCACCGTCCGGGTCGCGGCGTCGAGGCCGAGGCCGGCATGGCCCACGGTCCGCCGCTCGCTCGCCAGGGTCGCCGCCGAGGGCAGGCCGTGCGGGCCGGCCGGGCCGAAGCCCCAGGCCTCGACCAGCGGTGCGATGGTCGGATCGAAGGCGCCGGCGGAGAGCCGGGCCACCGCATGGGCCTCGCCGATGACCTCGAGCAGCGCGGGCGAGACGGCGACGCGGCCGGCCGGGTGGGCGTTGAGGCGGACGAGCTCGGAATCCTTTCGGTAGAGCGACATGCGCTCGTCCACCGCCGCGAAGGCGGCGTGCACATCGGCGTGCAGCGCCTCCAGCCGGGCCTGCGAGAGGCTGCGGCCGGCGAGCTTGACGGTGTAGCTGGTGCCCATGGTGGCGCCGTCGAGAACCTGCGGGCCGGCAATGGCCGGGCCGGTCGGGCGCAGGGCGAGGCCGGCGCCGCCGAGCGCGGCGAGCGCACCCAGGCCGGCCAGCAGCCGGCGGCGGGGCAGCCGCTTCGTGACGTTGGTCAGGAGGGCGTCCATCAGCTTTTCTCCTCGGGGGCGGTTGCGCGGGCCTCGCGGCGCACCGCGGCCTCGAAGCGGCCCTCGCCGTGCTGCAAAAGCTGGCCCGCCATGTCGCCGATCGAGACGAGGCCCAGCACGCGCGGCCCGTCCATGACGAGCAGATGGCGAAAGCGGTTGACGTGCATCAAGGCGAGTGCAGCCTCGACCGTGGTACCTGGGGTCACGAAGCGGACGTCGCGGGTCATGACCAATGAGATCGGCGTTGTCGCCGGGTCGCGCCCTTCGTGGACCACCCGGCGGAGGAGGTCGCGCTCGGTGAAGATGCCGTCTATCAGCCCGTCCTCGTTCTCGATCAGCACCGCACCCAGGCGCTCTGCCACCATGGTCGCGACGGCCGCGCCGACGGTGGCGCCGGCGGCGACGGTGACGAGGCGGCCCTGGCCGGCCTTCTGGGCGATCGCCTCGGCGACGGTCTGGGTCATGAGCGCTCCTAGAAGCCGAAATCGTCGAACATGATGTTCTCCCGGTCGACACCCAGTTCGAGCAGCATCGCGGTCATCGTGTTGTTCATGACGGCTGGGCCGCAGAGATAGTACTCGATCTCCTCGGGTGCCGGGTGGTGGTCGAGATAGAGCTTCTTCAGGGCCTGCTGGCGGACCAGGCCGACCGGCCCGGTCCAATTGTCCTCCGGGCGGGGCTCGGACAGCACCAGGTGCCAGGTGAAGTTCGGGTGGGCGGCGGCCAACCGGTCGAACTCCTCGACGTAGAAGGCCTCGGAGAGGTTCCGGGCCGAGTACCAGAAGCTCATCTTGCGCTTGGACTTGAGGCGCAGGAGCTGGTCGAGGATATGCGAGCGCATCGGCGCCATGCCGGCTCCGGCGGCGATGAAGCACATCTCGTTCTGGGTCTCCCGCGCATAAAACTCGCCGAACGGCCCGGTGGCGGTGACCGGATCGCCTTCCTTGAGGTTGAAGAGCCAGGAGCTGACGATGCCGGGCGGGATGTCCTCCCTGTAGCCGGGCGGGAAGGCGATGCGGATGGTGAAGAGGAGGTCCTGCTCGAGCGGGAAGCTGGCGAGCGAGTAGGCGCGCTCGACCGGCTCCGGCACCACCGAGCGAAACCGCCAGAGGTCGAACCTGTCCCAGTCGGCGCGGTGCTCCGGGGCGATGTCGAACTCGCGGAACATGAGCTCGTGCGGCGGGCAGCGGAGCTGCATGTAGCCGCCGGCGCGGAACGGCACGCTCACACCCTCGGGCAGGCCCAGCTTCAATTCCTTGATGAAGCTCGAGACCGTGCGGTTGCCGATGACCCGGCAGGGCCACTCCTTGGCGGCGAAGATCTCGGCCGGCAGCTCGATCCGCATGTCGCCCTTGACCTTGACCTGGCAGGCGAGGCGGTGGCCGCGCCTGGCCTTGCCGGGCGGGATGAACGGCGTCTCGGTTGGCAGCAGCGCGCCGCCGCCCTCGCTGACCACCACGTCGCAGACGCCGCAGGAGCCCTTGCCGCCGCAGGCCGAGGGGATGAGGATGCGGGCCTCCGTCAATGCGCCGAGCAGGGTGCCGCCGGCCCGGGTCTTCAGTGCTGCCGCCTCGTCCTCGTTGACGACGATGGCGACGTCGCCGGTGGCGACGAGCTGCCGGCGGGCGGCCATGAGGACGAGGACGAGGGCGAGGACGACGCCGGTGAAGACCAGGACGGCGGTGAGGATCACGGCCATCAGAGCTGGATCCCCGAGAACACCATGAAGGCCATCGACATCAGGCCCACGACGATGAAGGTGATGCCGAGCCCCTTCAGCCCCTCGGGCACGTTGGAGTAGCTGAGCTTCTCGCGGATCGCCGCCAGGGCGACGATCGCCAGGAGGAAGCCCAGGCCCGAGGCGAAGCCGAAGACGAGGCTCTCGGCCAGGGTGTAGTCGCGCTCCTGCATGAAGAGCGAGCCGCCGAGGATGACGCAGTTGACGGCGATCAGCGGCAGGAACACGCCCAGGGACGTGTAGAGGGCGGGCAGGAAGCGGTCGATCGCCATCTCGACGATCTGCACGGCGGCGGCGATGACGGCGATGAACAGGATGAAGGAGAGAAAGCGGAGGTCGATCTCGGCGAAGGCAGGCCCGAGCCAGGCCAGCGCCCCCTCGTCGAGCAGGCCGCGCATCAGGAGGTTGTTGAGGGGCACGGTGAGCGTCTGGACGAAGACGACGGCGAGGCCGAGGCCGAAGGCGGTTTCCATCTTCTTCGAGCAGGCGAGATAGGAGCACATGCCGAGGAAGTAGGCCAGCGCCAGGTTCTCGAGGAAGACGGCGCGGATCAGGAGATTGGCGAAGTGCTCCATCACTCCTTCTCCTTGAGCTCGGGCCACCAGGTCCGCATCGCCCAGATCAACAGGCCGATGACGAAGAGGGCGGAGGGCGGCAGCAGCATCAGCCCGTTCGGCTCGAACCAGCCGCCGTCGCGGACCACCGGCAGGACCTGGAAGCCGAGCAGCTTGCCGGCGCCCAATAGCTCGCGGGTGGCGGCCACGACGACGAGCACGAGCGCGTAGCCCAGCGCGTTGCCGAGCGCGTCGAGCACGGCCGGGTAGGGCGGGTGGTGCATGGCGTAGCCCTCGGCGCGGCCGAGGACCATGCAGTTGGTGATGATCAGGCCGACGAAGACCGAGAGCTCCAGCGAGATCTCGTAGAAGGTGGCTTTCAGGACCTGGTCGAAGACGGTGACCAGGGACGCGATGATCGCGAGCTGGACGATGATCCGGATCGCGGTCGGCGTCCGGTCGCGGATCAGGCTGACGGCGAGGCTGGCGACCATGGCGACCAGGATGACGCCCACGCTCATGACGAGGGCGTTGTCGACGCGGGTGGTGATCGCCAAGGCCGAGCAGACGCCGAGCATCTGGACGGTGATCGGGTTGTTGGCGACGAGCGGGTCGGTGAGGGTGGCCCGCTCCTTCGGGCCGAAGGCGAGCCGCTTCGGGGTGGCGATGCCGACGACGGTGCTCAACTGTCCACCTCCCCGTTGCGGAACCGAGCCAGGAACGGCCCGTAGCCGTGCTCGCCCAGCCAGAACTGCATGAGGTTGGTGACGGCGTTGCCGGTCACCGTGGCGCCGGAGAGCCCGTCGACGTGCAGCGGGTCGTCCTCGGCCGAGCCGGCGACGCCCTTGATCACGGTGATGCGGGCCCGCCACTGGTCGTCATAGACCTCCCGGCCGTGCCAGACGCGCTGCCAGGTCGGGCTGCCGACCTCGCCGCCCAGCCCGGGGGTCTCGCGATGCTCGTAGTAGGTGAGGCCGCGGACCGTGTTGCCGTCCGGATCGAGCGAGACGAAGCCGTACATCGTCCCCCACATGCCGAGCCCCTCGACCGCCAGGACGAGCTGGTCGACCGCGTCATCCGCCTGGCGGATGAGGTAGACCATGGCGTGCTCGGGCAGGCGGTGGATGCCGGCATTGTTGGCAGGCGCCACGCGGCTGGTCGCCGGGTCGCTGCGTGCCGCCCGCTGGTCGAAGGCCCGGGTGTCGACCGCATCCTCGGGAACGAGCTCGCCGGTGCGGAGGTCGACAAGCCGGGCCTCGACATGCGCGGCGAAGTATCGATCGACGTCGCCGATCGTGAGGCTGACCTCCGGCGTGACGAGGCCGGCCGCGATCAGCACGTTCTTCTCCATGTAGAGGCGGGCGTTGGCGGCCTGGCGCGGCTGGAGGAGGACGGCGGCCGCGGCCACGACGGCGGCGCAGACGAGGCAGACGACGGCGGCGAAGGCCACCGTGTAGCCGGGCGCATTCACGTCGCGGCGGGTGGCTGCCTCAGCCACGGCGGGCCCGCCGGCGCTTGATGTTGGCGCGCACGACCACGTGGTCGAGCATCGGCGCCATGACGTTCATGAAGAGGATCACCAACATTACCGATTCCGGGTAGGACGGGTTGACCACGCGGATCAGCACGATCATGGCGCCGATGATGATGCCGTAGGCCCATTTGCCGGCATCGGTGAAGGGCGAGGTCACGGGGTCGGTGACCATGAACACGGTGGCGAACGCCCAGCTGCCCAGCACCATGTGCCACCAGAACGGCATGGCGTAGAAGGGGTTGGTCGCCGAGCCCACGAGGTTGAAGAGGCTGGCCATGCCGATGGTGCCGACGACGACCGCCGCCATGGTCCGCCAGGAGCCGATGCCGGTGACGATGATGACGACCGCACCGATGAGGCAGGCCAGGGCCGAGGTCTCGCCCATGCTGCCCGGGATGAAGCCCAGGAACGCGTCCCACCAGGACAGGCCCTGGCTCTCGATCGGTCCGTAGCCGAGCCGCATCTCGGCGAGCGGGGTGGCCGCGGTCCAGCCGTCGACCCGCGCCTCGGGCGCCACCGCCACCCAGACCGCGTCGCCCGACATCTCGGACGGGTAGGCGAAGAAGACGAAGGCGCGGGCGGCCAAGGCCGGGTTGATGAAGTTCATGCCCGTGCCGCCGAACACCTCCTTGGCGATCACCACGCCGAAGCTGATGCCGAGGGCCGCCATCCAGAGCGGCAGGTCGGCCGGCAGGATCAGGGGGTAGAGCAGGCCGGTGACGAAGAAGCCCTCGTTGACCTCGATGCCGCGGACGACGGCGAACAGCACCTCCCAGGTCAGCCCGACCACCATGGTGACGACGTAGAGCGGCAGGAAGTAGAGCGCCCCGTGCGCCGTGTTGGCGAATACGCTCGACGGATCGTAGCCGATGCCCAGGCCCTGCAGCAGGGCGTGGCGCCAGCCCTCCAGCAGCTCCGGCCGCGCCGGGTCGATTACCAGGTTGGCCTGCAACCCGGTGTTGTGGAGGGCCATGAGCACGCAGGGGACGAGCGAGACGACGACGAGGATCATCATCCGCTTGAGGTCCATGGCGTCGCGCACGTGCGCCCCGGTCGTCGTCCGGTCGCCGGGGGCGAAGAAGAAGGTGTCGACGGCCTCGTAGAGCGGAAAGAGCCGCTCGAGCCTGCCGCCCTTGTGGAAGGGTGCGCCGGCGCGATCGAGGAGCTGCCGCAGCAGGCGCATCAGGCGAGCTCCTTTTCGATCCGGGCCAGCGCCTGCCGCAAGAGCGGGCCGTACTCGCCCTTGCCCGGGCAGACGAAGGTGCAGAGTGCCAGGTCCTCCTCGTCGAGCTCCAGGCAGCCGAGCTCGACCGCCCGCTCGATGTCGCCCATCAAGAGCGCGCGCAGGAGGAAGGTCGGCAGCAGGTCCAAGGGCATCACCCGCTCGAAGGCGCCGATCGGGACCATCGCCCGCTTGCCGCCGTTGGTCGCGGTGGTCAGGCGCAGCGCCGGCGGCGACCGGGCGAAGGCGCTGGCGACCACCCGCCAGATCGAGAACTTCTCGCCGCCGGGCCTGATCCAGCCGAACAGCTCCCGCTCGCCGGCCTCGGGCAGGGCCGAGAGCTGCTGGTGGTAGCGGCCGAGATAGCCGGTGACCGGGCCCATGGCGGTGCGGCCATCGAGCACCGAGCCGGAGACGACGCGGTTGGCGCCAGGGGGCAGCTCGCCCGCGACCAGCGCGTCGGTGGCGGCGCCGAGCCGGGTACGCAGCAGGCGGGGCCGGGTCACCGAGGGTCCGGCGAACGAAACCACCCGCTCGGTGTCGAGCGTGCCGGTGGCGAGCAGCCGGCCGAGGGCGGCCACGTCCTGGTAGCCGATGTGCCAGACCGGGCGGTCGAGGTCGGCCGGATGGAGGAGGTGGATGTGGGTGCCGGCATTGCCGGCAGGATGCGGACCGGTGAACCGGGCCACGCCGACCCCCGGCACGTCGAGCGAGGCGACGGCGCTGCCGTCGGCGCAGCAGAGCCAAGTGGGGCCGGCCGCGAGTCGGGCGAGGGCGGCGAGGCCGGCAGCAAAGTCGTCGAGCCGGCCCTCGAGCACGACGTCGACCGCAGGCGCGTGCGGGCGGCTGTCCATGGCGGTGACGAAGAGGGCCGACGGCCGGCTCTCGGGCGAGGGGACGCGCGAGAAGGGGCGGGTGCGGAGCGCCGTCCAGAGGCCCGATTCGACCAGGAGGGCGACGATGGCCTGCCGCTCCCGCGTCGCGGCGGCGCTCGCCAGCTCCTTGAACGAGACCTCGGGCTCGACGGCCGCCTCCGGGTCGCGGGCGATCACCAGCGAGACGAAGGCGCGCCGGGCGCCGCGGTGGATGGCGGCGACCCGCCCGGCGGCCGGTGCGGTGATGCGCACGCCGGGGGTGGCGCGGTCCTCGACGAGGAGCTGGCCCCTGGCCACGGTGTCGCCCTCGGCGACGCGCAGGACCGGCTTGAGGCCGAGATGGTCCTCCCCCAGCACTGCCACCGCGGCGGGCGGATCGGCCGGCTCGACGACCTGCACCGGGGCGCCGGCCAGCGGGAGGTCGAGACCCTTGTTCACACGGTGCAGCTGCACGTGGCTCCTGCCTCCCTCGGCCGAGAGCGTGCAGGGACGATCCACCGGCGGCTCGGCGAAAGGGAGCCCACGACAGCCTGCCCAACGTCACGGCATCTACGCGGGGTTAGCGAGGTCCGGTCCTCGCCGCCTTGATCCACGTCAATGCGGCCGGGCCGGCTTGGCAGGGTGCCGCAGGTTGTGGCACAGCATGCCGGGTGCGCCCCGTGGTGGATGGGCGGACGAGCAGTGGGGGGATGATGGATGAGGGCCGGCCCGAGCGGGTGCTGGTGTTCGGAGCGAGCGGCTATGTCGGCCGCCACCTGACCGCACGGCTGGCTGTTGCTGGCCACCGGGTGCGGGCCGCTGCCCGACGGCTGGCGCCGCTCGAGGCCGAGGGCTGGAAGGGCGTCGAGCTGGTCGCGGCCGACGCGCTCGCGCCTGCGAGCCTCGGACCGGCGCTCGCCGGTGTGGGCGTCGCCTACTACCTGGTGCACTCGATGGTGGCCGGAGGCGATTTCCCGGCCCGCGACCGCAAGGCTGCTGCCCATTTCGCCGCGGCGGCCGCGGCGGCGGGGGTCCGGCGGATCGTCTATCTGGGCGGGCTGGCGCCGGCCGAGCTCGACACCGTGCATCTGGCGTCCAGGGTCGAGACCGGCCTGATCCTGCGCCAGGGAAAGGTGCCGGTGACCGAGCTTCGGGCCGGAATCATCGTCGGGCCGGGCTCCGCCGCCTTCGAGGTGATGCGCGATCTGGTGGCGCATTTGCCGGTGATGGTGACACCGCGCTGGATCTACTCGAAGTCGCCGCCCCTGGCGCTCGACGAGCTGCTCGACTACCTCCTGGCGCTGCCCTGGGTCGAGGCGGCGGCGGGGCACGTGCTCGAGGCCGGCGGGCCCGAGCGCCACACCTACGGCGACATGATGCGCGAGCTGGCGGTGCGCCTCGGTCGGCCGCAGCCCTGGATCATCCCCGTCCCGCTCCTGACCCCGCGACTATCCAGCTATTGGCTGGCGCTCGTCACGGCTACTCCGGTGAACGTGGCGAGCGCGCTGATCACCGGGCTCAAGCATGATCTTGCGGCCGACGACAGCGAGCTGCGCCGGCTGGTTCCGGGGGTGCGGCGGATCGGCTTCGCCGAGGCGGTCGCCCGGGTGTTCGAGGCGGAGGAGCGGATCCGGGCCACCGATCGCTGGCGTGAGGGGGCGTTCGACCTGCGCGACCGCCGGCACGATGTCAGCTTCTATGGCAAGACGATGGTGGCCCGGGCGACGGCTCGGGTGACGCCGGACCGGGTCTGGCAGGTCCTGGCGCGGATCGGCGAGCCGGCTGCGGGCTACTTCTTCCTGGACTGGGTGTGGCGGCTGCGCTCGCTGCTCGACCGGGCGCTGGGGGCCGTTGATGCCGGCCGGCGGCCGGCCGGTGTCCCGCTGCGGCCGGGCACGGCGTTCGATTTCTGGCGGGTGCTGGCCGCCCGGCCGGGCCGGCGGCTGACCCTGGTCTCGTCGCTGCGGGCGCCTGGCGCCGGCGGCATGGAACTCGTCATCGCCCCCGAGGCGCCAGGCGGGGCGACGCTCGAGGCCGCGATCCACTGGCATCCGGCCGGGTTCTGGGGCCTGCTCTACTGGTACGCCCTCTGGCCGCCGCATGCGCTGATGCTTCGGGGCATGATCCGGGCGATCTGCATCGCCGCCGAGGCCGAGGCGGCCGGCATGCAGCCGCTGGGCATCCGCCACGACCCCTAGCGGGCGATCCCTAGAGAATGTCGGCGAGCGCCTCGCGCAGCTCGGGGTGGCGGAAGGCGAAGCCGGTCTCGGCGAGCCGGCCGGAGACGACGCGCTGACCATCGAGGATGACCGTGGCGCCGTCGCCGAAGATCTTTTCGATGATCAGCGACGGCACCGGCAGGCGGAAGTGGCCGCCGCCGATGGCGGTGCCGAGATGGCGGCTGAAATCGGCCATGCGCACGGGCCGTGGTGCGACGGCGTTGTAGACGCCGCGCATGCTCTCGACGCGCAGGGCGTGGATGATGAGCCGGGCGGTGTCGTCCCGGTGGATCCAGGAGATCCACTGCCTGCCCGAGCCCACCCGGCCGCCGACGAAGCGGCGGAAGGTCATGAGCGTGCCGCGAAAGCGCGGCGTCAAGGCGAGCGCGAAGCCATGGCGCAGGACGACGGTGCGGATGTCGAGCGCCTCGGCACGCATCGCCTCGCCCTCCCAGATGATGCAGACGTTCGCGAGGTAGTCGTGCGCGTCACCCGCCGGGCTGGTCTCGTCGAAGGTGGCGGTGTCGCTGATGCCGTAGTAGCGGCAGGCCGACGAGCTGATCAGCACCGGCGGGCGGCGGCGCACTTCGCCCAGGGCCTCGACCAGCCGGCGCGTGCCGATCTCACGGCTCTCGCGGATCGCCTGCTTGAACGCCGGCGTCCAACGGCCGGCAATGGGGGCGCCGGCGAGATGGACGAGGCCATTCAGGCCGTCGAGCGCCGCCACCCAGTCGCCCAGACGGTGCGGGTCGTACGGCACCGGCTCGACCAGCGGAAAGCGGCTGGGGGCGAAGACCGCCCGCGCCCGGCCGGCACTCCGGGTGAAGGCCTTGACGGCGAAGCCCTCGGCCACGAGCAGCTCGACCAGCCGGCTGCCGATGAAGCCGGTGGCGCCGGTGACCCCGATCGTGACAGTCGTCATGCCGCGACCTCGGCCAGCCGCCGGACCGGCGACGTCGGCGGGGTTTCGCCCGGGCGGATTGCGGCTATGCTTGCCCGGCGCTGGGTGGGCCCGTGCAGTGAAGGCTCCTCGTCATGACCACGGATTTGATGCAGTACCGGGGGTTCCAGTTCAAGGCCGGCGGGTCGGCCGTCACCCGGGCCGCACCGGCCGCGGTGTGGGAGGTGGTCTGCGCCATCGGCGGCGACAACCGCTACTACGCGATGAACGCGCTCTGGACGCTGCGCGAATGGCTGGACGCTGCGGTCGGCGGGCCGGGGATGCGGCGCAGCCGGCCGGCCAAGGCCGAGCTCGCGCCGGGCGACCGGATCGACAGCTGGGAGGTGCTGGTCGCCGAGCCGGAGCACCGGCTGGCCATGGTCTTCGGCATGAAGGCGCCGGGCGACGGCGTGCTTGAGTTCCTGATCACGGGCATGGGCCGCGGGACGCGGATCACCGTCACCGCCCTCTGGGAGCCCGACGGCTTGGCCGGCGTGCTCTACTGGCGGGCGATGCAGCCGGCGCATGTCCTGCTGTTCCGGCGGCTGACGGCCGAGATCTGCCGGCGGGCGGAGGCCCTGCCGGCCAGGGAGACGCAGCACCGGGCGAGGCGGGTGGCCGCCGCCGAGCCGGGCTGAGCCGTCAGACAACGGCGATGTACCAGCCGATGGCGAAGAGCACGGCATAGTACATCAGAAGCTTGCCGGTGTCGGCGAGGGCCCGATTGAGGGTCGTTCCGTCGGTGTGCCGCCAGACCGTCCGGTGCACGGGCCAGGCGGCGAGCAGCGTGAACAGCGGCAGCAGCAGGCCCGGCCCGCCGGCGACCCCGGTCGCGATGAACACGAGCGGGCAGAGGCAGGCCAGAAGGATGCAGGTGGTGTACTGGACGCGGGTGAAGCCGACGCCGAGGCGCACAGCCAGTGTGCGCTTGCCGGCCTTGGCGTCGGTCGCGCGGTCGCGGAGGTTGTTGACCGCGAGGATGGCGACCGAAATCAGCCCTGGCCCAAGGCCCGCCACGATCGGCCGCCAGTCGAGCTCGAGCGCCTGCACGTAATAGGTGCCCGCCACCGCCACCGGCCCGAAGAAAACGAGGACGAAGACGTCGCCGAGGCCGCGATAGCCGAGCGGGTAGGGGCCGCCGGTGTAGAGCACGCCGCAGGCGATCGAGGCCACGCCCACCACGACGATCGGCCAGCCGCCCCGGGCCACCAGGTAGAGACCGACGAGGATCGCCAGGCCGAAGACCAGGATGGTGGCGCGGCGCATCGCCTCGGGGCTGATCAGGCCGGACTGGACAGCGCGGCGCGGGCCCTGGCGCTCGGCGGTGTCCGCCCCCTTGAGCCAGTCGAAATAGTCGTTGGCGTAGTTGGTGCCGATCTGGATCAGGATGGCCCCGACGAGGGCCGCCAGCGCCGCCGGTGCGTGGCCCAGCCCATCGTTCAAGGCGAGGGCCATGCCGATCAGGACCGGGGCCACCGAGGCCGGCAGCGTCCGGGCGCGGGCGGCGCCGGCCCAGAGCGCAACCAGGTCGGCCAGCGTCGACTGCGCCTTGTCGCCGGCCGCTCGTGGCATGCCGGCGAGCGGGGCGGCCGTTCCGGTCCAGCGGTCCTTCATGCGCTTCCTCGGTCGTTTTTGCGACACTCCTGGCCCGACAGCGCCCCAGCATGGCCGGCCCGGCCCGGCACGGGGCGGGAGGATTACGGCAGTGTCCGCCCGGACTCAAGGCCGTGGCGGCGCCCCCGACAGCGCGCCGCAGGGCTCAAGGCGCAGCACGCCGGGCCATGGCGGCCGGCGGGCGGGCGATCAGGGCCAGGAGCGCCAAGCCGAGCGGGAAGGCGGCCAGGAGCACGGCATCGGCCAGGACCCAGCCGAAGCCGACGAGATTGGGCAGGGCGAGCGCGAGCGCCGTCAGCCGCCAGCCCCAGCCCAGGGGCCGCGCGATGCCGCCGATCGTGGCGGCGGTGACGAGGCCGATCGCGACGAGGCAGCGGGCAACGGCGAGCGCTGTGGCCGACAGGTCGCCGGCCAGCAGCAGCTCCGGCTGGGTCACGAAGGCGAACGGGATGGCATAGACCGCAGCCGACAAGCGGACGGCCCTGAAAGCTGTGCGCCAGGGATCAGCCTCGGCCACCGATGCTGCCGCGAAGCTGGCGATCGCGATGGGCGGGGTGATCATTGAGAGCATGCCGAAATACTGCAGGTAGAGGTGGGCCGCCATGGGGGTGGTGCCGAGCTCGATCAGCGCCGGTGCGGCGAGGGTCGAGAGCAGCACGTAGACGGCCACGGTCGGCATCCCCATGCCGAGGATCATCGACAGGGCCGCGGCCAGCAGCAGGAGTGGCAGCAGCAGGCCGCCGCTGAGCAGCACCATCTGCAGGGTCAGCGCGAAGGCGAGGCCGCTGACGGTGAGAACGCCTACGACGAGGGCAGCGGCGGCGGCGAGGACGACGATGTCCGCCATGGTCGTGGTGGCCTCGAGCAGCTGCCGCCCGGTGTCCCGCACCCGCTGGCCAAAGCCGTGCAGTGGCCAGGACAGATGGCAGGCGATCAAGGCTACCGTTGCCCAGAGCCCGGCCTGCTGCGGCGAGCGGCCCTCGACGAAGAGGAGGTGCAGTAGCACCGCCACGGCGATCAGGTACCGCCAGGGTTGCGGTGGCCCGGTCGGTGTACTGCGTGCCGCCGCTGCCGGCGCGCCGGGCCGGGCATCGTGGCGCCGGGCGGCGAAGTCGACGGCGAGGTAGAGGGCGGCGTAGAAGAGGAGGCCCGGGACGAGGGCGGCGATCGCCACCTCGCGATAGGGGACCTCAAGGAACTCGGCCATCAGGAAGGCGGCTGCCCCCATTAGCGGCGGCAGGAGCTGGCCACCGGTCGAGGCCACGGCCTCGATCGCCGCCGCCTCGTGACGTGGGTAGCCGGCGCGCTGCATCATCGGAATCGAGATCGCACCCACTGTGGTGACGTTGGCTACCGCACTGCCGGATACCAGGCCGAAGCCGGCCGAGCCCAGCACCGCCGCCTTGGCCGTGCCGCCGGGGGCGCCGCCGACCAGCCGGGTCATCAGCCGCGTGAGCACCAGCCCCACGCCCATGCCGTTGAGCAGGGCACCGAAGAGGATGAACGGGCCGATGGTGACCACGGCCACGTGCAACAGGCGGGATGGCAGGCCGTTGGTGTCGAGGGCGAGATAGACCGCCAGCCGATCGGGTCCCACGGGCCGGGTCGCCAGGACCCGCGGCAGCTCGGGCCCCAGCACGAGCACCACGAAGACGAGGACCAGGAGCAAGCCCGGCAGGAACAGGCCGGTGCGCCGCCGCACGGCCTCGAGCACGCCCAGGATCATGGCGACGCCGAGGGCCACGGCATGGGCCGGGGCGGTGGCGAGCTCGCGCTCGAGCAGCGGATAGTGGAGGGAAGCGACGCCGAAGGCGGCCAGCAGGCTACCGGCGAGGCCCAGATCCGCGAGGACGCCCATGGTCGATCGTGGCGTTGTCGGTGGCGGCGGGGCAAGGAGGGCCAGCGCCACCGCCATCCCGGCCGCTGCGAGCAGATACTGCTCGCCATAGACGGCGAGGCCGATGCGGCCCGGCAGATCGATCACCCAAGCAACGAGGGCCACGAGGAACAGGCCCTGGACCACCTGGCGGACCGTGACGGCCGTGGCCGACATCTGCTCGGCCATGGCGAGGGGGCTCAGCGGTCGGCCCAGGCGATCACTGCCGGATGGTACGGCGCGCGCAGGTCTGGCTGGTGCAGCCGGGCCCGATCGAGGCCGCGAAACGGCGGGAAGGCGGCCATCAGCGCCTCGCGGTGCGTGGCGAGGCCGTCGACCACCGCCGCCACGACCGCGTCGGGCACGGCCGCCCGGGTCAAGAGCAGGTTGTCGAAGGCCAGAACCGGCACGGGTTCGGTGACGTCGGCAAGGCCGGGGTCGACAGGCAGGTGGTCTACATAGGCCTCGGCGAAGACCGCAGCGACCCGTTCCTGCGCCGCCGCGTCGTCCTCGAGCGGCAGGAGCCGCAGCGGCACCGAGGCGGCGATCTCCGTCACCTTGGCAGCGCCGATGGCAAAGAAGAAGGCGTCGACGCGGCCATCGGCGAACTGGTCGGCGCCGGCCACAACGTTGGGCACCGGGACGGGCGTGATGTCCTCGGTGCCGAGCCCGCCGCCGGCGAGGGCGGCCTCGAGCAGGGTGGCGATGGCGGCGCTGGCCGAGAAGCCGGCGGTGACCCGCTTGCCCTTCAGGTCGGCGACGCTCCGGAGAGGGGAATCGGCGCGGACGAAGAGACCGACGCGCAGCGGATAGAGGGCGGCCACGACGCGCAGCTCGCGCTGCGGGTTGCCCGCGAAGGCGCCTTCGCCGGCGAACGCCTCCGCCGCCTCGAGCGCGTTCGCCACGGCGAAGTCGAGCTCGCCCGCGTCGAGCAGGGCGAGAAGGGTCGATTCGCCCGAGTTGGGCTGCACCCGGGTCTCGAGCCCGAGCTCCCGGACCATCATCTCGGCGATCGCGGAGCCGGTGGAATAGCTGAGCGAGCCCGGTGCCATGGTCCCCATGCCGAGGATGCCCTGCGCGTGGCTGGCGCCGGCCGGCAGCAGCATCGCCAGGAACGCCGTCAGCAATAGGCCCCGAAGCCGTCGCATCGATGCTGGTCCTCCCAGGCCGTCGTGTCGTGCGGGACGGCGACTTCTATCGCGGCTGCCGTGTTTTCGCTAGGGCGCGGCCTTGGCCGGCGGGCGCGGATCGATCGGCACAGCGGTGCGCAGGCCGAGGATCTCCTCGAGCGCGCGCGCCGCCGCCAGCAGCCTGGCTTCGGCCCGGGGCGGGGCCACGAGCTGCAGGCCGACCGGCAGTCCGCCCTGGGTGAAGCCGCAGGGCAGGGATAGGGCCGGGCAGCCGGTGAGCGAGATGGCATAGGTGACCGCGACCCAATCGATGTAGGTCGGGAAGCGATGGTCGCCCAGCGATTCGAGGTAGCGGAGGTTGACGTCGAAGGGTGGCACGATGGCCGCCGGGCAGAGAAGGAGGTCATGGTCGCGGAAGAACGCGGCGATCCGCGCCTGCAGCAACCCGCGCTCGCGCTCGGCCCAGCCGATCTCGTCGGCGGTGAGCGCCAGGCCGCGCTCGATGTTCCAGACTACCTCGGGCTTGAGCCGCTCGCGCTCGGCGTCGAGCAGTGGCGCCTTGTCGTAGGCGAAGTGGGCAGCGCGCAGGATCTCGAAAGCCTCGCGCGTAGGCCCGAAATCGGGCGAGCGGTTCTCGATCACGGCCGCACCCAGGTCGGTGAGCCGGGATGCTGCCTGGCCGGCGATGCGCGCCACCTCGGGGTCGACCGGCACCAGCCCGCCGAGGTCGGCCGAGAAGCCGACGCGGTTGAGCTCCGGCGCCTTGGCGACGGCAGCGGTGAAGGCTTCGGTCGGCAGCTCCATGGCGAGCGGGTCGTCGAGATCCGGGCCGCACATCGCATCGAGCATGAGAGCGAGGTCCGCCACGTCGCGCGCCATGGGTCCGGTCACGGCCAGGGTCTGAAAGCGGCATCTAGACGGACCGATGGGCACCCGGCCGATGCTCGGCCGCAGGCCCACCACACTGCAGAATGCAGCCGGCGTCCTGAGGCTGCCGCCGAGATCGCTGCCGTCGGCGAGCCAGGCCATGCCGGTGGCCAGGGCAACGGCGGCCCCGCCCGACGAGCCGCCGCAGGTGAGGTCGGTGTTCCAGGGATTGCGGGTCGCGCCGAAGACCTCGTTGAAAGTGTTGGCCCCGGCGCCGAACTCGGGCGTGTTCGACTTGCCCAGCACGATTGCCCCGTTGGCCTCGAGCTTCCTGACATGCAGCGCCGTCTGCTGCGGGACGTGCGCGGCGAAGATCGGCGAGCCGTAGGTGGTACGCACGCCCTCGACGTCCGCCAAGTCCTTTACCACGATCGGCAGGCCACCCAGCCAGCCGCGCTTGCCGGCGGTGCCGGTCTCGCCATGCATCAGTGCACGCGCATGCGCCCGGGCCCGGTCGAAGCAGCGGGTGGGGACGGCGTTGACCTTGGGGTCGACCTGCTCGATGCGGGCGATGGCCGCCTCGACCAGCTCGAGCGGCGACACTCGGCCGGCGACGAGGTCGGCCACCACGGCGCGGGCGGAGGCGGTGATGGGGCCGGCCGCCGGCGTCGGGCCGGGCGGCGGGAAGGTGGTGCCGGCAGCGGGGCTCATGGGCAGGTCCGATAGAAGAGCCAGCCGAGATGCGCCCCGCTCGTTGGATCGACGACGTGCTCGAAGCTGTGGCAGGCGGGGTCGAAGCGCGGGCGTTCCTCCTCGAGCACGAAGAACGGCTCGGTGGCAAGGCGGTCGCGCATGAACATCGTGCCCGAAAGCGGATCGTAGCGAATCGGCGTGCCGCCGGCGCCGCTGATCACGCAGTCCCAGCGCCGGCCGGCGCTGTCGATCATGACCACCTCGGTGAGGCCACGGCTGCCGAGGACGGCGCGCAGCACGGTGACGGGTGGTGCGGAGTTCACCCGTACGCAGCCTTCGATCGCCGGGTAGAGGCGCAGGATGTCGCGCGACCAGTCGGTCCGCTGCGCATAGGGCAGGGGCTCGGGTGTAGTCGGCGCGGGTTCCTGCTGACTGCTGCCGTTCGCACTCTGGGCCAGGAACTCGGGCAGCGTGCGCTCCGTTGGCTCGCGATCGGCCGATGCCGCCGCGGTCAGGAGATCGCCGCGTATCCAGCCGGCGAAGGCGGGAGCTGCACCAGGCAGGCTTTCCACGCGGTACCAGGTGAAGTCTCCCTGGGGAGCGCTCTCGACGACCTGGACGACATCACCGTCCCGGGCGGTCGCGACGACGTTGCCGCTGCGCACCTCCGGCTGGGCGCGGACGTTCACGCCGCGGTCGGACGCCGCGACGCGCGCCTGGCCGCCGACCTCGAGTGTCTGGGCAAGGGCCGGGCCGCTGCCCAAGCCGAGGCTCGCGGCCGAGACGCCGGCCAGGGCGAAGCAGGCGGTCAAGAGGAAGGCCGGTAGGCGACGCATCGTACTCCTCCACCCGGCGGGGTCGCGAGTGGCGACGGCTGGGGCTCGAAACGGCTCTGCCTCGTCCATAGCGGTGCGACAGTCCACAGTTCAAACGGATCGGTGCGGCGGGTCGCAGGGCAAGGCGGCTGTGGCTCAGCCGGGCTGCCGGCGCAGACCCGGCAGCACTTGGGCGATGGTCTCGAGCGTCCGCTCGACCCCACCGGGCGGCAGGTCCAGGTGGGTTACGAAGCGCAGCCGGGAGGGTCCCACGACCAAGAAGCGGACCCCCTGGGCGGCGCAGGCCTCGGCCAGCCCGGTCGGATCGATGTCCTCGACATTGGCCATCACGATGTTGCTCTCGACCTGCTCCACGGCCACCGTGAAACAGGCATTGGCTGCTAGGCCCCCGGCGAGCTCGCGCGCGTCCCGATGATCCTGGGCGAGGCGGTCGCGGTGGTGCTCGAGGCCATGCAGCGCACCGGCGGCGATGATCCCGGCCTGGCGCATGGCACCGCCGAAGAGGCCGCGAAAGCGCCGGGCCTTCTGCACGACCTCGGCGCTGCCGGCGAGCGCCGAGCCGACCGGCGCGCCCAGGCCCTTGGAAAAGCAGACGCTGACCGTGTCGAACGGGGCGGCGATCGCGGCGGGTGCAACGCCAAGCGCCGCGGCGGCGTTCCAGAGCCGGGCGCCATCGAGATGCAGGGCGAGGCCCGCCGCGCGGCCAGCCGCCGCAACCGCAGCCAGCTGGTCCATGGGCCAGACCGTGCCACCGCCGGCGTTGTGGGTGTTTTCGAGAGCAAGCAGTCGGGTCGGCGGGTGGAGCCCGTAGGCGGCGAGCTTCGCGGGCCGCACCGCAGAACGCACCGCCTCCGGCGTCAAGAGGCCGCGCTCGCCGGCGAGCGGGCTCAGCGTCACGCCGGAGAGCAGGGCGTAGGCGCCGCGCTCGTAGCGGGCGATGTGCGACGCCTCGTGCAGCAGCACCTCGTCGCCGGGCTCGGTCTGGCAGCGGATGGCGAGCTGGTTGCCCATCGTGCCGGAGGCGACGAACAACGCCGCCTCCTTGCCGAGCAACGCGGCGGTCCGTTCCTCGAGGGCGCGGACGGTCGGGTCCTCGCCGTAGACATCGTCGCCGACCTCGGCTGCGGCCATGGCTTGCCGCATGGCCGGCGTCGGGCGGGTCAGCGTATCGCTGCGGAAATCGAGAATGGTCAAGGTCGCCGGGTCCTTTCGTGTCGACCGGATGGTCAGCGGCGGAGCAGCCCGCCGAGGCCCTCGAGCAGGCGGCCGGCCGGGTCCTGCGCCGGGGCCGGCGGCGGCGCGTCGGGGTCATCCGGTGCAGGCTGCTGCTGGCCGCCGCCGAGCAGCCCGCCCAGGCCCCCGAGCACGCCGCCGAGCGGCGAGTCCGGGGCGATGCCGAAGGTGTCGCGCAGGGTCTCCAGCATCGCCGGGTCGCCGGCGATGCCGCGCACCGCCTCGGCGAGCGCCGCGGGGTCGCCGATATCACCCGAGAGCGTGCCGCCGAGGTCGAGGCGGATCGCGGGATCGGCCCAGGGGCCCTGGATCAGGAGCGGCACGCCGGCCTGGAAGGCGGCGTCGCGGCTCGCGTCCTGGCCCTCCAGCGTCGAGGCAAGGCGCGGCTGCAGGCGATAGGCGAGAGTCTGCTCGCCGAGATCGACGGTGCCGGCGCCGGTCACCCGGAGCACCGGGGCGCTGAGCGCGAAGTCCTGGTTGTCGAGCACCCCGCCCGCGATGGTGAAGGTGCCGCCGGCCTCGGCGAAGTCGGTGCGCTGCGGCTCGCGGGCGGCGCTCTGTGTCCCCAGCGTCATCACCTGGCGGACGGTGGCGCCGATATTGATGCCGAGGATGGCGCCGTCCCGGGCGAGCAGCGCGCCGTCGCCGTCGAGGCCGCGGATCAGCGCATCGACGCTATCGCCCCGGCTCGTCACGGCGAGCCGCACATTGCCCGTCCCGGCGAGCCAGTCGAGGTCGGCGACGGCGGCCACAAGCGGCTGGAGCTGGACGCCGGTGATGTCCACCTCGGCGTCGAGCCCGAGGACGGGGCCGCTCGCCAGGGTGACGGTGCCGGTGAGGCTGCCGTCGTAGAGGGCGAGCTCGGCGATGGTCGCCACCGTGCGCGCGCGATCGGCGACGAGGCCGAAGCGGCCCGCGCCCACTTCCAGCTCATGGGTGGCGAGGCCGGCGAGCTGGACCTCGAGGTCGATGTCGAGCGGCAGCGGCAGGGGCAGGTCGAGCGGCTCGGTGGGCCAGCCTTCGGGCCCTGCCGTTGCGGTCTCGTCCGGCCGGCCGGCAGCGGCGCCGGGATCGCGCGGCGGGAGGTAGGGGCGGAGGTCGAGCCGGCCCAGATCAAGGCGCCCGGTCAGCGTCGGCCGCTCGCCGGTCACGAGCTCGAGCTCACCCTGAATGGTCAGGTCGTCGACCTCGAGGGTGAAGGCGCGCAGCGCCACGCCGGTGGATGCGGCGCCCATGTCGACGGTGAAGGTCACCGTCTCGAGCGACCCCGCCGGCAGCTCGACCGGCTGGCCCACCCAGTCGAGCAGGATGCGCGGCGCCATGTCGGCGGTCAGCGCCAGGACGGCATTGCCGGCGGGCGAGGCCTCGCCATTGGCGGCCACACCGAGGCCGGGGGCGGCGAGATCGAGGGTCAGCGAGCTGGGCTCGCCGCGCAGAAAGCCGTCGAGATCGCCGACCACGGCATTGAGGGTCGCCCGCTCGCCGGCACTGGTCACGCTGCCGTCGACATTGAGCGCCGGGCCACCCGGCTCGCCGCGGGCCCAGAGCTCGAGGCCGGTGAAGCTGCGCGCCTCGCCGCGGCTGCGGTCGGCGAGCGTGACGCTGCCGTCGACGATACGGATCTCGCCGATGCGGATCTCCGGCATTTGGTCGACGCGGTCGCCCCCGCGTTCGCCGTGCTCGCGGCCGCCGTCGCGCCGTCCGTCGCCCATCTCCCAGCTCGCCGTGCCGTCCTCGCGCACCTCGAGGGCGAGGCTCGGCCGCTCGATGATCAGCCGCTCGATCACCACCGCACCGCCGAGATAGGCGAGCGCGTCGACCTCGAGGTCGACCCGGTCGATGCGGGCGAGCTCCGGCGTCTCGGCCCAGTCCGGGTTGGCAAGGCGGACGTCGGCCAGGGTCAGCGCGAACGGCCGCCACGGGCGGAAGGTGAGCGGCCCCTCGATGGCGAAGTCGCGGCCGAGCTCAGCCGTCACCCGCCGCTCGACCTGGGCCTTGATCATCTCGCGCGGCAGCACGAACGGCAGCGCCACCGCTGCCGCCACGACGACGACGAGGAGCAGCAGCAGGCCGAGCAGAAGCTTCTTCATCGATCAACCTTCATCTGGTGCGGCTCAGGCGGCGAGCTTTTGCCGCTTGAGCAGCGGGAAGTCCGCGACGGTGATGGTTTCGCGCTCGAGCAGCAGCGCCGCCCCGGCATCGAGATCGGCACGCCGCTCGGTGACGATGGCCACGGCCCGCCCGAACGCCTCCTCGACCAGGCCCCGGATGGCGAGATCGATTTCCCGGGCGGTCGCCTCGCTGTAGCTGCGCGGGCGGGCCATGGGCATGCCGTTCTCGCCCAGGAACGACTGGCGCTGCGGGTCGTAGACCACCTGGTGGGTGGCGTCATCCATGCCGTAGCGGGTCACCATGTGGCGGGCGATGTCACTGATCTTGTCGAGGTCGTCGGCCGCACCCGTCGAGATCTCGCCGAAGACGACGTGCTCGGCGGCGCGCCCGCCCATGAGCACCGCCATCTTCTCCTTGAGCTCCTGGGTGGTCATCAGGAAGCGCTCCTCCTCGGGCCGCTGGATGGTGTAGCCCAAGGCTCCGATGCCGCGCGGGATGATCGAGACCTTGTGCACCGGGTCGGTGGTTGGCAACGTCGCTGCCACTAGCGCGTGGCCCATCTCGTGATAGGCCACGACCTTGCGCTCGTGCGGGTGGAGCAGGCGCGAGCGCTTCTCGAGCCCGGCGACGATCCGCTCGATGGCGTTGTTGAAATCGTCCATGGTGACGGTCTCGGCCCGCCGGCGGGTGGCGAGCAGGGCCGCCTCGTTGACCAGGTTCGCGAGATCAGCGCCGGTGAAGCCCGGGGTGAGCGCCGCCACCTGCTCGAGCTTAACGTCCCGGCCGAGCTTCCTGATCCGCTTGATGTGCACCTCGAGGATCTGCAGCCGGCCGACCTTGTCCGGGCGGTCGACCAGCACCTGCCGGTCGAACCGGCCGGCGCGGAGCAGCGCCGGGTCGAGGATCTCGGGTCGGTTGGTGGCCCCGAGCAGCACGATGCCCTCGGACGGGTCGAAGCCGTCGAGCTCGGCCAGGAGCTGGTTCAGGGTCTGCTCCTTCTCGTCGTGGCCGCCGCCGCCCCACTGGCCGGCCATGCGGGCGCGGCCGAGCGCGTCGAGCTCGTCGATGAAGATGATGCAGGGCTTGGACTTGCCGGCCTGCTCGAAGAGGTCGCGGACCCGGGCGGCACCGACGCCCACGAACATCTCGACGAACTCCGAGCCCGAGATCGAGAAGAAGGGTACGCCAGCCTCGCCGGCGACGGCGCGGGCGAGCAGCGTCTTGCCGGTGCCGGGCGGGCCGACGAGCAGGATGCCCTTGGGGATGCGGGCACCCAGCCGGCCGTAGGTCTCGGGGTCCTTGAGGAAGTTGACGATCTCCATGAGCTCGTCCTTGGCCTCGTCGACCCCGGCGACGTCGGCGAAGGTCACCTTCGTGTCCTTCTCGACATAGACCTTGGCCTTCGACTTGCCGACCTGCATCAGCCCGCCGAAGCCCTGCTTCTCGGCGAAGCGGCGGATCATGAACATCCAAAAG
>CAYWSB010000062.1:0-27063 GCA_964460465.1 uncultured Geminicoccaceae bacterium | reverse complement strand
GGACCTCGAGATCAATGTCGGCGATCGCGTGTTCTTCGCCTTCGACAGCTCGACCCTCGACGACGACGCGCGGTCGACCCTCGACCGGCAGGCGGCCTGGCTGCAGCAGTATCCATCGATCAACGTGACCATCGAGGGGCACACCGACGAGCGCGGCACGCGCGAGTACAACCTGGCACTCGGCGAGCGGCGGGCCACGGCCGCCCGCAACTATCTGGTGGCGCTGGGGGTCGCACCGTCGCGCATGCTCACCATCTCCTATGGCGAGGAGCGGCCGGTCGATCCGGCCAGCGACGAGACCGCCTGGCGGCAGAACCGCCGCGCCGTGACCGTCGTCAACCTCGTCAACTGAGGCGCCGCAGCCTCACCCTGGTGGAGCAGCCCGCCACGATGCCGCTCTTCGGCCCAGCCATCCGCCGTCTCTTCCCGATCGCAGCACTGGTGGTCGCCGCCCCGCTCGCGGTGCCGCCGGTGGCGGCGCAGACCGGCGCCCCCACGCCCCTGCGCATCGAGACGCGTGAGCTGGAGCGGCAGGTGGGGACGGCGGAGGAAGCCCTGGGCGGGATGCCCGAGGGGCGCGCGGCCGCCGTGCTGCAGAACCGCCTCCTGACGATCGAGGAGGAGCTGCGGCGGCTGACCGGCCGGGTCGAGGAGGCCGAGTTCCGCGAGCAGCAGACGCGCGAGCGGATCGACCGGCTGGTCGCCGATCTCGACCGGCGGCTGGCGTCGCTGGAGCAGCGGCCGCCGGCGGCCGGCGAGCCGTCGACCGGGGCGATTCCGGCGGCACCTTCGGACGGCGCGTTGGCCGCCGCGGACGGCCCGGGCGAGTTGCCCGGCGAAGGCCCGGGGGATCCGGGCGCGCGTGAAGGCGCGACACTTGGCACCATTCCGCGCGACGCCCTCCTCGGCATTCCGGCACCGAGCGGCGACGGGCCCGCCGGCACGGCGCCGGCGGAGGCATTGCAGGGCGGTGCCGCTGCCCGGTTCAGCGCCGCCCTCGACCTCCTGCAGACCGGCGACTACGGCGCCGCTGAGGCGGCATTCGGCCGCTGGGTCGCGGACTTCCCCGATGACCCGCAGCTGCCCGTGGCTTCCTACTGGCTGGGCGAGTCGCAGCTGGCACAGAGCGACTACGCCAACGCCGCCGCCACCTTCGCGGCCAACTACCGCACCTTCGGGGCGGAGGCACCGCGGGCGGCCGACAACCTCCTGAAGCTCGGCACGGCACTCGCCGCCCTGGGCGACACCGAGCGCGCGTGCCAGACCTTCACCGAGATGGACCGGCGCTACCGCGACGTCTCGTCCGGCCTGCGCCAGGCGCTGCAGCGCGAGCGCGCCGCCGCCGGCTGCACCTGAGGCGAGCGGCCGCGACCGGGAGCGAGCCCGCCACGCCGCCACCACCGACCGCCCCGACCGAGGCCGAGTTCGCCGCCGCCATGGCGGCCCTCGGCCCGTTCGAGCGGCAGCCCGGCATCGCCGTCGGGGTCTCCGGGGGCGCGGACAGCACGGCCCTCGCGCTCTTGCTGCAGGCCTGGGTCCGGGCCAGGGGCGGCCGCCTCCTCGCCCTCGTGGTCGACCATCGGCTGCGGCCCGATTCGACCGCCGAGGCCGCGGCCGTGCAGGCACGGCTGGCAGCGCTCGGGATCGCGGCGCAGGTCCTCACCCGCCCAGGTGCGGTGCCGGCGACCGCCCTGCAGGCCACCGCGCGTGAGGCACGCTACGCCCTGCTCGAGCGCGCTGCGGCCGCGGCCGGCTTCCTCCATCTGGCGATCGCCCAGCACCGGCGCGACCAGCAGGAGACGGCCGCGCTGCGCCGCGCCGCCGGCAGCGGGCCGCGCGGCCTGGCCGGAATGCCGGCGGTGCGCGAGCTCGAGCGCGTGCGACTGATCCGCCCGGTGCTCGGGATCGCGCCCGAGCGCCTCCAGGCCCTGCTCGCGGCCCGCGGGGTGC
The DNA here is from genome assembly GCA_964460465.1 of uncultured Geminicoccaceae bacterium. Lineage (GTDB taxonomy): Bacteria > Pseudomonadota > Alphaproteobacteria > Geminicoccales > Geminicoccaceae > SLRI01. Next base: position 25,113 of record CAYWSB010000062.1, on the reverse strand, counting down.
CGTGGCTCGACGATCCGAGCAACCGAGACCCGCGGTTCTGGCGGGCCCGGTTCCGCGCCGCCGCGCGCCCGGCAGCTGCCGACGACGCGGCCGGGCTCGCCGCGGCCGCGGCCTGTCGCCGCGCGCTCGACGACCGGGTCGCGGCCTGGCTGGCGCGGCATGCGAGCCCGCAGCCGCTCGGCTTCGTCACCGTTCCCCTGGCCGTCCTCGAGGCCGCGGCCGACGAGCTCCTGGCGGCGGTCCTGGCGCGGCTCGTGACCGCGACGGCCGGTGCCGTCTGGCCGCCGGCGCCGGCGAAGCTCGGGCGCCTGTGCGGCTGGCTGCGGGGCAGCGAGGGCAGGCGCCTCGCTTTGGGCGGCGTGCTCGTCGAGCGGGCCGGGCAGGGCACGGTGCGCTTCGTCCGCGAGCCCCGTGCCGTCGCAGGGCCGGCACCGATCGGTCCGGGCGGGCTGCTCTGGGATAGGCGCTTTCGGGTCGACTGGCCCGGCGCGCCAGGTGGCGCCACGGTCGCCGCCGCCGGGCCCGGCTGGCGCCGCCGGCTCGACGCGCTGCCGGATCTGCGTGCCGGCGGCCCCGATCCGGCCGGCCTTCCCGCCATCGTGCTCGAGACGCTGCCCCTGGTCTCGCGCGACGGCCACGCCGTGGCGCTTGGCCCCTGGCGGCTGGCCGGCGAGGCCGGCGCGCTCGCCATCCGCTTTCGGCCGCACAGCCGCTATGCCGACATACCCTTCGGCCCAACGCTGGCCGTGTCTGTTGCCTAGGCCAACGAAAGCCTTATGTATGGTAATGCCCGAGGGGAGGCGCTGCGCTGCGCCGTTGTTTGTCGGTCGCTCGTCCAGCCGGGCAAGGTTCCAGCCTTCCTCATGAACGCTACCTACGAGGCTCGCACGTGAACAACTTCAGCAAGAATCTGGCCCTCTGGATCATCATCGGCCTGCTGCTGATCGCCCTCTTCAATCTCTTCCAGGGACCGTCCTCGCGCGGGCCGCAGACCAGCCTGGCCTTCTCCGACTTCATCGCCGAGGTCGAGGCGGGCCGGATCAACGAGGTGACGATCAAGGGCGATTCGATCTCCGGCACCTTCGCCGACGGTCGCCAGTTCTCCACCTTCGCGCCCAACGACCCGAACCTAGTCGAGCGGCTGCGGCAGAGCGACGTGCGGATCAGCGCCCAGCCGCGCGACGACAACATGCCGTCGCTCCTTGGCGTGCTCGTCTCCTGGTTCCCGATGCTGCTGTTGATCGGCGTGTGGATCTTCTTCATGCGCCAGATGCAGGGCGGCGGCGGCAAGGCCATGGGCTTCGGCAAGAGCCGCGCGCGGCTGCTGACCGAGAAGCACGGCCGGGTCACCTTCTCGGATGTCGCCGGCATCGACGAGGCCAAGGAGGAGCTGCAGGAGATCGTCGAGTTCCTCAAGAATCCGCAGAAGTTCCAGCAGGTCGGCGGCCGCATCCCCAAGGGCTGCCTCCTCGTCGGCCCTCCGGGCACCGGCAAGACGCTGCTCGCCCGCGCCATCGCCGGCGAGGCCAACGTGCCCTTCTTCACCATCTCGGGCTCCGACTTCGTCGAGATGTTCGTGGGCGTGGGTGCGAGCCGCGTGCGCGACATGTTCGAGCAGGCGAAGAAGCACGCGCCCTGCATCGTCTTCATCGACGAGATCGACGCCGTCGGCCGCCATCGTGGCGCCGGGCTCGGCGGCGGCAATGACGAGCGCGAGCAGACCCTGAACCAGCTGCTGGTCGAGATGGACGGCTTCGAGGCCAACGAGGGCGTCATCCTCATCGCCGCCACCAACCGCCCCGACGTGCTCGACCCGGCCCTGCTGCGCCCCGGCCGCTTCGACCGGCAGGTCGTCGTCTCCAATCCCGACGTGCTCGGTCGCGAGCGCATCCTGAACGTGCACGTCAAGAAGATTCGCGTCGGCCCCGACGTCGACACGCGGGTCATCGCCCGCGGCACCCCCGGCTTCTCCGGTGCCGACCTCGCCAACATCGTCAACGAGGCCGCCCTGCTCGCCGCCCGGCGCGGCAAGCGGCTGGTCACCATGGAGGACTTCGAGGCCGCCAAGGACAAGGTCATGATGGGCGCCGAGCGGCGCTCGATGGTCATGACCGAGGACGAGAAGCGGCTCACCGCCTACCACGAGGCCGGCCATGCCGTCATGGCGTACTACTCGCCGGCGTCCGACCCCATCCACAAGGCGACGATCATTCCGCGTGGCCGGGCGCTCGGCATGGTGATGCGGCTGCCGCTGGGCGATCGACTCTCGGTCAGCCGCGAGAAGCTCAAGGCCGACATCGCCGTGGCCATGGGCGGCCGGGTCGCCGAGGAGCAGATCTTCGGCTACGAGAAGGTCACCGCCGGTGCCTCCTCGGACATCCAGCAGGCGACCAAGATCGCGCGCCACATGGTGACGCAATGGGGCATGAGCGACACGCTCGGTCCGATCGGCTACGACGAGAACCAGCAGGAAGTCTTCCTCGGCCATTCGGTGACGCAGTCCAAGAACGTCTCCGAGGCCACCGCCCAGCAGATCGACGCCGAGATCCGCAAGATCGTCGAGGAGGGCTACCATCTGGCGCAGAAGACCCTGCGCGATAGGGCCGACGACCTCCACGCGCTGGCCAACGGTCTCCTGGAGCACGAGTCGCTGACCGGCGAGGAGATCACGGCCATCCTGCGCGGCGAGCCGATGCCCAAGCCTGCCAAGCCCGCCGAGCAGCCGCCCAAGTCCTCCGCCCCCACCGGGGGCGTCAAGCGCGGGTCGGTGCCGACCACCCGCCCGGCCGACGACGGCCCGACCGGCGATCCGGCCCCACAGCCGGGCGCCTGAAGCGGCGCCACCCTCGCCAAGGCGCAGATAACGCGGTGGTCCCACGGGACCGCCGCGTTTTGCGTTGCGGCACGTCCTCCTTGCGTGCACGGGCGGAACCTCGGCGGCGATCCCTCGTTGATTCTCAGAGCGGCGCGCGACGGCGTCGCCACCAGCGGTTGTGACAACGACGACGCGAGGGGGAAGATCATGCGCAAGGCTTTGCTGACGTCGAGCGCGGTGGCCCTGCTGGCCATCCCGGCATGGGCGCAGACCGAACAGCGGGTGGTGCGGCAGGCCGACAACCCGGTTGCCGAGCAGTGCCTGGAGGACCTCCGGCAGTTCTCGCAGCAGATGGCCGAGGACGGCTACTGGTTCAGCGGCTACCGTGCCGGCTGGGGTTGGCGTGGCTACGCCGGCGGCTTGCCTGCCGAGGCAATGCCGGCCGACCCGCCCGTCGAGGCCGAGATGGGCCTGGGTCCCTGGGGTGACACCGGCTGGTCCGTGTCACCCGGCCATCAGATCCAGACATTGCAGAGTGCCGCCGCCGTGCTCGCCCGCCAGGGGGACGAGGAAGGCTGCCAGTATCTGCTGGCCCGGCTGACTGAGACCTATGGCGCCTATACCGGCCAACTGCGCGAGGCGGGGGTGGAGCCCGGCCAGATCAGTGCCTGGCGCGAGGAGCAGATCGCGGCCGCCGTGCCGGTCGCCGAGCTTGACCGGGTGGTGTCGCTCGACAGCGTCCTCGGCACCGAGGTCCGCAATCACGCGGACGAGAGCCTGGGCTCGATCGAGGACGTGGTGCTGGATCCGGAGAGCGGCGACATCGCCTTCGTGATCATCGCCCACGGCGGCTTTCTCGGCTTCGGGCAGGACTATGCGGCGGTGCCCTGGTCGCTGCTGCGGGCCACCCCCGGCTTCGAGACGTTCCTTCTCGATGTCGATCCCGAGGCGTTCAAGAACGCGCCGCAGATCGATCCCGACCGGTTGGCGAGCCGTGACCGCTTCAACGACGCGCGGCACGAGCTCACCGGCTACTGGGAGCAGCACCGGGGCCGCTGAGCGTCCCCTTTTACGCGCCGGCCTTCGGGCCGGCGCCTTTCGTCTTGTCGGGGCCGAGCCAGCGGAAGACGAAGGGGGCCGCGGCCACGACGAGCGCGATCCGCACGATGTGGTGGGTGGCGACGAACGCCGGATCGGCACCCAGCGCCAGCGCGATGACGCTCATCTCCGCGACCCCGCCCGGGACCAGCGCCAGGAGCAGGAGGATGGGCTCCGCCCCGGTGACGAGGTGAACGACCAGGGCGACAACGAACGAGAGGGCGAACATGATGACCGTGAGGCCGAGCCCGGCCGCCATGGTGGCCAGGATGTCGTGCAGCCGAAAGCCGGTGAACCGGCAGCCGATCGAGCAGCCGATCACGAGCTGCGCCAGGGCCACGACGACGACGGGCGGTGCCCCTTCGATCAGCCCGGCAGCATGGCCGATGGCGCTCACCAGCATGCCCCCGAGGAGCGCCGGAGCCGGCAGGCGCAGCAGGCCGCCCAGCCAGTAGCCCAGCGCCGCCGCCGCCAGCAGCAGGGCGATGTCGTGCCAGTGCGTCGCCGCCGCCGCCCGCGGCATCGCCGGCAGCTCCATCCCCATGGCGCGCACCACGAACGGCACCGCCATCACGATCAAGAGGATGCGCACGGAGTGCACGAGGGCGATCCGCCGCGGGTCGCCGCCCGCCCGGTCGCCCAGGATCACCATCTCGCCGAAGCCGCCGGGTGTGCCGGCGAAGAACGCCGTCCGGGCATCGAAGCGGGCGACCCGGCGCAGATAGAGGACGCTGACCAGGGTGATCAGCGCCACGTAGGCCGGCAGGCTGAGCAGGGTCGGCAGCCAGCCGCGGAGCTCGGCCAACAGGTCGGGGGTGAAGCCGCTGCCGAGCAGCACGCCGAGGATCGCCAGCATCGGCTCCCTGAGCGCGCCGGGCACGGCGATGTCGGCCTTGGCCAGCGCTGCCAGCGTGGTCGCCAGCATCGGCCCGAGCAGCCAGGCCAGCGGCCAGTTCAGCCACCAGAAGACGAGACCGCCCGCGACGCCGATGGCGAGCGCCCTGGCGAGCCGGCGGCGGCTCTCGGGGGGCGGAATGAGGGGCAAGGACGTCCGGCCCGCTCAGTCCGTCTTTCCGGCCATCCGGCAGATCAGCTGCCAGTGGGCATCGCTCACCGGCATGACCGAGAGCCGCGACTGGCGCACCAGCGCCAGATCGGCGAGGCGCGGCTCGGCCTTGATCGCCTTGAGCGAGACCTCGGCTGGTAGCGCCGCCACCGGCGCCACCTCGACCCGCACCCAGCGGCCCTCGGGGTCGTCCGGGTCGGGGAACGCCTCGCGGGTGATCTCGATGACCCCGATCACGGCCGGATCCTTGAGCGAGCGGTAGAAGAAGCCGTGCTCCCCCTTGCGCATCGCCCGCATGTTGGCGGCCGCCTGATGGTTCCTGACCCCGTCCCACTCGGTCCTGCCGTCACGGAGCAGCTGGTCCCAGCTGTAGTCGCCGGGCTCGGTCTTCATCAGCCACCTAGCCATGAGCCTCGACCCACCCGCCGAGCACCGCGCGAACGGCGGTGATCACCGTCGCGGCACGGCGACCGTCCGCGGTTTCGGGCTGGGACCGGTGTCTCGGCCGGCTGGCCGGCCGCAGCGGTCGGGTGTCGGGCTCCTCCTTGGAGACGGACGCGAAAGGCACGGGCAATCCTCCGTTCATGGGCTTCATCCGGTCGCGATTGCTGCTAGGCTGAAGGTCCGGGCGGCGCAAGCGGTCCGGCGACTGGCAGGGGGCACGCTCGGCCCGCATCCGGGCTGGCGGACGACCGCCTGCCGCTGCCTCGGCTGGCACTTGCCGGATCGGGACCGGACGGGGAGAGAGCGCATGCCGGCATTCGCCATGGAGGAATACGCCCGGCGCGCAGCCCGGCTGGCGGCAGCCAACGCCGCCGCCGGGCTCGACGGCCTGCTCCTGTTCAAGCCCGAGAGCCACTACTGGCTCACCGGCTACGATACGTTCGGCTATTGCTTCTTCCAGTGCCTCGTCGTGACCGCCGACGGCCGCACCGCGCTCCTCACCCGCTCGGCCGACCTCCGCCAGGCCCGCCACACCTCGACCATCCGGGACATCCGGGTCTGGGTCGACGGCGAGGACGCGGAGCCGGCGCTGGAGCTACGGGCCCTCCTGGCCGGGCTCGGCCTCGAGCACGCCCGGCTCGGCGTGGAATGGCGGAGCCAAGGGCTCGTCGCCGCCGACGGCATGGCGCTTCGGGCCGCACTCGCCGGTTTCGCCACCCTCGAGGACGCCTCCCGCCTCGTCGACCGGCTCCGCCTCGTCAAGTCGCCAGCCGAGCTCGACGCGGTGCGCGAGGCCGGGCGGCTCGGCGACCTCGCGTTCCTGGCCGGCATGGAGCACGCCCGGCCGGGTGCCGACGAGGGCGACATCCTGGCCGCCATGCACGACGCGATCTTTCGCGCCGGCGGCGACTACCCCGGCAACCCGTTCATCATCGGCTCCGGGGCCGACGCGCTGCTCTGCCGCTACAAGACCGGCCGCCGCAAGCTCGATCCCGACGACCAGCTCACCCTCGAATGGGCGGGCGTATCGCGGCACTACCACGCGGCCCTGATGCGCACCGTCGTCATCGGCCGGCCGCGGCCGCGCCACCAGGAGCTCTTCGACGCCGCCCAGGAGGCGCTGCTCGCCTGCGAGGCACGGCTGCGGCCGGGCTGCACGGTGGGCGAGGTCTACGCCGCCCATGCCACGACGCTGGACGGCCGCGGCCTCGGCGCGCACCGGCTCAATGCCTGCGGCTACTCGCTCGGTGCGGTCTTTGCCCCCTCCTGGATGGACTGGCCCATGGCCTACGCCAAGAACCCGGTGATCCTCGAGCCCGGCATGGTTTTCTTCCTGCACATGATCCTCGCCGACAGCGAGAGCGGGACCGCCATGAGCCTGGGCCGGACCTCGATCGTGACCGAGGCCGGGCCGGAATGCCTGTCGCACCTGCCTCTGGAGCTGGTGGTGAAGGGCTGAGCCGGGCCCGCCGCCTGCTGCATCGCGTCACGCCGCCGTCACGGCGTTGCAGCGTTTACTTCCCGCGCCTTGGTTGATAAAAGCGCGGCCACTCCTCCAGGACAGCGCGGACAGGCCACTGCCCATGAAACTGCTCGCCGGCAACAGCAATCGCCCGCTGGCCGAGGCGATCGCGGCCTATCTGCGCGTCGACCTGACGAAGGCGACGGTGCACCGCTTCGCCGACATGGAGATCTTCGTCGAGATCCACGAGAACGTGCGCGGCGAGGACGTCTTCATCATCCAGTCGACGTCGTACCCGGCGAACGACAACCTGATGGAGCTGCTGGTCTGCATCGACGCGCTCCGGCGCGCCTCGGCCCGGCGGATCACCGCGGTCATTCCCTATTTCGGCTACGCCCGGCAGGACCGGAAGCCGGGGCCGCGGACGCCGATCTCGGCCAAGCTGGTGGCCAACCTGATCACCGAGGCGGGTGCCAACCGGGTCCTCACCCTCGAGCTCCACGCCGGGCAGATCCAGGGCTTCTTCGACATCCCCGTCGACAATCTCTACGGCGCCCCGCTCATGGCGCCCGACATCGCCAACAATCTCGGCAAGGACCACGTCCTCATTGTCTCGCCGGACGTCGGCGGCGTCGCCCGGGCCAGGGCCTACGCCCGGCGCATCGACGCCAATCTCGCGATCATCGACAAGCGCCGCGAGCGGGCCGGCGTGTCGGAGGTCATGAACGTCATCGGCGAGGTCGAGGGCCGGCATTGCGTCCTGGTCGACGACATCGTCGACAGCGGTGGCACGCTCTGCAACGCCGCGGATGCACTGCTCGCCGCCGGGGCCTCCTCGGTGCAGGCCTATTGCACCCACGGGGTCCTCTCCGGCGGGGCGGTGGCGCGGATCGCCGCATCGTCGCTCGACCGGCTGGTGATCACGGACAGCATCCGCCCGACCGAGGGGGTCCGGGTCACCGACAAGATCAGGGTGCTGACGGTGGCCCAGCTCATGGGCGAGGCGATCAGTCGCATCGCGAGCGAAAGCTCGGTCTCCAGCCTGTTCGACTAGGCCCGGATCGGCTAGCTCGATCACCGCGAGGCCGGGGGGCCTCGCCACACGTATCTGTCCGGGGCGGCGATGGTGCCCGTGCCGGAGGGGTGAAAGGAAACATCCATGAGCGAGACGATTCAACTGACGGCGGAGCCGCGCGAGCGTTCCGGCAAGGAGGCGGCGCGCGCGCTGCGCAAGCTGCACCTCGTGCCGGCCATCGTCTACGGCGGGAAGGAGCAGCCGCAGAAGATCGCGCTGGTCGAGCGGGAGATCAAGCGCGAGCTCGAGATGAACCCGCGCTTCTTCAGCTCGGTCGTGGCGCTGAGCATCGGCGGCAAGACGATCCAGGTGGTGCCGCGCGAGGCGCAGGTGCACCCGGTCAAGGGCCATCCGCTGCACGTCGACTTCCTGCGCGCGGCCAAGGGCTCGACCGTGACCGTCGAGGTGCCGGTGCACTTCCTCAACGAGGAGCGCTGCCCAGGCATCCGCCGCGGCGGCGTCCTCAACATCGTCCGCCGCGAGATCGAGCTGGTCTGCCCGGTCGAGGCCATCCCGGAGCGGATCGACGTCGATCTGGCCACCGTCGACATCGGCGACTCGGTGCACATCAGCGCCGTCACGCTGCCTGCCAATGTGACGCCCACGATCACCGACCGCGACTTCACCATCTGTGCGGTCGTCGGCCGTGGCCCGGCCGGCGAGGAGGAGGGTGCTCCGGCCGCCGGCGAGCCTGTCGCCGGCTAGAGCGGGGCGGGGCCGCCCGGCGGTCCGCAGGATGGGGCAGGGTGACGGATGCGGCTGTTTGTCGGTCTCGGCAATCCCGGCGCATCCTACGCCCGGCACCGTCACAATATCGGGTTCATGGCGGTGGACGCCATCGCGTGGCGCCACCGCTTCCCCGCTTGGCGGCAGAAGTTCCGGGGCGAGATCAGCGAGGGCCTCCTCGGGCCCGAGCGGGTCCTGCTGCTCAAGCCGATGACGTTCATGAACCTCTCCGGCCAGGCGGTCGGCGAGGTCCTGCGCTTCTTCAAGATCCCCACCGGCGACCTCGTCGTCTTCCACGACGAGCTCGACCTCGTGCCGGGCAAGGTCAGGGTGAAGCAGGGCGGCGGGGTTGCCGGCCACAACGGCCTCAGGAGCCTCGCGGCGCATCTGGGCACCCAGGACTTCAAGCGGGTGCGTCTCGGCATCGGCCATCCGGGCCACAAGGACCGGGTTATCGGCCACGTACTGAGCGATTTCCACAAGGCCGACGCCGAGTGGCTGGAGCCCCTGCTCGATGGCTTGGCAGAGGCGGCGCCACTCCTCGCCCAGGGCGACGATGCCGGCTTCATGAACCGCGTGGCGCTGGCGACGCAGGCTGCCGCCAGGCCCGATTGAGGCCGCGGCACTGGCGCACGCCGGCCACCATTGCCGATTCTTAAGGCTATTGGCGGCCGAGTCAGGTGGCGGTGCCCGCCCGCACGGCCTACCTACAGCGCGTCGATGATCCGGCACGAGGGTGGTGGTGACGGCTAGCGATTCCATGGATCCGACGCCAGCGAGTGCGGCGATCCGCCTCCTGATCGCCACCGATGCGTGGTACCCGCAGATCAACGGCGTGGTGCGGTCGATCGAGCGGATGATGGACCACGCGGCGGATCTCGGCGCCGAGGTGGTGCTGATCACGCCGCAGGACTTCGCCTCGGTGCCGCTGCCGTCCTATCCGGAGATCCGCCTCGCCCTCTGCCGGCCGGCGCGCGTCGCCCGAGAGCTCGTGCGGCTCAGGCCGACGCACATCCACCTGCCGACCGAGGGCCCGATCGGCCACGTCACCCGGCGGCTCTGCGTCAGCTACGACCTGCCGTTCACCACCTGCTACCACACCCGCCTGCCCGAGTACGTGCGCACCCGCCTGCCGATCCCGGTGCATCTCACCTATTGGCTGATGCGCCGCTTCCATAATGCCGGCCAGGGCACGATGGTGGCGACGGACAGCCTGGCCGAGGAGTTGACCGCGCGCGGCTTCGCCAACCTCCGGCGCTGGAGCCGCGGGGTCGACACCACCGTCTTCACCCCGGAGCGGCGGCGCGACCTCGGCCTGCCGGGGCCCGTGTTCCTCTATGTCGGCCGGCTCGCCGTCGAGAAGAGCGTCGAGGAGTTCCTCCGTCTCGACCTGCCCGGCACCAAGCTCGTGGTCGGCGACGGCCCGGCCCGCGCGGAGCTCGAGGCGGCCTATCCCGACGCCCATTTCCTCGGCACCCGCACCGGCCTGGACCTCGCCCAGATCTATGCATCGAGCGACGTCTTCGTCTTCCCGAGCCGCACCGACACCTTCGGCATGGTGCTGCTCGAGGCGCTGGCCTCGGGCCTGCCGATCGCCGCCTACCCGGCGCCGGGGCCGATCGACGTCGTCGGCACCTCCGGCACCGGCGTGCTCGACGCCGATCTGGGCCGGGCGGCGCGCGCGGCGCTGGCCGTTCCGCGCGACCGTTGCCGCGCCCACGCCCTGACCTTCAGCTGGCAGGCGAGCGCCAGAGCCTTCTTCGACCACGTCGTCGCCGGGAATCGTGGCCGTGTCCTGGACGTTTCGGCGCTCGCCGACCGTGGTGTCGTCGCCCGGGTCCGCCGCCGCTGGTCCGGCGACGAGGCGGCGGAGCCGGCCGGCTGAGGTCGCGCCGACGGCACGGCAGGCACCGCCGTGGCACCCACGGTCGCGTCAGGGCGATCGACCGCGCCCGTCAGTGTGCTATCTCTCCGGCAGCGCCGCCGCCGAGCCGGCCGCCCAGGGAGAGCCGCACCGCATGAGATGCCTGCTCGTCGCCGATCTGCACTACGACCTGCGCAAGTTCGACTGGGTGCTGGTGGCGGCCGGCCATGTCGACCTCGTGGTGCTCGCCGGCGACCATCTCGACGCCGGCTCGGCCGTGCCGCGCTCGGCCCAGGCGGTGATCGTCGAGAAGTACCTTCGCCGCATCCGCGCGCAGGTGCCGCTCATCGTCTCCTCGGGCAACCACGACCTCGACAGCAGGGACGGCCACGGCCGCATGGTCACCCGCTGGATCACCCGGGCGCGCCGCTACGACGTGCCGACCGACGGCGATTCGCACCGGATCGGCGACACGCTCTTCTCCATCTGTCCCTGGCACGACGAGCCCGGCGCGTCGAAGGCCATCGCCGCCCAGCTCGAGCACGACGCGGCGCGCCGCCCGACCCGCTGGGTTTGGGTGCACCACGCCCCGCCCGAGGGCTCGCCGGTCTGCTTCGACGGCCGCCGGGCGTTCGGCGACGCGGCATTGCGGTCGTGGATCGAGGCCTATGCCCCCGACATCGTCCTCTCAGGGCACGTCCACCAGTCGCCGTTCCGCACGGGCGGCTCCTGGGCCGACCGAATCGGCGACACCTGGGTGTTCAATGCCGGGCACCAGATCGGCCCCGTCCCGTCCCACGTCGTGGTCGACACGACCGTGCCCGGCGCCTACTGGAGCTCCCTCGCCGGCAGCGAGCACGCCACCCTCGAGGGCGAGCCGGTCCGCCCGTTCGCACCTCTGGCCGAGCCGCCCGACTGGCTCAGCGAGCTGGCTCGGGCGACGGCTCGGGCGGCAACTCGTCCACCGGAAGAAAAGCCTCCCCCTGCTCGTGGCTGAGCGCCTCGAGCACCTCGTCGACGATGCCGAGATGGTCCTCGCGGTCCTGGAACTGGCGCTTGAGGTCGACGAGGTAGGAGCTGAGGTTGTCGAGCCGCCGGGCGAGCAGCCGCGCCACCGGCAGGGTCAGGCCCGGACGGGCCGCGAGAAACGCCTCGGCGTCCTCGACCACGTGCACCTCGGCCGCACCCTGCGCCCGCACGCTGGCCGTGTGCGGCCGGTCGAGCAGCACCGCCATCTCGCCGAAGATCGCTCCCGGCTCGTCGACGAGCGCGATCTCGACGTCGCCGCGACGAACCTCGACCAGGCCCTTGATCAGCACGAAGAGCCGGCCGCTGCGCTCGCCCTCGTGCAGCAGCACCTCGCCGGGTGCCAGCCGCCGGCGCGGACAGTCTCGGCAATGCTCCAGGAGCTCCTGCACGTCGCGCCTCCCGCCTGCCGCCGCTACCCGGCCCCGCCGGCCACGAACCTGGCGAGCAGTGCACCCTCGCCGTCGTGGAGATCGAGCACCCGGCCGAGCACCCGGTAGCGATCCGTCGCGGCCAGGGCCTGCAACAGCTCCTGCTCGAGGTCCATGCCGACCGCGCAGGCCATCATCGTGCTCGCCGTCTGGCTGAAGCGGAGCAGGTCGCCATAGGCGGCGAACCCGCCGAGCAGCCGGTTGCAGCCGCCATGGCCCCACATCCGCAGCTCGTCCGGCGACAGCACGAGGTTCGGCCGCTGCTGGTTCTCGACGAGCTCGATCGCCGCCGCGCCCAGCCGCACGAGCTGCCACTCGGTGCCGCGCAGCTCGGCCTGGGTGAACGGCTCGGGGCAGCCCTCGTCCGGATGCAGGGCGATGAACCGCAACGGCTCGAGCTGCGGCTGCAGCCCGTCGCCCTCCATCGGCGGCAGCATCGCGATGCGGCCCTCGAGCTGGGCCAGGACCGGCGAGCCGGGCTCGACGCCGTGGCCCTGCTGCAGCGCCAGGTAGGCCCGCTCCAGCGACAGGTTGTCGGCGACGAACGCCACCGGTAGCCGCCTGCCGGTCAGGCACTCGTCGAAGATCGCGGCATCGGCCATGTAGCGGTACATGCCGCGGAGCTGCAGCTCGGGCTCGAGCGGCGGCAGGTCGGCGGCCTCGAGCGTGTAGGGCAGGTCCGAAACAATCGGCAAGAGGTCGGTGTCAAAAAGCCGTAGCCGCTCCGGCGTCTCGATGGCCAAGCCGACCGGCCCCTCGCGGCCACCCTGCAGGAGCAGGCTCGCGCCGTCGCTGCCGACGACCCAGCGGCCGATGTCGTCGTGCACGTTGTCCGGGCCGCGGTCGAGATGGGTCTGCCGGAGCTGGAAGCTGCCGTCCGCCAGGAGATCGAGCTGCCAGTCGATCCCGGGCCCGGCCGACGGCAGCGTGCCGGCAAAGCTCTTCGGCAGCGCGCCCAAGGGGCCGTCCTCGGCCGAGGCGGCGAGCGGCAGCGCCAAAAGCGCGGCGAGGCCGAGGGCAAGGGCAGGGTGCAGCATCGGTCGAGCCTCGCGAGCAGGAGCGGGACGGCGATGTCCTACCCTGCTCAAATGAGATCGTCGACCGTCACGTCCAGCGCCTCGGCCAGCTTCTTCATCGTCTGCGCCGTGCCGTCCCGCTTGCCGGTCTCGATCTGCGAGAGATAGGGCTGGGCGATTCCCGCCCGCTCCGCCAGCGCTGCCATCGTCAGGCCCCGATGCTCGCGCCAGACCCTGACCGGGCTCTCCCCGGCCAGCATCCGCTTGACCATCTCGGCCGGAACCAGTTCCTCCTCGCCCGCCGCCAGCCGTGCTCTGAACGCCTCGCCCGCCGCGATGTCGGCAGCATCCTCGGCTGCCTCCACAAGCGCCCGGTATTCGGCTTCCGGCATCACGACCAGTCGGTCGCCGGTCGGACTCGTGATGATCTGCACGGTCACTGCAATGGTCCTCGCTTGTAGACGTCGCCCCTGGCTGCGCTTGCCGACACGGCCACGACCTCCAGGTCCTCGGTGAACACGACGCGCCAGTCACCGACCCGCAGCCGCAGCATGCCGGACGTGCCTCGCAACATCTTCACGTTGGCAGCAAGGCTCCCCGGGTCCCGCGCATAAAGCTCGACCTTGCCGACGATCAGCTCGGCCGTCTGCGCCGGCAATCGCCGCAGTGTCCTTGCCGCTGCTTTCGAGAAGGTCACGCGCCGCATCAGGAATATTAGCAATTCGTGACGAGAACTCAATAGCGAATTGCGATAAGGGGCAGTGCCGGGGCGTACTTAGGTCGTCGTCCATGCTGGCGTGTCGCGCGACGTTGCGCTAACCACGAAGGCCGTTGCCCGGCCGACGCCGCACGTACGTACAGGGACAGCGCATGCCCGGTTATCTCGACCTCGAGCACCTCGCCGAACGGGTCAGCCTCGGGCTGATCGACACCATCATCGTCTGCTTCCCGGACATGCAGGGCCGGCTGATCGGCAAGCGCTTCCACGCCGAGCACTTCGTCCGGACCGGCCACGCCGAGACGCACGGCTGCGACTACCTGCTCGCCAACGACATCGAGATGGAGCCGGTGCCGGGCTACCAGGTGGCGTCGTGGCAGAAGGGCTACGGCGACTTCGTCATGGCGCCCGACATGTCGACCCTGATCGAGGTGCCCTGGCTCGAGGGCACGGCACTCGTCCTCTGCGACATCCTCGACCACCACCACCACGAGCCGCTGGCGCACAGCCCGCGCGCCATCCTCAAGCGCCAGCTCGACCGGCTGGCCGAGCGCAACATGCGCGCCTTCTTCGCCTCGGAGCTCGAGTTCTACCTGTTCGACGAGACCTACGCCTCGGCCCGCGAGCAGCACTGGCATGGCCTCAGGACCGCGAGCGAGTACATCCAGGACTACGTCATCGGCGCCACCTCCAAGGAGGAGCGGCTGATGCGGCGGATCAGGAACGGCCTCGTCGGTGCCGGCATACCGGTCGAGAACAGCAAGGGCGAGTGGGGTCCGGGCCAGGAGGAGATCAACATCCGCTACGCGGACGCGCTGGTCATGGCCGACCGCCACGTGATCCTCAAGAACGGCATCAAGGAGATGGCGCACGACGCCGGGGCCGCCGTCACCTTCATGGCCAAGTGGCACTACGACCTCGCCGGCTCGTCCTGCCACATCCACGCCTCGCTCTGGGACCTGGAGGGCGGCAACCCTCTCTTCCTCGACGCCGACGCCCCGTACGGCATGTCGGAGCTGATGCGCCGGTTCGTCGGCGGCCAGCTCGCCCACGCGCGCGAGATCACCTGGTTCCTGGCGCCTTATGTCAACTCGTACAAGCGCTTCCAGGCAGGCACCTTCGCGCCGACGCGGGCCGTGCTCTCGGGCGACAACCGCACCGCCGGATTCCGCATCGTCGGCGAGAAGACCAAGGCGCAGCGGATCGAGTGCCGGATCGGCGGCGCCGACCTCAACCCCTACCTCGCCTTCGCCGCCCTCATCGCGGCGGGGCTCGACGGCATCGACAAGGGCCTCGATTGCGGCCAGCCCTACCAGGGCGACGCCTATGCCGACACCGACCTGCCCGAGGTGCCGAAGACGCTCCGGGACGCCATGGCCGCCCTCGACGGCTCGGCCATGCTGCGCGCCGCCATGGGCGACGCGGTCGTGGACCACTACGTGCACACCGCCCGCTGGGAGCAGCAGGAATTCGACCGCAGGGTCACCGATCTCGAGCTCAAGCGCGGCTTCGAGCGCTACTGAGCAGGGCAAGCCATCCGGGGGGATGAGATGAGCAGGGGTGTGCGGATTGTCTCGCCGATCGACGGCGGCATCGTCGCCGAGCGGCCCTACACGAGCGACGCCGCGGTGAAGGATGCGCTGGCCGCTGCACGGCGGGCGCAGGCCGAATGGGCGGTCGCGCCGATCGCCGAGCGCCGCCGCTGCTGCCTCGCCATGCTCGATGCGATGCTGGCGATGCAGGACGAGCTCACGGTCGAGCTCGCCCGGATGATGGGCCGGCCGGTGCGCTACGGCGGCGAGATGGGCGGCTTCGCCGAGCGCGTGCGGCACATGGTGGCCATTGCGGAAGAGGGCCTGGCGCCGATCGAGGTCGAGGCGAGCGCCGCCTTCCGCCGGCGCATCGTCCGCGAGCCGCTCGGCGTGGTGCTGGTCATCGCCCCCTGGAACTATCCCTACATGACGGCCGTCAACACCGTCGTCCCGGCGCTCATGGCCGGCAATGCGGTGCTCTTGAAGGCCGCCTCGCAGACGCTCCTGGTCGGCGAGCGCTACGCCCGGGCCTTCGCCGCGGCCGGCCTGCCCGCGGGCCTCTTCCACCACCTCGTCCTCGACCACGGCCAGACCGAGCGGCTGTTGCGCGACCGCGCCGTCGACCACGTCACCTTCACCGGCTCGGTCGCCACGGGCCGGGTGATCGAGCGCGCGGCGGCCGGCACGTTCATGGGGGTGGGGCTCGAGCTCGGCGGCAAGGATCCGGCCTATGTGCGGGCCGATGCCGCCCTCGACCACGCGGTCGAGAACCTCGTCGACGGCGCCTTCTTCAACTCGGGCCAGAGCTGCTGCGGCATCGAGCGGATCTATGTGGCCGAGAGCCTCTACGATCGGTTCGTCGCGGGCTTCGTCGAGACCACCAAGGCCTATGTCCTGGACGACCCGCTGCTCCCGACCACGACGCTCGGCCCGATGGCCCAGGCCAAGGGTGCGGACCTCGTGCGCGAGCAGACCGCGGCCGCGATCGCCGCGGGGGCCAGGGCGCTCGTCGACCCCACCCACTTCCCCCGCGACGGCGGGCCCGGCACGCCCTGGCTGGCGCCCCAGGTGCTGGTCGACGTCGACCACTCGATGGCCGTGATGCGGGACGAGAGCTTCGGCCCGGTCGTCGGCATCATGAAGGTGGCGGACGACGAGGAGGCCGTGCGGCTCATGAACGACAGCCCGTTCGGCCTCACCGCCTCGATCTGGACCCGGGACCTCGACGCCGCCGCGGCCCTGGCCGGCCGCATCCGCACCGGCACGGTCTTCGCCAATCGCTGCGACTATCTCGACCCCGCCCTGGTCTGGACCGGGGTCAAGGACACCGGCCGCGGCGCCGCCCTTTCGGTCCTCGGCTACCATGCCCTGACCCGGGCCAAATCCATCCATCTGAGGAGCATCGCGTGACGACGGCGCCCGACCCCCTGAGCGTCAACTGGAGCTATCCGACCTCCATCCGCTTCGGACCCGGTCGGATCAGGGAGCTGCCCCGCGCCTGCGAGGTGGCCGGCATCACGAGCCCGCTCTTCGTGACCGACCAGGGCCTGCGCGACCTCGAGATCACGCAGCGGGCGCGGGACCTCCTGCCCACGGCGGGGTTCTTCAGCGAGGTCAAGGCCAACCCGATCGAAGCCAATGTCGAGGCCGGGGTCATGGCTTTCCGCCTGGGCCGGCACGACGGCGTCGTCGCCTTCGGCGGCGGCAGCGCCCTCGACGTCGGCAAGTGCGTGGCCTTCATGGCGGGGCAGACCCGGCCGATGTGGGATTTCGAGGACATCGGCGACTGGTGGAAGCGGGCCGACGCCGACGCCATCGCTCCGATCGTCGCGGTGCCCACGACCGCCGGCACCGGCTCCGAGGTCGGCCGGGCAGGGGTCATCACCAACACCGCGACCAAGACCAAGAAGGTCATCTTCCATCCGAAGATGCTGCCCGCGGTCGTCATCGGCGACCCGGAGCTCACCCTCGGTGTGCCGCCGAGGATCACCGCCGGCACCGGCATGGACGCGCTCGCCCATTGCCTCGAGGCCTATTTCGCGCCGATGTTCCACCCGATGTCGGAAGGCATCGCGGTCGAAGGGGCGCGGCTGGTCAAGGATGCCCTGCCGCGCGCCGTGGCCGACGGCTCGGACCTCGAGGCCCGGGCCATGCTGATGGCTGCGGCCTCGATGGGGGCCGTCGCCTTCCAGAAGGGCCTGGGTGCCATCCACGCCGTCTCGCATCCCGTGGGTGCGCTCTACGACACGCCCCACGGCCTCACCAACGCCGTCTTCATGCCCTACGTGCTCGCCTTCAACGGCGAGGCCATCCGCACCAAGGCGGCCCGGCTCGCCGCCTGGCTCGGCCTCGCCGACCAGAGCTTGACGGGCCTGATCGACTGGGTGCTGGGCCTGCGCGACGCCATCGGCATCCCGCACGACCTCAAGGGCCTCGGCATCGCCGACGACAGCCGCTTCGCGCAGATGGCCGAGATGGCCGTGGTCGACCCGACCGCCGGCGGCAATCCGGTGCCGCTCGACGTCGAGGGCGCGCTCGCCATCTTCGGGGCCGCGGCGGCGGGCCGCGTCGGCTGAGCCGATGACCGAGGTGATCGGCCGGGGCGCCGCCCCCGGCAGGGCCGCCGCGCATGTGATGTATGCGCTCTATGCCGTGGCCCTCTTCACGGCCCTGCCGCTGCTGGCCGGTGTAATCGTCGCCTATCTCGGCCGCGGCGGTGCCGAGCCGCTCTACCGCAGCCACCTCACCTGGGGCATCCGCACCTTCTGGTGGGCGCTCTTGTGGCTGGTCATCGGCACGATCCTGACGCTCGTCCTCGTCGGCTACGCGATCCTGGCCCTGCTCTGGCTCTGGACCGCCTACCGCACCGTCCGCGGCTGGCTCCGCCTGGCCGACGGCCTCGCGATCGGCTGAGGCCGTCAGCCCGCCGCCCGAGCGGGCTTGCGGCAGACGAAGAAGGCGATCCGGGTGCGGGCGTCGGCCTCGCTCATCGCGGCATAGGGTTGGACGAACCGCTGCCGCGGCAGCCCGTCCGCCCGCTCGACCGGGATCTCCCTGAGCAGCTCGAAGCCCTGCGCCCGCATCGCCCGGCGGTGGGCTTCGGCCGGCAGGCGGTTGATCAGGTAGGGCCGGGCGCCGCGGATCAGCCGCCAGACCCGGGGCGGGATCGTCCAGTGGCCATTCCAGTGCCGGGTGAGCTGATGGCTGCCGAAGTCGATCTCGTGGGTCATCAGGCCGCCCGGGGCCAGCCACGTGCGCGCATGGTCGTAGACCTCGGCCACGTCGTCGACATGCTGCATGACCGCGTTGGAGAGCAGCCAGCCGACGCCGGAGGCGGGCAGCGTCGCCCGCTCGCTCCAGGGCGCCACGAAGTCGACGAAGGCGCCGCTGCCGGCCGCGATGTCGCGGCGGATGGCGGCCAGCCGCCGCTCGTCGAGCGCCCGCTCGAGACCGGCCGCGAGGCTCGGCGGGAAGCCCCAGCCCGCAGGATCGGTGGCGATCGGGATGTCCTGCGGCACGGCTGTCCGCGCCCGGAACAGCGCCACGAGCTCGTCGAACACCCGGAGATTGTCCTCCACCCGGAGGTGGCACTGCAGGTCGAGGCCGATGCAGCGCTCGGCCCCGGCGATCAGCCCGGCCATGGCCGTGCCCAGCGAATGGCCCGGGCCGAGCTCGACGATCACCTCGGGCAACCGGCCGTCGGTGAAGCGCGCCAGGTGCGAGAAGTGCCGGAGGAAGACGGCATAGCAGTAGCGGCCCGAGCCGGTGCCCACGACCGCGGCGTGATGCGTGCTGCGCAGGGCCGGCACGGCGAAGGACAGCGCACCCTTGAGCAGCGGCTTGACGCGGGCCTCCATGCTCAGCGCCACCAGCCGCGGCGCGGCGCTCGGGCCACCGCTAGAGTGGCGCCTCGTAGCTCGCCCAGGCGATGTCGCTCTCGGCGAGCTCGACCTTGAGGCCGGCGAGCGCCTCGCTGCCCGGCCCGAGCCGGCCCGCGGCGATCGCCGCCTTCATCCGCTCGAGGATGTGCCGGCAGAGGAACTCGGTGGTCGTGTTCTCGCCCTTGAAGGCGGCGATGTCGTCGAGGTTCTTGTAGTTCAGCTCGACGAGGATCGCCTTGAGCTGGTCGATCGCCCGGCCGATATCGACGACGATGTTGTCCTCGTTGACGTCCTTGCGGCTGAACTCGACATCGACCACGAAGGTCGCCCCGTGCAGCGCCTGCGCCGGGCCGAACACCTCGCCCTTGAAGCTGTGCGCGATCATCATCCGATCGCGCACCCTGACCTTGAACATCGCCGTTCCCTTTGGAGTTGTTGGCCGTGTGGAAGTCCGCCGTGCCTGCCGGGCCGGGCTCCGCGTGGAGATCGACATAGCCGCAACGGCAGCAAAAGCCATCCGCTGTTTCGGCGCCGGCCGCGGCGCCCTACCCGCCGTAGGTCACGAGGTGGCAGAGCCCGCCGCCCGCCGTGATCGCCGGCATCGCCTCGGGCAGCCGCTCGAACGGCGTCTCGCCGTCGATCAGCGCCTCGAGACAGTCGTCGGCCGCCAGGATATCCATCACCTTGGCGAGGCGGCGACGATGGTCGAAGCGTGGCCGCAGCGCCGCCGCCACGTGGCCCACCTGTGAGGCGACGAGCCTGAGCCGCCGGCTGTGGAACGTCTCGCCGAGCGGCAGCGGCACATGCCGATCGCCGTACCAGCTCAGCTCCACCACCCGCGCCTCGAGGCCCGCGGCCGCGAGCCCGTCGGCGAGGGCGGCGGGAGCGGTCGAGGCGTTGATGACGCAGTCGGCGAGCGGCTCGGTGGCAACGGTCGTGGCGAACGGAACGCCCAGCCGGCGGGCGATCTCGGCTCTTCCGGGCGCGATGTCGACCAGCGTCACGTCGGTGCCGGGCAGTTGCACGGCGAGCCGTGCGACGAGGCATCCGACCACGCCGGCCCCGATCACGACCACCCGCTCGCCGGGCATCAGCGCGGCGTCCCAGACGGCGTTGAGCGCCGTTTCGAGGTTGGCGATCAGCACCCCGCGCCGTGCCGGCAGCGCCTCGGGCAGCGGGTGGACGGCGGCCGCCGCGACGACGAAGCGGGTCTGGTGCGGGTGCAGGCAGAACACCGTCCGGCCGACCAGGTCCTCCGGCCCGGCCTCGACGACGCCGATGGCGCTGTAGCCGTACTTGACCGGGAAGGGGAAGTCGCCGGCCTGGAACGGGCAGCGCATCGCGGCGTGCTGCGAGCGCGGCACCCGACCCACGGCGACCAGCGCCTCGCTGCCGCGACTGACCGCCGAGAACAGCGTGCGCACCACGACCTCGTCGCGCGCCGGAGGGCGCAGCGCCTCGCTGCGGAGCTCGCCCCGGCCCGGTGCAGTAGCCCAGTAAGATTCTGCTTCCAAACCCACGCCGAGGCCTTCTCGTCGACCGTTTCGGAACTTTTACCAGAAAGAGCGTGTTACGTGACAGAATCGCGCGGCGCTGGCAAAACGAAGCTCCCGCCTTAGGTCAAGGGCACGCCGATCTCGGCACGGAGCGGTGAACGGCTCCAGCCGTCTCGACGTATGAACGAAGGCGTGTAACGAAAAACCTCGCGAAGAGAGCTCGATGTCGGAAACGCTTGCCCCCGGGTTTGAGGACTTCATCAAGGTCGCCGCCGCCGAGCGGTTCCTGCGCGGCGGCCTGGCCTGCCGCATTGCGGCCCCCGACCGCACCGAGACGATCCAGGCCCTCGAGGCGCTCGACGACGTGGCGCTGGCGTCCCTGATCGAGGCCGGCGACGGCCTGACCCTGATCCTGAGCGCCCGGCGGGCGGCCGCATTGGGCGTGCGTGCCGCCGGGCCCAAGGCGGTGCGACTGGCCCTGCCGCCGCACGTGACCGTCGAGCGGGTACGCGCCCTGGCCGATCCCACGCGGCTGACCGAATCGGTGTCCGACGCCGTCCCGACCTCGGCCGGCTCGCTCACCGACGTCGCCGCTGTCGAGCTCTGCAAGATCGCCAACCTCCTGCCGGCGAGCGTCGTCGTCGAGCCCGCGACCGACGCGGCCGTGACGCTCGATGCGACGATCATCCTGGCCTTCCGCGCCGCCGCCGCGCGGTCGCTCGAGCGGATCACCGAAGCCAGGGTGCCGCTCGCCGACGCCGCCGTCACCCGCTTCGTTGCGTTTCGCTCGAAGCTCGGCGGTCCGCAGCACTACGCGATCCTGGTGGGCGAGCCCGAGAAGATGGCCGCACCGCTCTGCCGGATCCACTCCGAGTGCTTCACCGGCGACCTTTTCGGCTCGATGCGCTGCGACTGCGGCGAGCAGCTCAAGGCGGCAGTCCAGCGGATGGACGAGGCCGGTGGCGGCATCCTGCTCTACATGGCGCAGGAAGGCCGCGGCATCGGCCTGATCAACAAGCTGCGCGCCTACAGCCTGCAGGACAAGGGCATCGACACGGTCGACGCCAACACGCATCTGGGCTTCGAGCCCGACGAGCGGGACTTCCTCGCCGCCGCCACCATGCTGCGCCGGCTGGGCGTCGACACCGTCAGGCTGATGACCAACAACCCGGACAAGGTCGAGCAGCTGGCGCGCCACGGCATCGCGGTCGACGAACGGGTGGAGCACAGCTTCGCCGCCAACACCCACAACCGTTTCTACCTGGAGACCAAGGCGCGCAAGAGCGGCCACCTCCTGAGCCTGGCCGACCTCGCCCGGCGCGGTGCCGCCTGAGCCTTAGAGCCAGAGCCCGATCGCACCGCGCAGGGCGGCAGCGAGGCCGACGAGAAGCAGGAGGGTGAGACCCACGAGACGGTAGTGGCGACGGAAGTCGCCGTCGAACAGCCGGCCGCCCAGGGCCAGGCCCGCGAACAGGGCCGGCAGGAGACTCACCGCGAACCAGAGCTCGGCCGGGGCGATCACGCCCTTGGCCAACGCCATGGTCAGACCGACCACGGCCGCGAAGAGGAAGAAGCCGCTCAGCGTCGCACGGATGATCTCCGGCGGCCGGCGCAGCGCGAAGAGGAGTGCGATCACCGGGGGGCCGGCCATGGCGGCGAGCCCGTTGAGGACTCCTGCAGCGGCCCCCATGGCGAGAAGGACCGGCGCGCGCGGCTGTCGCTCGAGCCGCAATCCCCGGCCGAGGAGCAGGACGGTGGCGACCACCAGGAGGCCGATGCCCAGTCGGACGACGTCGGCCGCGAGCCACGCCAGGAGCCAGAGACCGGGCAAGATGCCGAGCACCGTACCCGGCATCAGCGGCAGCAGCAGCCGGACGTCGACATGCCGGCGATCCCGCACGAGGCTCTGCACGCCGCTCGCGATCTGCAGGACCATCACGGTCGGCACCACCAGCCGCGGCTCGGCGATCAGTGCCAGCAGCGGCACGCCGGCGAGGCCGATGCCGAAGCCGGTGAAGCCCCTGAGAATGCCGGAGGCGAGGATCGCCACGGAGCCTGCCACCAAGCTGCCGAGCGAGACCACGTCCAGGACCATGCCCATCGGCCGACGGCGACCGGCGCACTGCCCTGCCGCGCGCCGCCCGCTCAGAAGGCCCGTGCCTCCATGCCCTCGACGTAGCGGTTGAGGTACTGGGCGACGAAGTCGAAGTCGACGAAGCGCTTGTAGGCCTCGGCAATCGACTGCGTCACCGGCCGCCAGACCCGGCCGGGCTCGCCGCCGACGACCACCCCGTTGACCTTGACCACCGGGCAGATGCAGAGCGAGGTCGAGGTGAGGAACACCTCGTCGGCATTGTAGGCGTCGTAGAGGTCGATGTCGGCCTCGCGCACCGTGAAGCCCTCCTCCCGCGCCAGATCGATGGCGGTCTGCCGGCTCACCCCCGGGAGCACGAACTTCTCCCTGGGTGTCAGGATCTCGCCGTCCTTGACGACGAAGATGTTCGAGCCCAGCCCCTCGCAGAGGTTGCCGTTGATGTCGAGCAGCACCGCCCAGGCCTCGGGATCGATCGACTGCACCTCCTGGTCGGCCACGATGAGGTTGAGGTAGTTGTGCGTCTTGGCCCTGGGCGTGAGCGATTCCGGCGGGACGCGGCGATGCGCCGGGACCATGACCTTGATCCCTGAGCTGAACAGCTTGGCCCGCTGCTTGAGCGGCAGGGGGTTGCATTCGAGGACGATGTTGGGGCCGTGATGGTCGATGTTGTCGCCCTCGACCTTCTTCACCCCGCGGCTGATGCGCTGGCCGACCCAGAAGTCGTCGTCGGGGCCGAGCAGGTGCCGGTTGCGCTCGAACAGCTCCTCGGTCAGCCGGCACATCTGGTCGGGTCCGAAGCCCGGGTCGATGCGCAGGTACTTCAAGGAACGGTAGAGCCGGTCGACATGCTCCTTCACCTTGAACAGGCGATGGCCGAAGGTGCGGGTCATGTCGAAGCAGCCGTCGCCGTAGACCCAGCTCGAATCCCGGAACGGAATCCGCACCGCGCTCTCGGGCATGAACTCGCCGTTGAACCACGCCACCCGCTCGTTGGCACGCACCGCCATTTGCCACTCCCCTCGGCTCGATGTTCGGCCGTGGTCCTAGCAGGCCCGGCCGGCTCTTGCGAGTGCTACTGCAGCCGTGCGAGCACCCGCGGTCCGCCGCGCGACCGGGGCGTGCGGCGGGGCGTCAGCGGCGCCAGACCGGATCGCCGAGATCGATCTTGTCCTCGTCGGTGGCCGCACCCACGGCGGCACCGGCGGCACCGCCGAGGATCGCCCCGCCGAGCACGCTGCCGCCCGTCACCGCACCCGTGGCGGCACCCGCACCGGCCCCGATCGCCCCGCCGCTGATCGCCCGGTCGCCGGTGCTGTCGCCGCAGGCGCCGACGACGAGGAGGGTGGTGCCGAGGACCAGGACGGACAAAGGTCGAAAAGCGCGCTGCATGACGTCACTCCTCACTGCTTGGTTTCTGCGGGAACACAACGGCTGGCGCCGCGTGATCGTTCCACCTCGTGCGATTTTTCGGCTGGAGGGCGTGGCCCGCTCAACGCGATCCGCCGACCGGCCGTCCCCCGATCACCAGCGATGCAGGCCGGCGACGTCGGCGGCGGCGAGGGCGGCGACGAAGACCAGGAGCGTACCCGAGATGCCGGTCATCGGCCCCGGCCGTCGCCACCCGACCGCGCGAGCCGGAGCGGATGACGAGGGCGAGGAGCAGGATAAGGACCCAGAGCGAGCGAGGATCGAGGCCGTCGACGAAGGCGATGATGAGGGTCGTCACCAGGAGCGTCCGGGCGCCGACATCGACGGCGCCAAGGAGCGGCAGCTCCAGCGTCTCGCGCGGCCGCGGCCGCTCGTGCGGCGCTGCGGCGGCCGGCGGTGGCGCCCGGGCCAGCGCCGCCGCGACGGTGGTTCCGATCGCCCGCCGGATCTCGGGCGAGTCGCCGACGAAGACGCGACCGCCGACGAACACCGTCGGCACGGCGCCGGCCTCGACGCCGTGGATGCGGGCGAGCATGCGGAAGGCCGCGTGGTGGGTGTCGTCCCGCCAGACCTCGCGGCTGTGCGCGACGAGGCCCGGGTGACGGGCGGCGAGTACGGCCAGGAACGGCTGCTGCGTCTCGCAATGCGGGCAGCCGTCACCCCAGAAGACGTAGAGCGCGAGCGACGATGCCGCTTCGTCGTCGGCGAGTGTCGGGGCCGTGAAGCCCAGCAGCCATGCGAAAAAGGCAAGTGCTGGTAAAATGTTCGTGGGCCGCCTTGCTGAAAATGGAACGATAGGTTGCGGACCGGCAAAGTGGCCAACGCGCTGCTCGGCCGGCGACCTTGGCGGACGAGCGCTATCCTGATACTATTCCCGCAGAGCTGAGAGCCCGTTTGAGAAGTTTTCGTGCTGTTTCATCGGCTTGCGATCGACCGCCGG
>CAYWSB010000061.1:0-27424 GCA_964460465.1 uncultured Geminicoccaceae bacterium | reverse complement strand
TGATCTGCGCCGAGCTCTGCGGGGTCGGCCACGCCTTCATGCGCGGCACCGTCGCCGTGGTCGAGGAGGAGGAGTACGCGGCCTGGCTCGGCCAGCAGCAGACCTTCGCCGAGCTGCAGGCCGCCTACCGCGTCGCCGCGGCGGATCCTGCTCCCGATGCCGCGGCTGAGGCATCCGGCACGAGCGGCGGCAGCACGGCAGCGCTCGTCGACCAGGACGGGGCCGCTGCCGATGACAGGAGGGCATTCTGATGGCCCAAGCGACGATCCGCCCCGAGGACGCCGTCCCGCCGGCCGAGGTGCCGGAGGTCGAGCTCTACCATGCCAAGAGCTGGTGGACGAAGTACGTCTTCTGCCAGGACGCCAAGGTCATCGCCATCCAGTACTCGGTGACCGCGCTGGCCATCGGCTTCGTCGCACTGGTCCTCTCCTGGCTGATGCGGCTGCAGCTCGGCTTTCCCGACACCTGGTCGTTCATCAGCCCCGAGCAGTATTACCAGTACATCACCATGCACGGCATGATCATGGTGATCTATCTTCTGACCGCCCTGTTTCTCGGCGGCTTCGGCAACTACCTGATCCCGCTGATGCTCGGCGCCCGCGACATGGTGTTTCCCTATGTCAACATGCTGAGCTACTGGGTCTATCTGTTGGCCGTGCTGATCCTGGTCGCCAGCTTCTTCGTCCCCGGCGGGCCCACCGGGGCCGGCTGGACGCTCTACCCGCCGCAGGCGATCACCGCCGGCACGCCCGGTGGGGCAGATCTCGGCATCATCCTGATGCTGGTCTCGCTCATCGTCTTCATCATCGGCTTCACCATGGGCGGCCTCAACTATGTCGTGACGGTGCTGCAGGCGCGCACCCGCGGCATGACCCTGATGCGCATGCCGCTCTCCATCTGGGGCATCTTCACCGCCAGCGTGCTCGCCCTGTTCGCCTTCCCGGCGCTCTTCGTCGGGGCGGTGATGATGCTCTTCGACCGGCTGATCGGCACGAGCTTCTTCATGCCCGCCATCGTGGAGATGGGCGAGCACCTGCCGCACGAGGGCGGCAGCCCGCTCTTGTTCCAGCACCTCTTCTGGTTCTTCGGCCACCCCGAGGTCTACATCGTGGCGCTGCCCGCCTTCGGCATCGTCTCGGACCTCATCGCCACCCATGCCAGGCGCAACATCTTCGGCTACCGGATGATGGTCTGGGCGATCATCATCATCGGTGGCCTGAGCTTCGTCGTGTGGGCGCACCACATGTACGTCTCGGGCATGAACCCCTATTTCGGGTTCTTCTTCGCCACGACGACGCTGATCATCGCGGTGCCCACGGCCCTCAAGGTCTACAACTGGGTGCTGACGCTCTGGCGCGGCAACATCCGGCTCAACGTGCCGATGCTCTGGGCGCTGGCCTTCATCGTCACCTTCGTCAACGGCGGCATCACCGGCCTTTTCCTCGGCAACGCCGTGGTCGACGTGCCGCTCTCCGACACCATGTTCGTGGTCGCCCATTTCCACATGGTGATGGGGGTGGCACCGATGTTCGTCATCTTCGGCGCCATCTACCACTGGTACCCGAAGATGACCGGGCGGCTGCTCGACGAGACGATGGGCAGGATCCACTTCTGGATCAGCTTCGTCGGCGCCTACGCGATCTTCCTGCCGCTCCACTATATCGGCCTGATGGGCGTGCCGCGGCGCTACCACGACCTGGGCGAGCTGCCGTTCGCCACCCATCCGGTGGAGGCGCTGAACGAGTTCGTCAGCATCACCGCCTTCGTCGTCGGTGCCGCCCAGCTCGTCTTCCTCTTCAACCTCGTCTGGAGCCTGCGCCACGGGAAGGAAGCCGGCGGCAATCCCTGGGAGGCCACCACGCTCGAGTGGCAGACGCCCGAGACCCCGCCCGGCCACGGCAATTTCGGCAAGGAGCTGCCGGTCGTCTATCGCTGGGCCTACGACTACGGCGTGCCGGGCGTGGCCGAGGACTTCATCCCGCAGAACACCCCGCCGAGCCGGGTGCGGATGCTGGCGCACGGCAGCGGGTCGGGCACCGGCCGCGGCGCCCGGGCGCTGCCGGCGGAGTAGGGCCCGGCGGCGCGCACGCGGAGGCAGGACCATGAATCTCGTTCGGCAGTTGCTGGAGAAGCCCTGGGAGCCGGCCGGGGGTGTCGTGGCGCTGCAGAGTGGCCGCACCTTCGCCGTGACCCGGGAGGCCGTGGCGGTCCGGGTCCTGCTCGGCGTCGTCACCGTCCTCTTCTCGCTCCTG
The DNA here is from genome assembly GCA_964460465.1 of uncultured Geminicoccaceae bacterium. Lineage (GTDB taxonomy): Bacteria > Pseudomonadota > Alphaproteobacteria > Geminicoccales > Geminicoccaceae > SLRI01. The sequence continues at coordinate 25,172 of CAYWSB010000061.1, read as the reverse complement.
ATCGCGGCCTATGCGGTGCGGATGGCGTTCGAGGACTGGCGGCCGGTGCCCGAGCAGTGGCTGCTGTGGCTGACCACGGGGCTCCTGGTGGCGAGCAGCCTCGCCTTCCATGCGGCCTGGCTGGGAGTCCGCGATCGCCGGCTCGACCGGGCGCAGCTCGGCATGCTCGCCGGCGGCGGGTTCGCGCTCGGCTTCTTCGTCGGCCAGCTCGCTGCCTGGCGCCAGCTCAACGGCCTGCCGGTCTTCGACATCACCAACCCGGCGATCGCCTTCTTCTACCTGATCACCGCACTTCATGCGCTGCACCTCATGGGCGGGCTGGTCGCCTGGAGCGTGGCGTTCGGCGTCGTCCACAAGGGCACCGACCACCCCCGAGCCGCCCGCCTGGTCAGGCTGTGCGCCACCTACTGGCACTATCTCCTCGGGGTCTGGCTCGTCCTTTTCGGCCTCTTGTTCTCCGGCAACGACCATCTCGAGATCATCCTCAGCATCTGCGGGCTGAGATAGCGGGAAGACCGGCCATGGCGTCCACCCACACCGCTGCCGCCACCCCCGGGCAACCATCGCGCTGGCACAGCTTCGTCGCCGAGTGGAGCTCGGACCAGCGGGCCTTCAAGACCGCCTCATGGGGCAAGACCATGATGTGGATCTTCCTGGTCAGCGACACCTTCGTCTTCGGCTGCTTCCTCGTCGGCTACATGACCGCGCGGATGTCGACCACCGTCCCATGGCCGGACCCGGGCGAGGTCTTCGCCCTCACCGCCTTCGGCACGTCGGTCCCGCTCCTCCTGATCGCGATCATGACGTTCGTCCTGATCAGCAGCAGCGGCACCATGGCGATGGCGGTCAATTCCGGCTACGCCCGCGACCGCAAGAAGACCGTCTATCTCCTTCTCACAACTGCCTTTTTGGGCGCAACCTTCGTCGGCATGCAGGCTTTCGAGTGGACCAAGCTGATCCACGACGGGGTCCGGCCCTGGGGCAATCCCTGGGGGGCCGCCCAGTTCGGCTCCGCCTTCTTCATGATCACCGGCTTCCACGGCACCCACGTCACCATCGGGGTCATCTTCCTCGTCATCGTGGCCAGGAAGGTCTGGCGCGGGGAGTACGACGAGGGCCGACGGGGCTACTTCACCAGCCGCAGGGGCAACTACGAGTCGGTGGAGATCATGGGGCTCTACTGGCACTTCGTCGACCTCGTCTGGGTCTTTATCTTCGCCTTCTTCTACCTGCTCTAGGAACCGGCCATGGCAGCGACCTCCGCAGCCCCAGCTTCGGCACCCGCCGCCACCGGCGGCACCCATCAGCAGCACCCGATCAAGCTCTACCTCGTGGTCTGGGGCTGGCTGTTCCTCTTGAGCTTCTTCTCCTATCTCGTCGAATATTCCGACGTGCAGGGGGCGCTGCGCTGGGTGCTCGTGCTCTTCTTCATGATCCTGAAGGCTGGCCTGATCGTCGCCGTCTTCATGCACATGGCCTGGGAACGGTTGACCCTGGTCTACGCCATCCTGACCCCGCCGCTCGTCGTGCTCGTCCTCGTCGCCATCATGCAGCTCGAATCGACCTACACCTACCTCACTCGCGCCATCTTCTTCCTCGGCGGGCTCGGCGAGTGACCGGCATGCCGGGGGTGCCCGGGCAACCACCGCCGGCCGCCGCTGCCGGACGCTGCCATCCGGCCCGCTGGGCCGAGCCGCTGCCCGCCCCCGGCCCGCTCGGCCTCGCCGTGGCGGCCCTCGTCGGCGCCACGGCCGCGGCCAGCTGGACCCTCGCCGCCTGGCACCTCCACCACGCCGACGCCCGGCACCAAGCCCCCTCCCACATCCGCGCGGCGTGCCCCGCCACCAGCGCCGCGCACCCGGCCGAGCTCGCCGGAGCCGCGCAGTATCGGGCACCGGTCGTGCCCTGCTCGACCGGAGCGGCCAAAGAAATCGGCGACCTGCCCCCAATTATCGAAAGACGACGCCACGGAATTGGCCTATACTTCGTCACTTACTGATCGGTCGCGGCTCGCTCGAGCCCGGCAGGCCAGTGCGGCCCGGGCCAGGCGAGCCACGGCGGAACGAAAGTCCGCTTCGGGAGAACGATCATGGCCGACGACAAACCCATCCGCGACCACATCCGCAATCCGGCGGAATGGTTCATGGATCAGGCGAATGCCGTGGGCCACACCATGCGTGAGGCCAGCCACCATCTCGGCAGCGGCGCCGAGTCCACCACCTACAGGCCGGAGATCCGCAGCATCGAGGTGGCCGACCTGCGCGAGGTCCTGGCCCGCGGCGTGCGCGACTTCGCCGCCTACCGCACCGACGTCATCTTCCTCTGCATCATCTACCCGCTGGCCGGGCTCGTGCTCGCCCGCGTCATCTTCGGCTACGACATGCTGCCACTGGTCTTCCCGCTCGCCTCGGGCTTCGCGCTGCTCGGGCCCGTGGCCGCGATCGGCCTCTACGAGATGAGTCGCCGCCGCGAAGCGGGCGCCGACATCTCCTGGGCCGACGCCTTCGGGGTCGTCCGCGCGCCCGCGTTCGGCACGATCGTCGCGCTCGGTGCCATCCTGCTCGCCATTTTCGCGCTCTGGATGCTCGCCGCCTACCTCATCTGGCTGCTCACCTTGGGCCCGCAGCCCCCGGCCTCGATCGGCGGCTTCGTCGACGACGTGCTCACCACCGGCGCCGGCTGGGCGATGATCATCCTCGGCTGCGGCGTCGGCTTCCTCTTCGCGGTCCTGGTGCTGACGATCAGCGTCGTCTCCTTCCCCCTCCTGCTCGACCACGACGTCGGCCTGCCCGTCGCCGTCGGCACCTCGGTCCGCGCCGTCCTCACCAACCCGGTGCCGATGGCCGCCTGGGGCCTGGTCGTCACCGCCGGCCTCGTCCTCGGCTCGCTGCCGGCACTCCTCGGCCTGATCTTCGTGATGCCGATCCTCGGCCACGCCACCTGGCACCTCTACCGCAAGGTGGTGGTCGGCTGACCGGGACCCGGGCAGGGAGGAAGCGGAACGCGGGGAGGATGATCCTCCCCGCCCCCCACCATTACGTCCCGATGAACGCTGCCTCTCGGACAACACCAGCGCCCCCTCGTAGTCCTGCTCCTGATAGTGGTGGAAGATGAGCGGGTCCGTGTACCATTGCGGATGCGCGGGATTGAGCGCCACGGCCGGCTCGACCAGGGCGACCCCGGGCTCGCCGATGCCCGAGTAGACCAGCCGCAGGCCGACATGAACCAGCGTCTCCGGGTCGTTGGGATTGAGCTCGATCGCCCGCTCCCCGGCGGCCCTGAAGCCCGTGAAGTCAGATCTGTCGTAGAGGGCGTTGGCGAGCATCAGTTGTGCCGTCGGACTTGTCGGATCGATCGCGACGGCCCGCTCGGACGCCGCCAGTGAGCGATCGTGCGAGTCGTAGAGGCTCGGCCGCGGGTTGTAGCCGAAGCGGTGCTCCTGGGCGTAGATGTTGGCGAGCACGGCCCGGGCCTCGGCATAGCCGGGATCGAGCGCCACGGCGCGCTCGAGGCAGGCACGGACAATCGCGTGCTCCTGCGGATCGAAGGAGCGCTGATAGGCGCAGTAGCGCAGCACGCAGTCATAGGCCGCCCGCGACTCCGGCGACGACAGCGGCACTGGCCGCGGCGATGACGCCGCAGCGGTCGCCTGAAGGGACAGGCATGGCCGGCTACGCGGCCGTGACGGGCGTCCGATCCGTCGCGGCGCCGCGCATGCGCCGCCACTCGCTCGGGCTGCAGCCGTGCCAGCGCTGGAAGGCACGGGTGAAGTGCGCCGGCTCCTCGTAGCCGAGGCTCGCCGCGATCTCGGCCACCGGCGTGGTCGTCGTCGCGAGTATCGTCTCGGCCCGAGCCCGGCGCGCGGTGTCGACGACCTGCCGGTAGGAGATCCCCTCCGACTGCAGGCGCCGCTGCAGCGTGCGTGAACAGAGGCCGAGCCGGGTGGCAGCACCGTCCAGTGCCACGTTGCCAGTGGCGAGGCGCAACTCGACGACGTCGACGAGTGCCCGCGTCAGCTCGCGCGCCGCGGCGCCGCGGACGAGGCCGCGCAGCTCGGCGAAACCGGGCGAAGCGCCGTGCCCCGGGGTGTCGAGCTGGGCCCGGTCGAGGATCATGCCGAGACCGGGACGGCCGTAGCGCACCTCGACGCCGAGCCGGTCGGCCAGATCCTTGGCGCCGCCCGTCGCGGCGTAGGGCACCTCGACCCAGAGCGGTTTCCAGCCCTGGCCGAGAAAGCCGCGGCCGAAGCCGATGAGCGACGGCAGGACGTGATCGGCGTGATGGCGTCCCTCGCCCTGGCGGACGCCGACCTGATAGTAGGCGAGCCGGGCGAGGTCGCCATAGACCTCGCCCCGCATGCTGTCGGCCGTCTGGTAGTAGCGCACTGCCCGGCAGACGCGGGCGAGGCCGTGGCGCAGGGTCGGCGCCGCCGCCGCATAGCGGACCCAGACGCCGTAGTCTTCCGGCCGCATCGCGCGGCCGACCCTGAGCCCGAGCATCGGGTCGCCGAGCAGCGCCGCCGCCCGCTCGAAGATCGAGGCCATGTCGACGAGCGGCAGCCGGGCGGCTGGCCGCTCGAGCAGGGCGAGGGGCAGATCCACCGCCGCGAAGAGCCGCTCCAGCGCCGCTTCGCCGGCCTGCTCGCGCACCAGCCGCGGCAGCGGCCCGAAGCCCTGGACCCCCGTGGTGATGATCCGACGGCTCATGCGCGGTTTGCCTCCAGCCGCGATTCTGGCGCAAAATGGTAAGCGCCGGGACGATCATTACCCGTACTTCACGTTCTGCCAAGTTCTGGATGGCGGTCGGTCGAGCCGACCGCACCAATTGCGCAGGGAGGACCACACGTCATGATGATCGGAGGGCGCGCCGTTGCGATGCTCGCCGTCGGTATTGCGGTGCTCGTCGCACCCGCCGCCGGCCGGGCACAAGAAGCCGAGAAGCCGAACATCCTGGTGATCTGGGGCGACGACATCGGCCAGAGCAACATCTCGGCCTACACCATGGGCCTCGTCGGCTACCGCACGCCGAACATCGACCGGATCGCCGAGGAGGGGATGATCTTCACCGACTATTACGGCGAGCAGTCCTGCACCGCCGGCCGGGCCTCGTTCGTCATGGGCCAGAGCGTGTTCCGCACGGGGCTCTCCAAGGTCGGCCTGCCGGGTGCCGAGCTCGGCATGCGCGAGGAGGACCCGACGATCGCCGCCCTGCTCAAGGCCGAAGGCTACGCCACCGGCCAGTTCGGCAAGAACCATCTGGGCGACCGCGACGAGCATCTGCCGACCAATCACGGCTTCGACGTCTTCTTCGGCAATCTCTACCACCTCAATGCCGAGGAGGAGCCCGAGAACGAGGACTATCCGGGCGATCTCGTGCTGCCCAACGGCCAGACCTTCCGCGAGCGCTTCGGCCCGCGCGGCGTGATCCGCTCGGCGGCCAACCCCGACGGCACGCAGACCATCGAGGATACGGGCGCCTTGACGCGGGAGCGGATGAAGACGGTCGACGACGAGACGTCGGACGCCGCCATCGCCTGGATCCGCGAGCAGCACGCAGCAGGCCTGCCCTGGTTCGCCTGGTGGAACGGCACGCGGATGCATTTTCGCACCCACGTCAAGGACGAGCTGCGCGGCATCTCCGGCCAGGACGAGTACGCCGACGGCATGGTCGAGCACGACATGCACATCGGCAAGTTCCTCGATCTCGTCGACGAGCTCGGCATCGCCGACAACACCATCGTCTTCTACTCGACCGACAACGGCCCGCACATGAACACCTGGCCGGACGCGGCGATGACCCCGTTCTTCGGCGAGAAGAACACCAACTGGGAAGGCGGCTGGCGGGTGCCGGCCATGGTCCGCTGGCCCGGCCGGATCGAGCCGGGCGCCGTCTCCAACGAGATTGTCCACCACATGGACTGGCTGCCCACCTTCCTCGCCGCCGCCGGTCGCGACGGCATCAAGGAGGAGCTGATCGAGGGCGGGGTGGAGGCCATCGGCCGGAGCTACAACGTCCATCTCGACGGCTACAACATCCTGCCGATGCTCACCGGCGAGACCGAGAAGAGCCCGCGCCGGGAGGTCTTCTACTTCTCCGACGACGGCGACCTGACAGCACTCCGCTACGCCGACTGGAAGCTGATCTTCATGGAGCAGAAGGAATACGCCACGCTGCGTGCCTGGGTCGAGCCGTTCACGCCGCTGCGCCTTCCGCTGATCTTCAACCTCAGGCGCGACCCCTACGAGCGCTCGTACCGGACCTCCAACACCTACTACGACTGGCTGCTCGACCGTGCCTACATGCTGGTGCCGGCGCAGGCCTATGTCGGGCAGTTCCTCGAGACCTTCGAGGAGTTCCCGCCGCGCCAGAAGGCCGCCAGCTTCTCGCTCGACGACGTGATGGAGAAGCTCTCGACACCGCACGGCGCGCAATAGCGACTCTTGGCATCCGGGCGCGGAGCGGCCCCCTTGCCGCTCCCCCCGCCTCTCGCCAGCGATCCGCCTCTCGGGACCCGGCGATGCTCAACAAGCTCTCGGCCGAGTTCTTCGGCACCTTCTGGCTCGTCTTCGGCGGCTGCGGCGCCGCCGTGCTCGCCGCCGGGTATCCCGACCTCGGCATCGGCTTCGTCGGCGTCTCGCTGGCCTTTGGCCTCACCGTCGGGCGATTCGGGGAGCGGTCACCCGTGACCGCTCCCCGCTTTTTTTTCGCTGGAGAGACCATTCCATGGACCGCTTGAGACTGACACTCGTTCGCGCCCTGCCGCGAAGCCCTGCCGTTCGGCTCGCTGCTCTGGCTAATCGCGTCACGATAAAGGTGCTGTTGCTTCTCCTTGCGGGGGCGTCGGCAGCATCCGCGCAGAACACGGTAGAGAACTATATCCTGGAATACCCCAATCAGGAGCAGGTGCGGATGATGACGGCCTGGCTCGCCAGGCACGAGCCGGGGACATTCAGCTTCACCGGGCTCGTCGATCCCGCGGACGCCACGGTCATCACGCCTCAGGCCACGGTGAACTACGGCTACAACTGGTTCAGCCTGGCCGAAGGCCCGGCCATCATCACGACGCCGACCTATGACCGGTTCTTCTCGGTGTCGATCTTCGACATGAAGCACAACGTCCCGGCCGTCGTCGTCAATCCCGACCGACCGATCCTCCTGACCCGTCCCGGCCAGGAGCGGCCGACGGGCGATTTCGCCGCGGTGGTCGAGCTGGAGACCGATCAGGGCCTCGCCTTCACCCGGATGGTCGTGGTGGACAACCTCGACGACGTCATGGCGCTGTCGACCGAGATCGTCATGGAGGGCGGCCGAGGGGACATGCACCGCCCGGTGCAGCGCTTCTCCGAGGACGTACGCCGGCGCGCCGAGCGTGTCATCGAGGCGATGGTCGCCGTGGTCGATCCCGACGAGACATTCGGCAGGAGATCGGGCGACGTGGGCGCGCTTTCGCTGGCCGCCGGGGTCATGCAGGGGCAGCTCGGCACGCCGCCCGACACCGTGCGCTACGTCGTGGTGCTCGCCGACGCGACCGGAGCGCCGCTCAGCGGCGATGCGACCTACGAGGTCACTGTGCCCGCCGGCATCGTGAAGGCGGACGGCTATTTCTCGGTCACCGTCTACGGCACCGACAACAAGCTGCTCATCCCGAATGCGCAAAAGCGCTATGACCGCACGACCTACACGGCCGAGCAGAACGCGGACGGGACCTATACCGTGACACTCTCGCCCGACGGCGCCGGCAAGAACGGCATTCCGACGGGCAAGGACTTCTACATGGTCACCCGCGCCTATGTCCCCGTGCCCGGCGCCGACAACCAGCCGATCGTGGTGAGAAAATGACTCGTATCGCCGTTGCCGCAGCCCTGCTCGTCCTTGCCGCCGCACCGCTTGCCGCCCAGATGCCGGACATCGACAGCTCGGGCTGGGCCGTCGATCCAGGCCAGCTCGGCATGAGCGCTGGAGACTACATTCAGGCGGAGAGCCGGGCAGTTTTTGCCGACTTCCGCGACCGGTCGGGCATCAATCGGTTCTTTCATTTCACCGGGCTGACGAAGGCCGCCGATCACTGGGTCGTTTCGCCGAACAACGACACGATCTACTCCATCGCCGCCGTGAACGCCCGCAACGGCTTCAAGCTCAAGCTGCCGACGGTCGGCGAACGGTTCATCTCGGCCCAGATCATCACCGAGAACCACGTGACGCCGTTCTATCTCTACGGGGGCGGGACCTTCGAGTTCTCGGCCGACGACTTCGACACCGATTTCGTCGTCGTAGGCGTCAGGATCGGCACCGACGGGACCGAGGCCGACATCCGGACCGTCGTCGAGGTTCTTCAACCGCAGTACGCCATCGAGGACGCGGCGCCCGAGGACGACATTCCCGCCGTCGACCGCGCCCTCCTCGCCAAGGTGCGGGCGGGCCTGCTGGCCGAATACTCGAAGTTGCCGAACACGTTCGGCGCGATGCGGAAGCGCACCGCGGACGTCGGCGACTGGGAGTACTTCACCTACGTAACGGCCGGTGCCTGGGGCCTGTCGCCGGACGAGAACGCCATGTACGCCATCGGCGGCCCGCGAGATGGCAAAGGTGGCATGTGCTATACCGCCAGCTTTCCGCCGGTGCCGGCGGCTGCGTTCTTCTCGATCACCGCCTACGGCCCCGGCAAATACCTGATGACGGACGAGGACAACATCGTCAGCTCCAACCGCGGCGTCGTCACCGATGCCGACGGCAGCTTCGACGTCGCCTTCGGCGGCGCGGCTTGCCGTTCCCTCGCCCCGAACTTCGTGGCGACGCCGGAGGACGGGTGGAGCTTCCTGCTGCGCGCCTATCGCCCCGACGTCGAGGCCTTCGAAGCCTACAAGATGCCCGAGGTGGCGGGCGTGCCGCCACCTGACTGAGTTGCCGCTGCTGCTTCTTCTGGTGGCGAGCCGGCGTCGCTGCCCGATGCTGCCGACGCCACGTGAGCCGAATCTGGATAGCGATGCCCAGGTCATCCGTCACGATCCTGTCTTCACTCTATCGGGAGCGGCGCGCCCGCGCCCCATTTTTCCGGGAGCTGCCCCAGTCGATGACTTCCATGCGAATGACTCTTGTCGCCATCTGTGTCGCCGCCGCGCCTTTCGCCGGTCGCGCCGACGAGCTGCCTTCCTGGCGGGATGGTAAAGCCAAGGCCGCGATCATCGCCTTCGTGGACAGCGTCACCGATCCCGCCTCCGAGAGCTTCGTGCCCCAGGGCGACCGCATCGCCGTCTTCGACAATGACGGCACGCTTTGGGCCGAGCAGCCGGTCTACTTCCAGGTGCTCTACGCCCTCGACGTCCTGCGCGAGAAGGCGGCGGCCGATCCTTCGATCCTGACCTCCGACGTCCTCGAGGCCGCAGCCGGGGGCGACATGGCGGGGATGATGGCGGAAGGTGTCGACGGCCTCCTCGAGGTCATCAACGTGTCGCATGCGAACATCACGGTCGAGGACTTCCAGGCCGACGCCTACGCGTGGCTGACCACGTCGGCGCACCCGACGACCGGCCTGACCTATGCCGACATGCTCTACCAGCCGATGCTGGAGCTGCTCCGCTACCTGCGCGACGAGGACTTCACCACCTACATCGTCTCGGGCGGCGGCATCGACTTCATCCGCGCCATCTCCGAGGAGGCCTACGGCCTCCCGCCCGCCCAGGTCGTCGGCAGCCAGGGCAACACCAGCTACGCCGTCGTCGACGGCACGCCGACGCTGATGAAGGACGGCGGCGTCGACTTCGTCGACGACAAGGCGGGCAAGCCCGTCGGCATCATCCGTCACATCGGCCAGCGCCCGATCCTCGCCGCCGGCAACTCTGACGGCGATTTCGCGATGCTGGAGTGGACCACTTCGGGCGACGGACCAAGCCTCGGCCTGATCGTCCACCATGACGATGCCGAGCGCGAATGGGCGTACGATCGTGACAGCCATCTCGGCCGGCTCGAGCGCGGCCTCGACGAGGCGGAGGCGCGCGGCTGGGTGGTCGTGTCCATGCAGAACGACTGGTTCAAAGTGTGGCTGGAGTGAGGAAGGATGAGCGGAAGATGCGACGGGCAGGTGACGGAATGATGAAACGTCGGGCTTCGCTTGTTGTGGCCGCTGGCCTCGTCGCTGCGTTGGGCGTCGCCGCCGCTCCCGCCCATGCGCAGGAGGCCTCGACCGAGCTGCCGCCGGACGACCGCTGGAGCGCCACCCTCGCACCCTATCTCTGGATGATCTCGCTCGACGGCGACGCCTCGGTCGCGGGCCAGGACGCCGACGTCGACGTGCCGTTCAGCGATGCGATCAAGGACCTGTCGTTCGGCGGCATGCTGCTCGGCTCGATCCGCAAGGGTCGCCTCGGCTTCGTCCTCAACGGCGTCTTCACGCGGGTTTCGCCCGACGATGAGGTCGGCGCCTTCGATCTCGACGTGACCACCGATCTGGCCCAGCTCGCCGTGGCGCCCTTCTACCGTTTGGTCGAATGGCGGTACGGCGAGACCGCCAGCGGCCGGCCGCTCAACGTCATCCTCGAGCCCTATGCCGGCGCCCGGCTGAACCACCTTCGGGTCGAGATCGAGATACGCGGCGGCCAGCAGGTCGACGACAACCAGACCTGGGTCGATCCGATCGTCGGCTCGCGCTTCGGTGTGGACATCAGCGACCGCCTGGCCTTGATGGGTGCCGCCGATGTCGGCGGCGTGGTCACCGGCTCCGACCTGTCCTGGAACCTGCAGGGCTATCTCGGCTATCGGACCTCGTTCTTCGGCCGCGACGCGGTGCTCACCGCCGGTTATCGCGCGTTCTACACGGACTACGAAGACGGCAACTTCGAATGGGACGTCACCCAGCACGGCCCGATTCTCGGCACGGTGATCCGGTTTTGACGCAGCAGGCCCTCGCCCAGCACATCGACCGCTTCGCCATCGCCGATGGCGGCCCGTTCGTCGAGCTGCAGCGGCGGCTGGGCCTGCTCGAGGCCAAGGCGGCAGCGGCACCCAGGCGGGCCGCCATCCTGGTCGCCATGGCCTTCGGCGTGCCGCTGCTGCTGGCGATCGCCGCCGGCGACGCCTGGGGACCCGTGGCCGCGCGGCCCTTCCTGCTCGACTGGGGGATCTGGACGCGCTTCGTCGTGGCGATCGCCGTCTTCGTGCTGATGGAGCGGCTGGTCAACGAGCGGCTGAAGGTGCATCTCCGCCAGTTCGCCGAGACGCCGCTCTTGGCCCCGGGGGCCATGCCGGCGGCGGCCGCCGCCGTCGAGCGGGCACTGCGCCGCCGCGACCTGCCCCTGGCCGAGCTGGTGTGCGTCGTCCTCGCCTATGCCATCACCTTCGGCGGCACGGTGGCGCTGCGGGGGAGCAGCACCACCGCCTGGCTGGTCGAGGAGGCGGACTCGACGGCCGGGCTCAGCGCCGCCGGCTGGTGGGTGATGCTGGTCTCGAACCCGCTCTTCTGGTTCCTGCTCCTGCGCTGGCTGTGGCGGCACCTCGTCTGGGCGCTGCTGCTCCGCGACATCGCGAGATTGGAGCTCCGGACGGTGGTCACCCACCCCGACGGGCTCGGCGGGCTCGCCTTCATCGGCCAGTACCCCAACGCGTTTGCCGCCCTCGTCTTCGCCATGAGCGCCGTGCTCGGTGCCGCCATCGCCAACGCCTTCCAGCACGACGCCCTCGAGCTCGCCGGCTACGGCACCATGATGGGCACCTGGCTGGCGCTGGTGCTGGCCCTCTTCGGCCTGCCGCTCCTCGCCTTCCACCGGCCCCTGGCGGCGCTCAAGCGGCAGGCGCTGCTCGCCTCGACCGCAGCCGCGACCCGCCACTTCAGGGCGGCCGAACGGGCGACCTTCGGCGGCAATCTCGCCGCTGCCGCCGATGCCGACGACAAGGCCGTGGCCGACATTCCCAACCCCACCGCGACCTACACCGCCGCCAAGAAGCTGCGCACCCTGCCGTTCAGCCGCGAGGCGCTGGTCCCCGTCGCCGCCGCCGCCCTGGTGCCGCTGGTCCTCGCCGGCTCCACCCGGCTGCCCTTCGCCGAGCTCTGGAAAATCGCCAGGAAGCTGCTGCTGCTATGAGAGCCTTGCCGATCGGTCTCGTCCTCGCCCTCCTCTCCGGCGCCGCGGCCGTGGCCCAGGAGCTGTGCCAATCCTATGCCGGCCTGCCCGAGGGCGACGGCAAGTCCAGGGGCATGGTGCGGCTCGACGGCGGCACCTTCACCATGGGCGACGACGACGAGCGGCCGGAGGAACGCACCGCCCATACCGTCACCGTCTCGCCCTTCTGGATCGACCGCCACGAGGTGACCAACGCCCAGTTCCGCGCGTTCGTGGAGGCCACGGGCTACGTCACCGTCGCCGAGAAGGGCCTCGATCCCGCTCAGTACCCGGGCCTGCCGCCCGAGCTGCTGCAGCCGGGCGGCATGGTCTTCCGGGAGCCGGGGCGCGCCGATCTCAGGGGCAACGTCACCCAGTGGTGGTCGTACGTGCCGGGCGCCGACTGGCGCCACCCGGCGGGACCGGGAAGCTCGATCGAGGGCCTGGACAACCACCCCGTGGTGCAGATCGCCCATGCCGACGCCCTGGCCTATGCCGAATGGCTCGGCCGCGACCTGCCGACCGAGGCGGAATGGGAATTCGCGGCCCGGGGCGGGCTCGAGGGGGCGACATACAGCTGGGGCGACACCTACGACCCCGTCGAGGGGTGGCAGGCCAACACCTGGCAAGGCAGCTTCCCGGTCGCGGACGAGACGCTCGACGGCCACCACGGCACCGCCCCCGTCGGCTGCTTCGCGCCCAACGGCTACGGCCTCCACGACATGGCCGGCAATGTCTGGGAATACGCCCGGGACTTCTACCTGCCCGGCCACTTCCCCGAGCCCGCCCGGGACCCCGCCGGCCCCAGCCCCGCGCTTTCCGCCCGCTACAGCCCGACCGGCATGCCGCAGGTGACGGTCAAGGGCGGCTCCTGGCTCTGCGCCCCCACTTTCTGCCTGCGCTACCGCCCCGCCGCCCGCCAGCCCCAGGAGCCCGACCTCGGCTCCAACCATATCGGCTTCCGGACGGTGTGGCGCGAGGACGAATGATGAACACGCAAGGGACGATCATGCGCTATGGACTGGCCAGATGTCTGCCCCTGCTCGCGGTCCTGTTGCTCGCCGGCTGCGAGAGCTTCGGCCGCGGCATCACCCAGGCCATGCTCGAGGGAAGCAGCGAGCCGGCTCTCGACACCCGCGCCTGCGAGGTCGAGGGACGGCCGTTCGCCGGCATCGAGCCCTTCCTCAGAGCGCAGGACGCACTGCCGCCCTCCGTGCCGGGCGATACCGAGCGGCCCGAGGTCAAGGTGCTCTACGTGCACGGCATTGGCACCCACGCGCCCGGCCATGCCACGGCGCTGCGCCAGAACCTCGCCACGGCGCTGGGGCTAGAGATCCGGGCACCCCGGGCAAAGCGGATCGTCATCGCCCACCCGCGCTTTCCGGACCAGGATCTCGGCGAGATCAACGTCAGCCGGCTCACGGATGCCGAGCGGCGGCGCGACCTCTTGTTCTACGAGCTGACCTGGTCGCCCATCACCCAGCCCGACAAGGACCTGCTCGCTTTCGACAAGGAGCAGGAATACGTGCTGCGGCGGGCCGCGGTGAACCAGGCGATGCGCAGCTTCGTCAACGACATCGCCCCGGATCCCCTGGCCTATGCCGGCCAGAAGCGCGAGCCGATCCTGACCGCGGTGGCCCAGTCGGTCTGCTGGATGGGCTCGCGCAGCTGGAGCGAGCTGCCGGAGCTCACCGAAGGCGCGTCTTGCGGGCAGGCACTGCCGGGCTTCGGCAGCCGGCTGGACCAGGACGACTGGGTGATCATCACCCATAGCCTCGGCAGCCGGGCGACGCTCGACGCGCTCCAGGGCATGGCCGACCTGCCGATCCGGACCGATCCGGCACTCGCCTCGTTCGCCGACGCGCTCAGCCGACGCGAGATCCAGGTGTTCATGCTGTCCAACCAGCTGCCGCTGCTCGAGGCGGGACGCGAAGGGCAGCAGGTGGTCGGCCAGACCGCCGCCTATTGCGGTCCCAACCCCAGCCAGCCCGGCCGCTTCTTCGAGCAGACGCAGATCATCGCCTTCTCCGACCCCAACGACCTGATGAGCTATCCGGTGCCGGACCAGTTCGCCGACCGCTACATCGAGTCACGGCTCTGCCCGAGCATCACCAACGTCACCATCAACGTCGCGTCGGTAAGCTCGTTCCTGGGTCTCGGTGACATCGCCAACCCGCTCAGCGCCCATTCCGGCTACGGGCCCGACCAGCGCGTCGGCGCCCTCTTGGCACGAGGTGCGGGCAATTCGAACGTGGCGCCGATCGTGGCCGAGCGCTGCACCTGGCGCGAGACCGACGAGAGCCTGATGCAATGAGGGAGGGAGCCATGAGCTCAAAGCGACTGATCCGCGACGGCTGCGGGCTCGCCGCCTGCCTCCTGGCGCTGATGGCGCTGTCCAGGGCGCCGGCGGCACAGGACGAGGCGACCCCCGCCGATCCTGCAGGGGTCGAGGCCGAGGCCACGGACACGCTGGTCGTCGACGACGAGATCATGGCGCTGGTGGCGCCGGTGGCGCTCTACCCCGACCCGCTGCTCGCCGTCATCTTGCAGGCCTCGATGTTCCCGGTGGACGTCGTCCAGGCCGCCCGGTTCATCGAGGACTACCAGGAGGACCAGACGCTCGAGCCCTCCGAACGGTGGGATCCGTCGCTCATCGCGCTCCTCAACTACCCGCCGGTGCTGGCCGAGATGAACGAGCATCTCGACTGGACCCAGGCGATGGGCGACGCCGTCTACGACCAGCTCGAGGACGTCCAGGACAGCATCCAGGATCTGCGGCAGGGCGCCTTCGCCATGGGCGTGCTGGCCAGCAACGACGTCCAGGAGGTGATCGTCGAGGAAGGGATCGTGCAGATCCGCCCGACGACCGAGGGCCCGATCGCCATCCCGCACTATGATGGTGCGGCGCTGCTCGCGGCGCTGCAGCCGGTCGCCGAGGCCCCGGCCGATGCCGCGGCGGCCGCGACCGCACCGGACACGGCCGGGGCCGAGGGCGACCTCGCCGAGCGGGAGGCCGCGCTGGCCCGGCGCGAGGCCGACGTTGCCGAGCGCGAGGCGGACGTGGCCGAGCGTGAGCAGGCGGAAGCCGATGCGGCCGAGGCCGTCGACGAGGGCGAGCTCGTCGCCGACGAAACTTACGCCGAGCCGGCAACGGAGTACGCCGAGACGGCGGCGGTCGATCCCTATGCCTCGAGCTATGCGCCGGCGGATCCCAGCTACGTTCAGCCGCCGGTCTACGCCGCACCGCCGCCCACCGTCGCCTATAGCGCGCCGCCGAGCGCCGGCTGGGGCACGTTCGGTACGTTTCTCGGCGGTGCGGCCGTCGGCGGCCTGCTCGGCTACGCCATCTTCGACGATGACGACAACGATGGTGGCAACAACCGCCGCAACGACATCAACATCGAGGACAGCACGATCGTCATCGGCGGTGACGGCGACCGGCTCAATCTCGACAGGGACGACAGGAAGCGGATCAATGCCGAGCTGCGCGACCGCCGTGACCGCAACGAGCGCGTCGAGCGCCGCGACCGGCGCGACCGCGAGCGGCAGGTCGCGGCACTTCCCGACCGGGACCGCCGCGATGCGGGGCGGGATCAGGAGCGTGCCCGCGACATCAGCCTGCCCAAGCGCGACCGGGAGCGCGCCACCAAGGTCGAGCGCCGCGAGACGCGCGACGCCCCGGCGCTGAAGGCGCCGAAGCCGAAGAAGGGGGCTCTCGCCGACGTCAAGCGGCCGAGCCAGACCAAGAAGGAGGCCAGCCGCGGCAAGCAGAGCCGTGACAAGGCCGTCGCCAAGCGCGGCGAGGGACCGCAGCGCCAGGTCGCCAAGCGTGGCGACGGGGGCGGCAAGAAGGCGCTCGGCGCCAAGAAGGGCGGCAAGCAGAAGGCCAAGGCGACATCCGATCGCGGCAGGAAGAGCCGCGGCGAGCGGCGCGGTTGAGGAGATCACCGATGAGCAAGCTGACGAACGTGACCCTGGCCGCCGGTCTGGCGGGCATGCTGCTGGCCAACGGCTCGGCGATCGCGCAGCAGCCGAGCTTCGCCGATCCCGAGGCGGCGCTCGAAGCGTTCCGGGAGGCGCTGTTCGCCCCCGCGGGCTCCGGCCGGTTGCTCGAGCTGTTCGGCGAGGCCTACCAGGACGAGTTGATCGGCGGCGACCCCTCCACGGTGCGGCAGACCGTCGATACGGCACGCAACGCCGCGACCGAGGCGCTGGTGATCGCACCCGGCGAGGCGCCGGACACCTACGAGGTGCGGCTCGGCCGCGCCGGCTGGCCGATGCCGATCCCGCTCGCCCGCGACGGCGAGGGCTGGTTCTTCGACACCGAGGCCGGGCTCGAGGAGATCATCGACCGGCGGATCGGCGAGAACGAGCTCGCGGCCATCGCCGCGGCACGCGCCTATGTCGAGGCGCAACGGGCCTACGGTTCGGCCGACCGCAACGACGACGGCGTGCGCGAGTTCGCGCAGCTCCTGATCAGCACGGAGGGGCAGCGCGACGGCCTGTTCTGGCCCACCGCCGCCGGCGAGGAGCCGAGCCCGCTCGCCCCGCTCGCTGCCAGCGAGGCCGACTACCTCGTCTACTACGAGACCGGCGAGCCCTACTACGGCTACACCTTCAAGATCCTGACCCGGCAGGGCGACGACGCACCCGGCGGCGCCTACGACTATAGGGTCAACGGCCGGCTCCTGACCGGCTACGGCCTGCTCGCCTGGCCGGCCGAGTACGGCAACTCCGGCATCATGACCTTCATGGTCAACCACCTGGGCGACCTCCACGAGGCCGACCTCGGCGAGGAGACCAGCGCGGCCGCGGCCGGCATCGACGCCTACGACCCGGGCGAGGGCTGGACGATCGTCGAGGACTGAACGGCCACCCCGTCCGAAAGCGTGCCTCGTAGACGCTTGGGACAGGCACGGACCAGCGGCGGAGCCGGAGGACGGCAGGCGGAGCCGCGCTCCGCTGCGGTCGCCACGGGATTCCCTGCGCGGCGGGGCCGGTCCGCCGGGTGGCCCGCCGCCCGGAAAGCTCGCGGGCGTGCCGGGCGGAGCAAGGACCCGCAGCCTGGCAAGACGGCGATGGGCTGTCGGGGACGGCTCAGGGACCGAAGCCTCGGCCGCTGTCGGGCTCGGCCGCCTTCTCGTTCAGCGCGATGGTTACGATCCGGGTGGTCGGCGGGAGCTCGCCCCAGGGTCCGGCCGGTGTCAGGCTCCAGCGTCGGCCGACTTGCTGGTAGAGATGTCGAACCCCGGCATCGTCGGCCAGTGCGACATGGCCCTTCGCCCGCACGAAGCGGGCGGTGAGGCCCCCCGTCAGGCGGTCGAGCTCACCGCGCGTCATGGGCAGGTCGAGCTCGAGCAGCCCGCTCCGATACGCCGTCGCGTGATCCTCCGGCGCCCCCGGCTCCGCCACCTGCCAGCCACGGGTCTCCCGCACCACGTCGAACAGAATGGCGAGCGGCAGGCGCGCGTGGGCCGTTTCGATGACGGGCGTCTCGGGCGCCGTGCCGGCGATCAGGGCGCGGGCTTCCGCGAGGCGCGCCGGCCCGGCGAGGTCGGCCTTGTTGAGCATGATCAGGTCGGCCTGCCGCAGCTGCGCGGCGACGGCGTGGCCGGTGTAGCGATTGGCCGCCTGATCGGGCAGCTGCTCGGCATCGGCGAGCACGATCACGCCGTCCACCGGCAGGCGAAAGGCCCGCGCCATGCGCGCGATCTTGCCGGGCACGGCCACGCCCGAGGTCTCAATCACGACGCGGTCGAACGCTTGCGCGCGCGCCAGGACCCGGGCCAGCGTCTCGGCCGTGCCGTCCGACGCCGCGCAGCACATGCAGCCGTTGGTCAGGCTGATCGTGTCGCCCGCATGCGCCGCGATCAGCCCGGCATCGATGTTGATCCGCCCAAAATCATTGACGATGACGGCGAGCCTCAGGCCCGCCGCCTGCGTCAGCATGTGGTTGAGGAGCGTCGTCTTGCCGGCCCCGAGATAGCCGCCGACCACCGTGACCGGCAGGGACGGCGGCTTCATGTCTCCTTCCGGTAGACGCTCGAGCCCTCCTTGAAGGTCTCGACCACCGTCAGGCCCAGCAGCTCGTCCGGCGCCAGCTCGAGCGGATTGCGGTCCAGGATCACCATGTCGGCCAGCTTGCCCACGCTAAGCGTCCCCTTGGTGTCCTCCTCGAAGATCTGCCAGGCCGCGTCGATGGTCATGGATTTCAGCGCGGTCAGCACGTCCACCCGCTGGTCGGGGCCGATGACGTTGCCGGACCGCGACAGGCGGGTGATCGAGGAATGCATCATCCGGAGCGGGTCCATCGGCGTGACGGAGAAATCCGAATGGTTCGAGAAGCGAAGACCCTTTTCCCGGGCCGATGCCATCGGGCTCGTGAAGGCGGCGCGCGTCTCGCCGGTGTTCGCCACGTGCACGTCGCCCCAGTAGAAGGTGTGCACGGTGAAGAAGCTCGGCGTCAGGCCGAGCTCCACATAGGCGTCGAGCTGGTCGGGCCGCATGAACTGCGAGTGGATCACGCAGTCGCGCCGCCCGTCCGCCGCGGTGACGCCGGCCGCCCGCATGGCGTCGATGAGCATGTCGATGGCGGCATCGCCGTTGGCATGGGTGAAGATCTGAATGCCCTTGTCGACGAACTCCGCCACCACCGGGTCGACCTGCTCCGGCGCGAAGAGCGGGAAGCCGCGATAGTCCGCCTCGCCCTCCGGCCCGCCCGTCAGCAGCGGCTCGGTCCAGAACGCGGTCTTGCCCTGGGGCGAGCCGTCGAGCGGGATCTTCACCCCCTGGAACTTGAGCCGGTTGTGGTAGCGGCCGAACGCGCTGGCCGTGGTGTCCGGGAGCTCCAGTGGCGCGCCCTTGAAGTCGGGCGCGTACTCCGCGATCAGCGCCGGAAACTCCAGGACCAGCGGCAGCGACACGACGTCGATGTACAGCCGTCCCTCGCCGGCCGCGCGCAGCAGGAAATCGACATCCGCCTTTTGGCTCGCCCCCTCCTGCGCCGTGGTGACCCCGGCCGCGGTGTAGAGCCGTTGCGCGGCGTCGAGATTGTCCAGCAACGCCTCGATCGAGGGTTTCGGCACCTGGGCGAAGATCGGCAGGAAGGCCGCCTCCATCAGCAGCCCCGCGGGCTCGTCGGAGCCCTCCTTGCGCAGGATCAGGCCGCCCTCGGGCGTGGGCGTCGTCGCGTCGATGCCGAAGGTCGCGAAGCCGAGCGAATTGAGCACGCAGCCGTGGTTCGAGACGTGGATCAGCATGATCGGGTTGTCGGGGAAGGCGGCGTCCAGGTCGTCGCGCGTCAGCTCGCGCCCGTCCGACAGCACCGTCACGTCGTAGCCGTAGCCGATGATCCACTCGCCCGGCGCTGGCCGGACGCGATCCGCGTGGGCCCGGATCTCGCGGACGATGTCGGCGATCGAGGTCACCGGACCGGCAGGCGGCCCCGAGACGTTCACCCAGGACACGATCTGGGGAGCGTTCATGAAATGCCCATGGCTGTCGATGAAGCCGGGCAGCAGCGTGGCGCCGTCGAGGTCGACGATCTGGACGTCACCCCTGGCCAGCGCCATCACCTCGGCCTCGCTTCCGAGCGCCAGGATGCGCCCGGCGCCGACGGCGAGCGCCTCGACGATCGGCCGGGTATCGTCGAGCGTGACGATCGTGCCGCCACGAAAGACCTTCTCCACCGCCGCGCCTTCCTGTGCGCCCGCCATCCTCGGCGTGCCGAGCCCTGCAGCGGCGAACAAGGCACCGGCCCCCGCCGCCTTGAGCGCATCGCGCCGCTGCACGCCGCGCTTGCTCGCATCGTGGCTCATCGCTCCTCCCGGCACCGTTCCGCGACGTCGAGCGGCCCGGATGCCGTCTCCAGAGACCGTCGCGCTGGGGGTGACCCGTGCAGCATACACGGCTCCCGAGGGCCAGCCAGCCCGGAATGCAGGATCGACGAGCGTCCGCCCAACCGCGACGCATGCGGCCACTCGGGGCGTGCCTCGGGCTGGCCAGGCTTGCGCTTCGGCGCCGTTTGCCGCCCATCCGGATCGGCCGGCCGCCCGAGCCCGCACCGCCGCCGTCGTCATCGGCAGCTGCAACCTCGATCCGCGCTCGCCCGACATTGACACCGAGGCGGGCCTCCGCATCGAAAGCCAGGAGCTCGCCGAAGAGTTCGCCGCCCGAATGGCCCGGGCCGCAGCATTTGAGAACAGTACCGTGTCAGCCTCGATCCGGACGCCGACCTCGTCTGGCAAACCGAGAAGGACGGCGCGATCCTGCGCTGCGACGACGAGCCCGACACCAGCTTCCGCCGCCGCTTCACGGTCGACGTACTCAAGCTCCTGCCGCTCGAATCGCAGCTCTGAGCCCAAGCCCGAAAGCGTGCCTCGTAAACGAGTCGCACAGACTCTGAACCCTGGCGGAGCCGGAAGACGGAAGGCGGCGGAGTCGGGTTCCGCCGCGGCCTCCACGCGGTTTCCCTGCGCGGCCTGCATCCACACCGACGATCCGGGCGATGGCTGGAGCATCGTCGAGGCCCTCGACGGCCACCACGGCACCGCCCCGTCGGCTGCTTCGCGCCCAACGGCTACCCCGGGACCCCGCCGGCCCGAGCCCCGCGCTTTCCGCCCGCTACAGCCCGACCGGCATGCCGCAGGTGACGGTCAAGGGCGGCTCCTGGCTCTGCGCCCCCAATTTCTGCCTCCGCTACCGCCCCGCCGCCCGCCAGCCGCAGGAGCCGGACCTGGGCTCGAATGACATCGGCTTTCGCACGGTGCTGCGTGAGCCGCGCTGAAAAGTGGCCAGAATCCGGGAAGGCGTGCCTTCCCGGGCCCATCCGTTACCTCGGGAACGTGGCAGCTCGCGTCAGAGCGCCAGGATCGCCCGGTCGCCCGTGATTTTCCGCGCATAGGTGATCCGCCGGCCGTCCCAGTAGTAGCGGAAATGATCGCCCTGCGCGGGGATGCCCACGACGTCCGGATGGAACGCCGCGATGCACTGCCCCGGCGCATGCCGCACGCTCGGATAGACGATCCCGTCCGCCCCCGCCTTGCGCTGCGCCCGCGCGAATGCCTGCGACGCGTCGTAGTCGTCCGGATCGAGCAGCGCCGCGAATCCGTCACCCCGAAGATCGAGCAACGCGGCATCGAGGGCCCCCACCAGCTGCCGCACCTCCGACAGCCACCCGGCATCCATCCCGGCCGCCGCATAGAACCGCCCCAGGTGATGCGTGTGCTCGGCCAGCGCCGTCGCCAGCGCATCGCCGGCATAGTAGACCCCATAGGTCCCGTCGCCGAACCGCGACACCCGATCCCGCGACACATGGGTGAACGCCCCCATCACCCAGGACGCCCCCGGCCCTGCGACCCGCCGCCCGACCGGCACCAGCGACAGGTCGCCGACGAGATCGAGCACCCGCGGGTTGGTCCTGGCCTGCGCCCGCGCCAGGGCCTCCCAGTCCGCCGGATCGGCCACGTCCTCGAAGAGATCGACCAAGGGAAAATGCGACAGCACCAGCCGGTGCGTCTCGCGCCAGACCACCCGCGCGACCGGCGCGTCCGGCCCAGGAGCCGGGAACGTCACCAACCGCCCCGGACCGAATCCAGATACCGCCGCAGCCGCTCGAGATCACCCATCCCGCCCCGGAGCAGGAGCTCGACCGGCGTCAGCCCGCCCAGATCGGCATTCGCCCGCCGCATCCACCCATAGCCCGTGGCCGGCTCCCGAAAGATCACCCGCAATGCCCGGTGAATGCCCAGCACCAGCGACAGCCGGTCCGCCAGATCCCGGTTGACCCGCCCATAGGCCCCCTCCCGCCACCGCCGGAACGTCTTGGCCGAGATCCCCCCCAGGATCACCGCCGCCTCCCCATCCTTCACCCCCCACCGGGCGAAGATGTTGCCAACCGCCCGCTGCATCGCCCGAACCTCGTCAGTCGCATAGCCGCTCGCGTCCGTGGGCGACACGGTCGGGCGATGGTCGAGCATGGGCTGCATGGCAATCTCCTTTTGTCCCAATATGGGCCATAAGGCACCGATTGTCCACCGCGCCCATGGCAAGAAAACGCGAGGAGGATGATCCTCCCCGCACCCCACCGAAACCTGCAAGTGTATTGGAGGGGTTCCCCCGCGACCTTCTGATCGCCCCGCGTCTCGCCGCGGTGGCCTGCTGACCGACACTCGGGCCTCACCGAGGGCTGGCGCTCCTGAACCATCGCTGGGGACACGGCCCGGAAAGTCTCGCAATCGCCCTCGTGCAGCGCAGCCTCGGCAGGGCAAATCACGCGTCCGGCGGCCACGACGACGCGCCGCAACCAGTCCTCAGGTCTTCGTGCTCGGCCCCGACTCGACGACGCTCGACAGCGTCAGGAGACGACGCAACTCGGCCGGCTGCCGGCTCTTCAGATCGGCGAAGTGCGGCTCGGCGTTGAACAGGTTGGCCAGCCGGACGTCGCTGAAGCGATCGTCCGTGCTGCTTCCTCCACCGCCCTTCCTGACCCGATCCTCGACGGCCGCGAGGTCGAGCTCGCCCCCGATGACCGCCCGATAGACCCGCGGAAAGCAGATCTGCAGCAACACCACCTTGGCGAGATACCGCCGCAGGCTCCGCTGGTCGTCACCACGTTCGCCGCCGAGCGCCGTGATCAGCCGCAGCACGTTGAAGATGCGCTTCAGGCTGCGCGGATTGTCCGGGACCACGAACTCGACCAGATCGCGGGTCTCGGCCACGATCCCGTCGGGGTCGCGCTCGGCGCGCGCCAGATCGTCCAGGTACGCGCCGAGCTGTCCCTTGCCCAGCGGCGGCAGGCTGAACGGGATCTGGATGATTTTGTCGAGATAGGCCGCGGGATCGAAAGCGTCGGGCGCCTGCTCCAGGAACGGCTTGTAGCGGGCGCGAATGCCGGGCTCCACCACGCTGCGATCCATGCCTAGAACGAACACGCAGCCCTCGAGGTCGAGAAAGAGCTTGATCGCCTCGAGCGCCGCAACCGCATCGTCGGGCAGGCAGCGATCGAGATCGTCGATGAAGATGTAGAGCCGCCGCTGCCGCCCGCCCTGCACCGCCCCGATGCCGAAGCGCTTCAGGAGCGCCTCGAAGGAGCCCCTGAACTGCTCCATCGACGTCACCTCGGCGATGTAGCGTTCGCGCTCCTTGGCCTCGATCAGCTTGACCGCCTCCTTGGCGTCCTTGCCCTCCAAGAGCCCCACGAAACGGGCGAACGGCCCCTGCCGGGGCGCATCCTTCGTGTCCCCGGCGCCGGCAACCGCATCGCTCAGCCCCCCGGTGACGTAGCGCAGGGCCAGATCGGCCACCAGCGGCACGGCGTTGCCCCACTTCACGCCGTAGCCCTCGCGCTCGCGCAGCGTCACACTTCGATAGAGGCTGTCCTGCAACCGCTCCAGATCGGCCAGGGCACGCTCCGCCTCCTCGGCGTTCCGGATGAGCGTCCGCACCCGACCACGGAATGCCGTCCGCCGGTCCCGGATCGAAGCCCAGGTCCCGCAAGACCCGCTGGATCAGCACGCGATCCTGCCGGTCGAGGCCAAGGGCGGCTTCTGCGGCCGCAGCCGCCGCGGTCGGATCGGGCCCGGCCTCTTCGGCCGCGCTGGGCTCGGCATCTTCAGGCGGCGTTTCGTCGGCCGTTGCACCCATGCCGACTGCTCGCGGAATTCCGGCCCAGGCGTCGACCAGCGCCGCTTGAGTCGCCGCGTCCAGAGCCCCCGTGGCCGATAAGCCTCTATCCGATTGGAAGCGACGGATCGCACCTCGGGTCCGCAAGTCGAGCACACCGTCCGGCGGCCCCGGCTCGTAGCCGAGACCGGTCAGAATCTCCTGCGCCTCGAGGATGGTGCGCTGATCGGGCGGGGGCGGCGGGGGGTTGTCGACCTCGGCCAGACGCTCGGCGGTGATGAAGAAGAACTCACCATTGCTGGTGCCGAGGTCACGCAGTTGCGGGGTGATCGAGTTCTGCCAGCCAGCCTGCGTTCGCTCCCGCAGTACCCGCTCGTTGACATAGTGCTTGAGCTCGTTGACGGATACGAGACCGTCATTGGGAAAATCGTTGCTCGCATCGGCAGCACCGCGCAACCCGTCCAGCACTGCCGCCGTGAAGACGCTGCCGCCGAGACGGTCGATCGCGATCGTCTCCTCGTCCTCGGTCCCCGCCGTCAGGATGTGCCGGCTGGGCTGGGCAAGCTGGTCGACTCGCAAACGCTGGTAATCGGTGACCGCCATCGGAGCGGTCCCGGCCAAGCCGCTGAAGCACGCGTCGAGCAGATAGAGCACCTGCTCGGCCTCAAGATTGCGGTCCCATTCACGAATATTCGCCATGCTGACCATGCCGGAGAATCGATCGGCACGGCTTTGGCCGAGCGGCAGATAGCCACTCTGTCCACCGCCCGGCAGGTCGCGGGTGATCCCGTGGCCCGACCAGTAGAAGAGGAAGCGATCGTTGCTCTCGAGCAGGCGTGGGAACTCATCCTCCATCAACTCGCGCACCCGCGCATAGGTCACCTTCTCCTCGGTGAGCAGATGCACGTAGTCGAAGCCAGCCTCGTGGAGGAGAAAGTCCTTCATCCGGATCGGGTCCTGCCCGGTGGGCAGGTTGTTCAGATCATCGAACCTGCTGACGCCGATCACCAGCGCAAAGCTTTCACTGTAGCCGGAACGACCGAAATACTGGGCGAGCATGGTGCCCCAAGATTCGCCGCCCGCCGGCTTTCGGTAGACCTGATCGATCCCCTGGCCCCAGACCTGCCCCGTCAGTGCCAGAATGGTCAGGATCGGTGCGAGCAGGCGTAGCATGCCGCCGCCGTCAGCCTTTGCGCAGTTCGAGGAACTTCTGCGCGAGGCCGGTCAGCGCCGTGAGCAGGCTGACGATCGAGGTTGCGAGCGCCACCCAGGCGACGGTCTCGCTCGCCTCGCCCATCGGCTCCACGCCGGGCGGGCTCCGATAGGCGAAATGGCCCCAGAGCCCGATCGCGGCGACAACCGCCGCCCCGATGATGACCCTCCAATTCGTCAGCATGCCGCCTTCTAGTGGTAAGTCTTTGACATCTGACTCCCGAGTGCTACGCTCCCCCTCATGCG
>CAYWSB010000060.1:0-29368 GCA_964460465.1 uncultured Geminicoccaceae bacterium | reverse complement strand
GAATCGGGAAAAGATTCCGGTCAGCGTGAAAATGCTCTAGGCCGACAGCGGCCGCAACCACCACCCCAAAATCCCGGTGGGGCGTGGGGAGGATCATCCTCCCCACATCCTGCCTATCCTGCCTCGATCCCTGCTTATGCCCCTTCCGCCGCGAGCCGCTCGAACACCGCCACGATCTCTTCCTCCGTCGCCCGGGCGATCGCGCCGTTCTCGACCTCGGCTTGGGTCCACATCCAGGAGCGGGCGGGGTCGTCGCGCATGGCCCAGTCGGGGAAGAGGCGCTGCTCGATCGGGCGGGTGACGAGGCGCTGGACCTCGACGTGGCGGTCGTCCCTGGTGATGCGGGCGAAGGTGGCCTCGACCGCCGGCTCGGGCCCTTCGAGCAGTTGCAGATAGAGGTCGGCCCGGCAGATCAGCGCGCCGGTGACGTCGTTCTGCGGGTTGAGCCGGCGCGCGTCGCTCAGGATGCCGTTGAGCATCGCACTGTCGAAGCCGAACGGCCGCGAGGCGTAGATCAGTTGCATCAGGCGCAAGGGCCGCACCCTCCTCTTCGGGCTGCAGGAAGCTCCGCCACCACCCTGCCACCAGCCCCCGCGCAGCGCCAGCCCGAGAGTCCGGGTGGGGCCGGCGGGGAGGCCAGCCTCCCCGCCCTCTTCTTCCGACCGTTTGGGGGGAGGCCAGCCTCCCGGCCCTCTTCTTCCGACCGTTTGGGGGGAGGCTCATCCTCCCCGCCCTCTTCTTCCGATCGTTCGGGGGGAGGCCAGCCGCCCCGCCGCCTGCCACCCGGCTAGAGCGGCTCGGTCTGGACCACGTCGACGACGACGCCGAACGCCTCGACGCCGGCCTGGACGTTGCCGGTGTTGCTGGCGAAGTTGTAGCGGCCGTTGCCCATGAGGTCGGCGGTCACCTCCCAGACATAGCGGCGCGGCAGGCCCTCGGGTGTGTGGACGACCTTGTGCAGCCGGTGGTCGAAGCCGCGGGTGATGCGGCTGAGCGCCATGATGTGCGGCGCCTTGAAGAGCACGTCCTTTACATGCGCCTCGAAGGCGGCGGCGTCGGCGGCGGGGGACAAGGCGATGGTGAACTGCCCCGTGCGAAGCATCGATCGGCCCTCCCTGGCGCCGCACCCCGGCGGTGCGGCTGGATCGCCAGTATAGGCCGAATCGGCGGCCTTCGGCAGGTCATAAGCAACGCTTATGGATCGTCGTTTGCATGCCTATGAATACCGCGGCCGTGGCGCATGGAGCGGCGAATCCGGCCTCGGGATGCGCCGCCATGCGACGAGCGAACCCGAGCCCGCGAATCCGCCGAACGACCCCGGCCGGCGCTGGGCGCGCGCCACGACATAAGCTATTATTCCTGCCATCGAGTCAGGGAAGAACGGTGGGGCTCGGGGAGGCGAGCCTCCCCGAAACCTTTGCGTCCCCTTCGCCGGCGTCCGGCTCAGCGGCGGACATGCGCCGGCAGCGGCAGCGCTGGCGCGCCGCCGGCGGCCACCACCCCGCCCAGCACGACCAGCGACTTGGTCAGCCCGGCGACCCGCTCGCGCAGGACCAGCGCACCCGGGAACATCGCCCGGAGGTCGCGCCGGTCGAGCAGCCGCACCTCGTCGACGGTGGCCCGCGCCTGGAGGTAGGAGTCGGCGCGGCCGTACCACCCGGTGCGGAACCGCCGGTGGAGGAGGACCCGCAGGTCCTGCGGCAGGAACTGCCAGAACGGGACGAGAAAGTGCGGCTCGACCGGAAACCAGCGGTTGGGGGTCTGGACCAGGTAGTTGCGGCCGATCCGCACCACCTCGCGGGCCATGCGCAGCTGCTCGGCGAACACCCCCACGTGCTCGATCACCGAGTTGCTGAAGACGAGGTCGTAGGCCCCGTCCGCCACGTCGGGCAGGGCCCGGGCATCGCCGACCCGGGCCGCGAAGGTGACACCCGGGAGCCGCTCCGGCACGGGCTCGGGCGTCAGGTTGACGAGGTCGACCGCGAGCGGCCGGCCGAGCCCGGCGAGCCGATCGCCGTGCTGCCGCCACCACTCGCCGGTGCCGCCGAGATCGCAGAGCCTAAGCGGCCCCGTCGCCTGCGGCTCGAGCGCGATCCAGGCGGCGAGCACGGCACGCACCAGCTGCATCCGCTCGGCCCGGAGCGCGAAGGCCATGGACCGCTCCTGCCGGTTGTCGGCGAGCCCTCTGAGCATGGGGGCCTGTCCTCCCGCTTGACACAGGGCCGGCGAACGCCGGCCGCCGCTCAGCCCTGCCGCTCCGCTGCCGCCGGGCCGGCGGCGCCTGGGCCGGTGGAACGCTGCGGCAGCGTCGCCTTGAGTTCGCCGAGCTCGCGCCTGAGCGCCCGGATCTCCGCCGTCAGCGCCGCGTGGTCGGCATGGCTCTGCTCGGCCTGGGCGGCTGCCTCCTCGGAGTGGGTCGCCTGCATCGCATTGACGATGATGGCGATGAAGAGGTTGAGGACGGCGAAGGTGGTCATCAGGATGAAGGGCACGAAGAACAGCCAGGCGAGCGGATGGACGTCCATCACCGGGCGGACGATGCCCATCGACCAGCTCTCCAGCGTCATCACCTGAAAGAGCGTGTAGAGCGAGCCGCCGATCGAGCCGAACCAGTCGGGGAAGCTGCCCCCGAAGAGCTTGGTCGCCATCACCGCGAAGACGTAGAAGACGAGGCTCAGGAGCGCCACGACCGAGCCCATGCCGGGGATCGCCTCGAGCAGCGCCTGCACCACCTTGCGCATCGACGGCAGCATCGACATGAGCCGCAGCACGCGCAGGATGCGGAAGGCGCGCAGCACCGCGAAACCTTCCGACGCAGGCGCGAGCGACACGAGGACGATGGTCAGATCGAACAGGTTCCAGGCCCGGCCGAAGAAGCGCGGGCCCATGGCGACCAGCTTGAGGCTGATCTCGACCACGAAGATCGCCAGCGCCATTCTGTCCAGGGTCAGCAGCAGCGGCCCGAAGCGGCCCATCGCCCAGGGCACCGTCTCCAGGCCGAGGGTCACCGCGTTGAACAGGATGACCGCGATGATGAACCGCTCGAAGGGCGGCGCGGTGACGAACCCCTCGAGTCGCTCGCGCCAGCCGGCGACGACCGCCGCCATCGCCTAGCGCTCCCCGCGCGGCAGGGCGCCCTGTACGTCCACCGCTGCCGGCCGCATCAGCGCACGGTCAGCCGCAGCTCGATGCGCCGGTTCTGCCGTCGGGCTTCCTCGGAGGTCCCGGCGACGATCGGCTGCGTGTCGGCGAAGCCGGCAGCGATCAGCCGGTCGGCCGGAATGCCCCACTCGATCAGGTACTGGGCGACCGTGCTGGCCCGCGCGGCCGAGAGCTCCCAGTTCGACCGGAACCGGCCGCGACGGACCGGCAGGTCGTCGGTATGCCCGTCGACCCGCAGCATCCACGGCAGGTCCTCGGGCAGCGATCGGGTGAGCCGGCGGAGCTCGAGGGCGATCCGGTTGAGCTCCGCCTGGCCCTCCGGCGCAAGCTCGGCCTCGCCCGAGGCGAAGACGAGCCCGGCCGTGTAGGCGACATTGCGCCCGCTGACCACGGCCACGTCGTCCGCACCGGCGACCCGGGCGAGAAGCTCGCCCGCCGCAAGGGCGTCGCGCCGCACCGATGCCTCGGCCGCCGCGCGGGCCTCGGCCGGTGTTTGCCGCAGGCTGGCGCCCAGCTGCGCACCGATGGCGTCGACCCGCTGGGCCGCCGCCGCCTCCCTCGCGGCGAGCTCGGCCCGTTGCGCCTCGGTGACGGCCCGCAGCTCGGCCAGCTCCGCGGCCAGCGCCGCCAGCCGCTCGCGGGTTGCGGCATCGACGTCGAGCAGGGCATCGAGCGAGCGCGCCTCGGCCGACGCGGCCAGCGGCTGGCTGGCGGCGGTCGCGACGAGCTCGGCCTCGACACCGGCCAGCCGGGCCTCGGCTGCGGCCCGCTGCTCGACCGCCGCCGCCAACGCCGCGCGCGTCTCTTCCAACGCCGCCTCGAGCTGGGCCGCCGTTGTCTGCGCCGCGACAAGCGAGGCCTCTGCCGCGTCGCGCGCGGCGGTGAGCGTCGCCAGCTCGGCATCGAGGGATGCGGCGCGGGCCTCCACCGCTTCGCGCCGTGCCATCTCGCCGTCGAGCGCGTCACGCGCGGCCGCGAGCGCCGTCTCCGCCTCACCGAGGTCCCGCTCGCGCGCCGCCAGCACCGCGCGCACCGACGCCAGCTCGGCCGTCATGCCGTCCCGCTCGGCCTGCAGCTCGGCGAGAGACGCTTCGGCCGCGGCCGCCTGCGCGTCAAGCGCCTGCGTGGCGGCCTCAAGCTCTCCCTCCAGCCGGGTGACCGAAGCCTGCAGCCCGGCCACCGCCTCCCTCTCAGCCGATTCCGCGGCCAGCAGCTCGTCCTGCGCCGCGGCCAGCTGCCGCCCAAGATCGTCGCGGACATCTCGCAGCGCCGCCACCGTGCTCTGCGCCAGATCACGCTCGCGGGTCGTCGCCACGAGCGCCGCCTGCAGCCCGGCCACCGCCTCGCTCTCAGCCGATTCCGCGGCCAGCAGCTCGTCCTGCGCCGCGGCCAGCTGCCCCTCCAGATCGTCGCGGACATCCTGCAGCGCGGCCACCGTGCTCCGCGCCAGATCACGCTCGCGGGTCGTCGCCGCAAGCGCCGCCTGCAGCCCGGCCATCGCGCCGCTCTCAGCCGACTCCGCGGCCAGCAGCTCGTCCTGCGCCGCGGCCAGCTGCCCCTCCAGATCGTCGCGGACATCCTGCAGCGCGGCCACCGTGCTCCGCGCCAGATCACGCTCGCGGGTCGTCGCCGCAAGCGCCGCCTGCAGCCCGGCCATCGCGCCGCTCTCAGCCGACTCCGCGGCCAGCAGCTCGTCCTGCGCCGCGGCCAGCTGCCCCTCCAGATCGTCGCGGACATCCTGCAGCGCGGCCACCGTGCTCCGCGCCAGATCACGCTCGCGGGTCGTCGCCGCAAGCGCCGCCTGCAGCCCGGCCATCGCCTCGCTCTCCGCCGATTCCGCCGCCAGCAGCTCGTCCTGCGCCGCGGCCAGCTGCCGCCCAAGATCGTCGCGAACGGCCTGCAGCGCCGCCACCGTGCTCTGCGCCAGCCCGAGCTCGCGCTCGAGATCGACGATCCTAGCGGCCTCGGCCTCGCGGTCGGCCAGGGCCGCACGGAGCCGCGCCGCTTCGTCCCGGGCGGCGTCGCGCTCGGTCTCGAGCAGGGTGAGCCGCTCGTCGCGCGCCATGCCCTCGGCCGCCTGCAACTCCTCGACCCTTGCCTCGGCCGCATCGCGCTCGGCCGCGAGGGCGTCGAGCGACGCCCGGGCCGCGGAAGCCTCCTCGCTTCGCAACGCCTCCAGCTCGGCCACAGCCGCAGCAAGCTCCGCCTGCCGCGCCTCGGCGGCGGCCAACGCGTCGGTCAATCGTGCCACCGTGCCACCGCTGGTCGCCAGCTGCGCCAGCAGATTGCCGACGGCCGCCGACTGTGCGGCGGCGGCCGCCTGCTCGGTCTCGCCGACCTGCCGCTCGGCAGCCAGCAGCGCATCCGTCGTCTCGGCCAGGGCGGCCTCCTGCTCCGCCGCCAGCGCCCGATACGATTCCCGCTCCCGGACGGCGAGATCCAGCTCCCGGGCCAGCGCCTCGCCCTGCGGCTGCAACGCGGCGAGCTGTCGCTCCGCAGCCAGCAACGCGTCCGTCGTCCGGGCCAGGGCAGCCTCCTGCTCCGCCGCCAGGGCCCGGTACGACTCGCG
Organism: uncultured Geminicoccaceae bacterium; assembly: GCA_964460465.1. GTDB lineage: Bacteria > Pseudomonadota > Alphaproteobacteria > Geminicoccales > Geminicoccaceae > SLRI01. Next base: position 23,637 of record CAYWSB010000060.1, on the reverse strand, counting down.
CTCACGGTTGGCGAGATCGAGGGCGCGCGCCAGGGAGTCGCTCTCCGGCCGCAGCGACTGCAACTCGCCGACCTGTCGCTCGGCGGCCAGCAGCTCATCCGTCATACGGGCCAGGGCGGCTTCCTGCTCCGCCGCCAGCGCCCGGTACGACTCCCGCTCGCGGGCAGCGAGGTCGGCCTCGCGCGCCAGCTCCTCCTGCTCGGCCCGCAGCGCGTCGAGCTCGGCCGCGAGGGCGGTCCGCTCGGCGGCCACGGTCTCGGCCGCGGCTACGGCGCCGAGCGCCTCCGCCAACCGCGCCTCGGTCTCGGCCAGGGCGGTGGCGGCCTCGGCGAGTGCCGCCTCTTGCGCCGCCGCCCAGGCCGCCAGGGCTTCCTGATCGGCCGCCGACGCCACGGCGGCATCGCGCAGCGCGTCGCGCTCGCTGGCGAGCGTGGCCAGCTGGGCCGCCAGCGCGTCGCGCTCGGCCGCGAGCGCAGCGGCGTCGACAGCCTCGGCCTCGAGCGCGGCCAGCGCCGCCTCGCGCGCCTCGAGCTCGCTCTCCAGCACCGCTGCGGCCTCGGTCGCAGCACCGAGCTGCTCGGGCAGGGCCCGTAGCCGGACGACCTCGTCCCGCAGCCCGTCGAGCCGGGCGAGACGGGCCGCCGTGCCGGTCCGGTCGGCAGCCGGGGCATCCATCGCAGCCAACGCCTCGTCGACGCCGCGCTCGACCGTGTCGACGCGATCATGGGCGTACCAACCGACCCCCAGCGCGGCGGCGATCGGGATCAGGGTGAAGGCCGCCGTGCGCTTCTGCTTGCCGCTTTCCCACTGGCGCAGATGCGCCTCGAGCTCGGAGATCCTGTTCGCCATGCCACCCCGCCAGAACCGGCTTCAACGCCTGCCGTAGAGTTTCCACAAGAGCTCGATGAACCGATCGGTGTCCTGCTCCGGCGTGGCGCTGCCGGCCGCCAGCCCGCGCCATTCCTCCTGCAGCACCTGCAAGCCTTCGATGCGTTCGTCACGCTCGACCATCTCGCGGTAGGGGAAGACCGCGACCGCAGCGGTGACCACGCCGACCACGACCACCGGCAGCCGGGGCAGCACGCCGGCGAGACCGAGCCCCGCCAACGCGAGACCGACGACGAGCAGGGTCCAGAAGACCAGCTGCATCCGCCGGCGGGCACCGCGATGCGTCGCCATCAGGGAATCGAACGGGACCCTGAGATATTTCGACTCGCGCATCCCGCCCGCCAGCGCCGTCGCCGTCTTGCCGGTGTCCGCCAAGGGCTCACCTCACCTGTCCAAGCCCGGGCCCCGGCCTCGCCGGCCACCGCACCGAGCCGTCCTCCCCCTCGCCGCCGCGCCTCGCCTCCCCGCAGCCGGCACATCCACCGGGACCGAGTGCCAAAAGCCGGCGGCCGGTGCAAGCCCCGCGGCCACCCGGGCCGGAGATTGCCGAATCGGGTGGCGTCCGGCCGCTGACGACACCGACGCGAGGCCGGCGGCATCGCATCCGGCGTCGGGCCGGAGCGCGGTTCCGCCGCTGGGCTCCCCGGCAAGGGGCGAACGAACCGCAGCGGCCAAGGCCCCTCCGGTGGAAGTCTCGCCGGATCGTCCGGGAAATGCAATCGCCACGGTGGCCGCGGCCGGCCCGCGCCGGTGCCTTGGCCGCCGCGCCCGAACCACCTCGGCCATGGCGGGCGCCGATTCCCCTCAGCGGGTCGTCAGCTTGATCTCGATGCGTCGGTTGCGGCGGTAGGCGTCGAGGGTGTCCGCCGGATCGAGGGGCTGGAACTCGGCGAAGCCGCGCGCGGCCACCCGGTCGGGCGGAATGCCCTGGCCGACCAGGAACTGGGCCACGGAGATCGCCCGGGCGGTCGACAGCTCCCAGTTGGAAGGGAACCGGGCGGTGCTGATCGGGCGGCGGTCGGTGTGGCCGTCGACCTGCAGCACCCAGGGCAGCTCGTCCGGGATCTCCCCGGCGATCGAGGCCAGCGTCGCGGCCAGCTGCGCCAGCTGGCGCCGGCCCTCGGGGCCGATCTCGGCCTCGCCCGAGCCGAACAGCACCTCGGACTGGAAGACGAAGCGGTCGCCGACGATCCGCACCTCGTCGCGATCACCGAGCACCGTGCGCAGCCGGCCGAAGAAATCGGAGCGGAAGCGCGACAGCTCCTCGACCTCGGCGGCCAGCGCCAGGTTCAGCCGGGCCCCCAGATCGGCGATCAGGGCACTCTGCTCGACCACCTCGCGCTCGCGGGCATCGAGGATGCGGTCGAGCTCGGCGAGCTGCACGGAGAGCGCGTTGATCTGCCGGGTGAGCAGCGCCACCTCGGCCAGCGCCGCCTCGCGCGCCTGGCCCTCCGCGTCGAGCGCGGTCTCCAGGCTGGCGGCGCTGCGCACCAGCTCCTCGAGGCGGATGTCGCGCTGCTCGAGCTCCCGCTGCGCCAGTCGGGTGCGCTCCTCCTGGTCGGCAAGCCGGGCCTCGAGCGCCATGCGCGCGTCGCGCACCGCCCCGAGGTCGGCGGCCAGGGCCTCGCGCTCGGCCGCGCTCGCCGCGAGGCGATCGGCCTGGGCCGCCACCTCGGCCTCGAGCTCGGCCCGGACCGCCGCCAGGGCCTCGATGTCGCGGCGCAGCTGGACCAGCTCGGCCAGGCGCAGCTCCAGCGTGGCGCGGTCGGCCTCGATCGTCGCCTGCGCCGCCTCCAGATCGGCGCGGGCCGCCTCGGCCTCGACGGCGAAGCTGTCCCGCTCCAGGCGCAGGGCGGCCAGGGTCTCCTCGAGCTGCAGCGAGCGGTCCTGCTGCAGCGCCATCGCCTCGGCCAGGCGGTCGCGCTCGGCGGCCACGTCGTCGATCCGATCGGTGAGCGCGTCGCGCTCGGCGAGCGCCCCCCTGAGGTCGGTCGACAGGCGGGCGAGGCTGCGCCGCAGGTCGGCCGCCGCGTCTTGCTCGAGGCCGAGCGCCCGGCCGAGATCGGCCACCTCGGCCTCGAGCCGGCTCATCGCCGCGTCCCGCCCCTCGAGCTGTCGGCTGAGGAAGAATTGGCCGAGCACGAAGACCGCCAGGAGGAAGATGATGACCATGAGCAGCGTCGAGAGGGCATCGACGAAGCCCGGCCAGATGTCCGTCGAGGGCCCGCGCTGGGCCCGGCCGCGTGCCACCGCTCAGCCCTCCCCCCGCGCCCCGGCGGCCCGACGCGACCGGGGGACTCGGCCGACGGCACCGCCGCGACCGGCGTGCCCGGACCCGCTGCGCCCGGGCACCCGAGCCCGGGGACCTGTCGGGTCGCGACCGCGTGCCATCACATCCGCCCGGCCGTCACGGGCGCAGCGACTGCGGCTCGCCGGCGGCGATGGCGATCGTCCGCGACACGAGCTTGATCTCGTTCTTCAGCTCGCGCGTCGACTCCTCGCGGCCGCGGGCCAGCTCCTCGATCAGCCGGCCGAGCTTCTGGTCGGTGCTGCGGATGTGCTCGCGGGTGGCCTCGTCCAGGGTCACCACGCTGCCGCGGCCGATCGCCTGCTGCACGTCGGCATGGGCCTGGGCGAGGCGCCCCAGGGCCTCGTGCTCGTGCCGCAACTGGTCGTGCAGCAGCCCCAAGCGGTCGTTGAGCACGCCCAGCGTCGCATTCAGGTCGCTCCGGGCATGCTCGCTCCGCTCGATGGCGAAGCGAAGCTGATCGACGTTCTCCGCGGTCTGCTGCAGCATGCCCTGGAGGTAGGCCGGCAGCGGCTGCGCCGGCGCGCCGGCGCCGAGACCGGAGTCGGCCGAGGAGTGCCGGGTCAGGCTCGCCAGCCACTCCTCGAGGTCGTTGTAGAAGCTGTTCTGCGCCTGGGTCGCCTGCAGGTCGATGAAGCCCAGCACGAGCGAGCCCGCCAGACCGAAGAGCGACGAGCTGAACGCCGTGCCCATGCCGCGCAACGGTGCCGCGAGGCCGGCCTTCAGGTCGTCGAACATCAGGACCATGTCGTCGCTGGTCAGCGACAGGTCGGCGATCACCCGGCCGACCGAGGTGATGGTCTCGAGCAGGCCCCAAAAGGTGCCGAGCAGGCCGAGGAAGATCAGGAGCCCGGTCTGGTAGCGGGTGATGTCGCGGCTCTCGTCGAGCCGGGCGCTGATGCTGTCCAGGAGGTAGCGCATCGACAGCGCGTTGAGCGACGCCCGGTCGCGCCGCGCCTGCTCGCCGAGCGCGCCCGCCACCGGGGCCAGGAGCCGCGGCGGGGCGGCCATGGAGAAGCCGGGGCCGGCGGTGCGGAAGGCCTCGATCCAGGCGACCTCGGCGCGCAGCATCAGGATGCGACGAACGGCGTAGGCGATGCCGAGCAGCAGGACGCCGATGATCAGGCCGTTCAGCGCCGGGTTCTGCATGAACGCCCGGGCGATGACGTCGTAGAGCGCCGCGACGACGATCACGGCGAGGACGAGGAAGAGGACGACCCGGATGATGAAGCGCTTCGGGCTGGTCATGATCGGTCTGGGCTCGCCGGCGATGGCATGGACGAATGATGGATGCACCCAGCCCCTTCGATCAACCTTCTGGAGCGAGCGTGCGACGCCATTGCTTCCTCTGGATCGTAACTCACTGGTCTGCTCTACCAGAAAGTTGTGCAACAAGGGTTAACGGCGAGGGATTGTTGCGCTACCGCCGCAGGCCTGGAATGGTGCACGGCGCGCCGCCGGCAGGCGCGCCTGCACGCTTCGCCAGGCCCGGCCGTTCATGTCTTGGGGAGGTTCGACCACCATGCTGACCATCGACCCCGACAAGGTCTGCGCCATCATCGTCAAGGCGCGGGTGTTCGACGCCGGCCTGGAGACGGCCGGCGACGATCCGGGCTCCGACCTGGCCCACGGCGAGGTGGAGGGCATCGAGGAGCGGGACGAGCCGGCCGACGAGGCCGCGGAAGACAACACCGAGGACGAGCTCGCCGAGATGATCGCCGGGCTCAACGAGGACGAGCAGATCGAGCTCGTGGCACTGGCGTGGCTCGGCCGCGGCAGCTACGCGGTCGAGGAGTGGGACGACGCCGTCACCGAGGCCGGTCGGGCCCACAACGATCGCACCGCGCAGTACCTGATGGGCATGCCGCTCTTGGCCGACTATCTCGAGGAGGGGCTGGCCGCCTTCGATTTGAGCTGCGGCTGATCGCCCGCCGGGGTGGACCTGCAGCGCGCGGGAGAGCGCCTTGATCACCGGCCGGCCACACGCCATTTGCCTACGATGCGACGGGCGTCTGTGGAGATGGCCGGCGGCGCTGGTTGCGGGGTGAGATGAAGCGGGCGCTTGGCATCACCATTCTGGTCGTCGGCTTCTGCCTGTTGGCGACCAGGGCCGTGTTCTTTTGAGCGCCACGGCCGGCGCGGGGTGAGCGGAGGGGCATGAGCGAGGATCTGAGCCGTTTCTCGCGACGCATCGGCTCGCGGGTCGAGGACATGACGGGCGTGCCGCTGGCGCCCATCGTGGCCGAGCCCTGGACCCTGCATCTCGCCAGCTTCTTCTGTGTCGGCCCGGTCCTGTCCGGGCTGATGCTCGGCAACCCGTCGAAGACGATCGGAGCGCTGGCGACGATCGCGGCCCTTCAGGTCGCGGCCCGCTTGGTCCGCCGCGGCCGCGTGGCCGAGCGCGACTATGCCGAACGCACGATCACCAAGGCGCCACCGCCGTTCAAGCTCGTGGGCCACCTCCTGGTCGGGCTCGCCGGCTTCGCCATCGCGTCGGTTTCGGGCAATCTGCCCATGATTCTCGGCATCGCCGTCGGCGGGCTTCTCGGCTATGCCTCGTCGCTCGCCTACGGGCTCGACCCCAAGGGCGACAAGGGCCTGGATGCCGCGCTGGCCGAGCGCGCCGGGCTCAGGACCGAGGCCATCCTCGAGGCGCTCGAGGAGGCGCGCGGCAAGGTGCGGTCGATCGAGGCCGAGGCGCGCGGCCTGCAAAGCCGCGAGCTCAAGGAGCGCCTCGCCCGCATCACCAGGAGCGCCAACGGCGTGCTGCGGCAAATCGAGCAGGATCCCCGCGACCTGCGCCGCGCCCGGCGCTTCCTCGTCACCTATCTGGACGGCACCCGCGACGTCGTCGCCGGCTACCGCAAGCAGCAGCACGACCTCGCCGACACGCCGCTTGCCGAGAACTTTCGCCATGTGCTCGAGACCGTCGAGACGGTCTTCGCCGAGCAGACGGAGATCCTCAAGCGCAACGAAAGCCTCGACCTCGAGGTGCAGATCGATGTCCTGAAGACGCAGTTGGAGCGCGAGGGTGTCCACTAGCCGCGCCACTTGAGCGCGAAGTCTGGAGCAGATCGATGACCACGACGCCTCACCCGATGCCGGCAGCAGCCAAGACGACGCTGGCCGAGCCCACGACGGCACTGGCCGGCCAGATCGCCGCGCTGTCGAGCGAGCTCGTGCACGACCTGCAGCTCAACCTCGAGGGCACCGCCGTCCAGCAGGTCGAGCAGGCGATGCGCGAGCTCGACGTCACCGACAGCAACTCGATCATCTTCTTCGGCTCGAAGGCGCAGCAGCAGTTGACCGAGGTCTCCGATTCGATGCTCGAATCGGTGCGCACCAAGGACATCGGCCCGGCCGGCGACGCCCTGAACAACATGGTCTCCAAGCTGCGCGAGCTGAAGTTCGAGGCGATCGACCCGCGCGACAAGCCCGGCTTCCTCGCCCGGCTCTTCGGTGCGAAGAACAAGCTGCAGGAGTATCTCGACGACTACGAGACGGTCAGGGACCAGATCGACAAGATCACCAACGACCTCGAGCGGCACAAGACGACGCTGCTCACCGACATCACCAAGCTCGACAAGCTCTACGACGTCAATCTCGACTATTTCCGCTCGCTCGAGGTCTATGTCGCCGCCGGCCGGGCCAAGCTTAAGGAGCTCGACGAGACGACGATCCCGGCCATGGCCAAGGCGGTGGAGAACGCGGACGACGTGATCGAGGCGCAGAAGCTGCGCGACCTCCGCGCGCGCCGCGACGACCTCGAGCGGCGGGTGCACGACCTGCTGCTGACCCGCCAGGTGACGATGCAGAGCCTGCCCTCGATCCGCCTCGTCCAGGAGAACGACAAGTCGCTGATCACCAAGATCAACTCGACCATGGCCAATACCGTGCCGCTCTGGCGCCAGCAGCTGGCCCAGGCCATCACGATCTATCGGTCGGGCCAGGCGGCGGGAGCGGTGAAGGCGGCGACCGACCTCACCAACGAGCTGCTCGAGAAGAACGCCGACAATCTCCGGACGGTCAACGCCGAGGTTCGCCAGCAGGTCGAGCGCGGCGTGTTCGACATCGAGGTGGTCAAGCGCGCCAACGACCAGCTCATCGCCACCATCGAGGACAGCCTGCGCATCGCCGACGAGGGCAAGGCCAAGCGCCGCGAGGCCGAGGTGCAGCTGATCGAGGCCGAGGAGAAGCTCAAGGCCAGCCTGCAGGCCGCCTCGGCGCGGGCCATCGGGACAGCCCCGCGGCAGCCGGCCGGCTGAGCGAGACCGGAGCGACGCCCGTGATCATGGAAAAGCTCTTCGGCGAGTTCGTCGACGTCATCGAATGGACGGACCGCTCGACCGACACGCTGGCCTGGCGCTTCGAGCGCTACAACAACGAGATCAAGTTCGGTGCCAAGCTCACCGTGCGCGAGGGGCAGACCGCGGTCTTCGTCAACGAGGGCGAGATCGCCGATGTCTTCACCCCCGGCATGTACGAGCTCCGGACGGCGAATTTGCCGATCCTCTCGACGCTGCAGGGCTGGAGCCACGGCTTTCAGAGCCCGTTCAAGGCCGAGGTCTACTTCTTCAGCATGCGGCGGTTCTCCGACCTCAAGTGGGGAACCCGCAACCCGGCGATCCTGCGCGACGCCGAGTTCGGCCCGGTCCGGCTCCGGGCCTTCGGCACCTACGAGATCCGGATCGCCGACCCCGCGGTGCTGCTGCGCGAGGTGGTCGGCACGGACGGCCACTTCACGCTGGACGAGATCACCGACCAGCTCAGGAACCTGATCGTCGCCCGCTTCGCCACCATCCTGGCATCGTCGGGCATCCCGGTCCTCGACCTTGCCGCCAACTACGACCAGCTCGGCCAGTTCGTGCACGGCCGGATCGCACCCGAGTTCGCCAATTACGGCCTGGAGCTCACCAAGCTCCTGGTCGAGAACGTCTCGCTGCCGCCCGAGGTCGAGGCCGCCCTCGATCGCCGCACCTCGATGGGGGTGATCGGCGACCTCAGGAAGTACACCCAGTTCCAGGCGGCGGAGGCGATGCGCGCCGCGGCATCCAACCCGGCCGATGGCGGGGCCGCCACCGGCATCGGGCTCGGGATGGGCATGGCGATGGCCAAGCACTTCGCCGAATCGATGGGCACCCCTGCCCAGGCACCAGCGGCGGCCACCCCGCCGCCGATCCCGCACGGACGCCGCTTCTTCGTCGCCCGCGGCGGCCAGCCGGACGGGCCGTTCGAGGTCGCCAGCCTCGGCGAGCAGCGGCGGGATGGCCGCTTCGGCGCCGACGACCTGGTCTGGGCGGAGGGCATGGCGGGCTGGGAGAAGGCCGCCACGGTGAGTGATCTCGCGGCGCTCTTCCCGCCGGCCCCGCCGCCTATCCCGGGCAGCTGAGCCGGCACCCATGCCCTGGAAGATCGGGCCCTGGGGGCCGCGCTCGGCGGCACCGGTGGGCGCGCCGGCCCCGTCCGACCCGGTCGCCGGGCAGCCGCGCGAAGCGCAGCTCGCCTGCGAGCAGTGCGGCGCCGTGCTCGCCTACGCCCCGGGAACGCAGACGCTGGCCTGCGCCTATTGCGGCCATACCAACCCGATACGCGTGGTCCAGACCGAGATCGTCGAGCACTGCCTTGATACGGCACTCGCCGACGGGCTCGGCACCGCGCCGGTCGAGGAGACCCGCACGGTCAAGTGCGCGAGCTGTGCCGCCGAGTTCACCTTCGACCCGGACAGGCACGCCGGCTCCTGCCCGTTCTGCGGCCATTCGATCGTCGCGGACACCGGCGTCCACCGGCAGATCAAGCCCGCCGCACTGCTGCCCTTCCTGGTAACCGAGCGCGAGGCCAGGGAGCGGGTCAGCGGCTGGCTGCAGAACCTCTGGTTCGCACCCACGAGGCTCCGGACCTATGCCCGCGAGCAGGGCCGGCTGGCCGGCGTCTACCTGCCCTACTGGACCTTCGACAGCCGTACCCGCACGCGCTACAGCGGCCGTCGCGGCGACTACTACACCGTGCCCGTGCAGGTGCGGACGAGGGTGAACGGCCGGATGGTCACCCAGACCCGGCAGGTGCAGAAGGTGCGCTGGCGTCCGGCCTCGGGCGAGGTCCGCCGCTTCTTCGACGACGTGCTGGTGCTGGCCAGCCTCTCGCTGCCGACCTGGATGACCGACCGGCTGGAGCCCTGGGACCTGCTGGGCCTCGAGCCCTACATGCCGGAATACGTGGCGGGCTTCCAGGCCGAGGCCTACCAGCTCGGCCTGGAGGAGGGCTTCGACGTCGCCGCCAAGAAGATGCGCGCGCTGATCGCCATGGACGTCCGCAGCGCCATCGGCGGCGACGTCCAGGAGGTCCACCGCATGGACATCGAGCACAGCGACCGCCGCTTCAAGCACATCCTGCTGCCCTGCTGGCTGGGCGCCTACCTCTTCGGCGGCCGGAGCTACCACCTGAGCGTCAATGCCCGGACGGGTGCCGTGCAGGGCGAGCGGCCCTATAGCTGGGTCAAGATCTCCCTGGCGGTGCTGGCGGCGATGGTCGTGGCGGCGATTGCGCTCGCCGTCTTCGCCGGGACGCAATGAGGCCATGCCCGCACCGCCCCCCGGCAGTACCCGCGATCTCTACGATCTGCTGACCGGCGACGACGAGGCCCGGGTCTGCAAGGACATCCCCGACCAGGCGTGCCGGGAGCAGCCCCGGAGCTTCTTCATCCACACCGGTGCGCTGACGCTGACCAAGCTCGGCGAGGGCCTGGCCGATCCCAAGCTCGTGCTGGCGTGGCTGCTCTCCAGTTTGGGTGCCCCGGGCTACCTGATCGGCCTCCTGGTGCCGGTCAGGGAATCCCTTTCGCTCCTGCCGCAGCTGGCGGTGGCCGCCCGCATCCGGGCGCATGCCATCCGCAAATGGTTCTGGGTCGGCGGCACCACGGTCGAGGGGGCGGCGCTCATCGTCATGGGCGTGGTCTCGCTGCTGCTCGACGGGACGGCCGCCGGCTGGGCCGTCATCCTCTGCCTCGCCGTCTTCAGCCTCGGCCGCGGGGTCGCCTCGATCGCGCAGAAGGACGTGCTCGGCAAGACGATCGCCAAGACCCGCCGCGGCACCGTCTCGGGCTATGCCGCCACCATCGCCAGCATCGGCACCGGTGCCTTCGGCCTCTACCTCGTCGCCTTCGGCGAGCGCCAGGACGCCGAGTTCTTCAGCCTGCTGCTCACCATTGCCGGCATCCTCTTCATCTTCGCCGCTGCCAGCTTCGCCCGTCTGCCGGAGGTGCCGGGTGCCACCGAGGGCGGCGGCAACGCGCTCGAGTTTGCCCGGCAGGAGCTGGCCCGTCTCGGCGATGATCCCGCGTTCGCCCGCTTCATCGCGGCCCGCGCGCTCTTCGTGGCGACGGCCCTGATGCCGCCCTATCTTGTGATGCTCCTGCAGCGCGGCGAGGGAGCCGGGCTCGTCGATCTGGGCCTGCTCGTGCTTGCCTCGGGCATCGCCGGTGGCTTGAGCTCGGCCATCTGGGGCCGGCTCGCCGACCTGTCGAGCCGCCAGGTGATGCTGGCGGCGGGTGGCCTCGCCGGGCTCACCGCGACGGCTGCCGGCCTTCTGGCCCTGCTCGCCCCCGCGGCCCTCGGCCTGCCGCTCCTGATCCCGGCCGCGATCTTCCTCGTCGCCCTGGCGCACGCCGGGATGCGCATCGGCCGCAAGACCTATGTCGTCGATCTCGCCGGGTCAGACCGCCGGGCCGCCTACGTGGCGCTGAGCAACACCCTGATCGGCGTCGTCCTCTTGCTGAGCGGCCTCGTGGGCGTGCTCGCCGACTGGGTCGGGGTGGGCCTGGCCTTGCTGGTGCTCGCCGCCTGCGCCGGCCTCGGCGCCTGGCTGGCCGGCGGCTTGCCGGAAGTGCAGGAGGGTTGAGCCCGGGCGGGGCCCCGGCAGGCTGCTAGAGCGCCCCCCAGGCGAGCACCGCGATATAGGCCGCATAAAGCCCGAGCAGGACGGCCCCCTCGCGGCGCGAGACGATCCAGCCGCTGACCGCGAAGAACAGCAGCAACACCGTCGCCGCCAGCATCACCCAGATGTCGAACTCGATGATCTCGTGCGGCACGTCGAGCGGATGGACGGCGGCGGTGATCCCGAGGATGCCGAAGGTGTTGTAGATGTTCGAGCCCAGGATGTTGCCCAGGGCCACGTCGCCGTGCTTCTTGATCGCGGCGATGATCGCCGTCACCAGCTCCGGCAGCGAGGTGCCCACCGCCACCACGGTGAGGCCGATCACGGTCTCGGAGATCCCGGCCGCGGCCGCCAGTTCAATCGCCCCGTCGACCAGCAGCTTCGCCCCGTAGATGGTGAGCCCGATGCCGCCGATGGCGAAGCCCAGGGCTACCGGCAGCTTCATCGGCACCTCGGTGAGCTGGAGGGCCGCCTCGGCCTCGTGGATCGCCGCCCCCTCGTCGGGGTTGCGGCTTTCCTTGACATAGGTGAACACGACATAGGCCAGGAGCGCCGCGACGAGGCCGAGGCCGGTCCAGCGGTCGAGATGGCCGATGACGATCACGGCCGCCAGGACAACGGCGCTCAGCGCCACCACGGTGCCGTCGCGGTAGAAGGCCTTGGGCTCGCAGACCACCGGCAGCAGCAGGGCGCCGATGCCGAGGATGAGCAGGATGTTGGCGATGTTGGAGCCCACGACGTTGCCGACCGCGATGCCGGGCGAGCCCGCGAAGGCCGCCTGGAGCGAGGTGACGAGCTCCGGGGTCGACGTCCCGAAGCCCACGAGCGCGATGCCGATGAAGAGTGGCGACAGCCCGAGCCGTGTCGCCGTGGCCACGGCGCCGCGCACCAGCGCCTCGCCGCCGAGAACGAGCAGGACGAAACCGCCGACAAGCGATAGCAGCATGCGTGAAGCCCCGGAGCCGAGAGCGGCGAAACCGCGCCCGTATAGAGGATAAGCCAGGCTTGCACAGCAGAAGTTCCCGCGCGCCGTATCGACCCTGACGCCATGTGGCAGGCCGACACGCTCGTCCTCGTGACGCTCACCTTCCTCGCCGCCGGCCTCGTCAAGGGGGTGGTGGGCCTCGGCCTGCCGACCATCGTCCTGGGCATGCTCACCCTGCCGCTGGGGATCACCCAGGCGATCGCCGTGCTGCTGGTGCCCTCGCTCGTCACCAATGCCGTGCAGGGCTTCTCCGGGCCCACCCCGCTCGTCACCGCGAGACGCCTCTTGCCGCTCCTCGCCGCGGCCTCGCTCGGCATCCTGGTCGGCACGGGGGCACTCGCCCGGAGCACCGGGAACGGGCCCGCCGTCGCGCTCGGCGTCCTCATCGCCCTGCACGGTGCGATCAGCCTCCTGGCCCCACCGCTGCCGCACCCGGGCCGGAACGAGCGCTGGCTCGGGCCGGTGGCCGGCCTGCTGAACGGCCTGATCACCGGCTTCACCGGCTCGGCGATCCTGCCGGCCGTGCTGTATTTTCAGGCGCTGGCCCTCGACAAGGAACGGCTGGTGCAGGCCATGGGGCTGGTATTCTGCGTCTCCACCGCCGTCCTCATGGTTGCGTTCACCCGCTTCGAGCTGTTGACCCCGGAGCTGGCGCTGCTCTCCGCCCTGGCCCTGCTCCCGGCGCTGCTCGGCCTCTGGCTCGGCGCCAAGATCCGCCGGCGCATCGCCGAGGAGCGCTTCCGCCGCCTCCTGTACCTTGCCCTCGTGGTGCTGGGTGCGGGCATCGTCTGGCGCACGACCGGTTGACCCGAACGCGGCCCGCGCGCGTATCATGGGCAAAGGAGACAGCTATGCTCTGCAGCAAGCGCGGCGGGCGCACCTGGCGCGCCGCCCTCGTCACCGGTGCCTCGAGCGGCATCGGCGCGGCCCTGGCCCGGGCCCTGCCGCCGGAAACCGATCTCGTCCTCAGCGGCCGCGACGCCGAGGCGCTGGGTGACCTCGCCGCCGGGCTCGCGCGCGACGACCGGCGCATCGAGGTGGTCCCGGCCGATCTCGCGACCGATGCCGGCTGTGCCCGGGTGATCGCGGCGGCCGACGCCTTCGGCATCGACCTCCTGGTCAACAATGCCGGGCTCGGCCGCTTCGGGCCGCATCTCGACAACCCCGCCGAGGCCGAGGCCATGACGGTGCGGGTCAACGCCGAGGCCACGACCCGCCTCTGCCGCGGCCTCCTGCCCGGCATGCTCGCCCGGGCCCGCGCCGAGCGCAGCCGCGCCGGGCTCGTCAACATGGCCAGCACCGTGGCCTTCGCCCCGGTCCCGCAGTTCGCCGTCTATGCGGCGAGCAAGGCCTATGTCGTGAGCTACACCGAGGCGCTGCAGGCGGAGCTGGCGCGCGAGCCGGTCGACATCCTGCTCGCCTGCCCGGGCTCGGTCGCGACATCCTTCGGGTCGCGCGCCGGCTACGCGGGCGGCCGCCTGCCCGGTGCGATCCCGGCCGAGAGCGTGGCGGCCAAGACTCTGGCGGCCCTCGGCCGCCAGCCGGTGGTGTTCACCGACATCGTGAGCGAGGCCGGGCTCGGGCCGGTCACGGCCCTGCGCGGTCTGGGGGCGAAGGGCATCGCCACCGGGCTCGGCGTCTTCCAGAGTCTGCAGGCGCTGCGCCGACGGGCCTGATCAGCCGCCGGCGGCGCGCGTCTGGTCGACCAGCTGCACGAGCCGCTCGATCGGCACCGCGCCCGGCAGCACCGTGTCGCCGATGATGAAGCTGGGCGTGCCGTTGATGCCCAGACCCTGGGCCAAAAGGATGTTGTCCTGGATCAGATCGGCCACGGCGTCGGCCTCCATGTCCGAGAGCAGCCGGTCGACGTCGAGACCCTGCGCCGCCGCCAGCCGCCGGATGACCGCCTCGTCGATCCGGCTCTCGGCCAGGAGCGCCCAGTGCATCGCCTCGTAGCCGCCCTGCTTGTGCGCCGCCAGAGCGGCGCGCGACGCCAGCAGCGAATCCGGCCCCAGGATCGGGAACTCCTTCATGACGACGCGCAGCCGCGGATCGTTGGCGATGAGCGTCTGCATCGGCTCCGCCATGATCCGGCAGTAGCCGCAGCGATAATCGAAGAACTCGACCAGGGTCACGTCGCCGTCCGGATTGCCCAGCACCGGGTCGCGCGCGTCCGCCTTCAGCGCCTCTCGCTCCATCACGAGCCGCTCGCGCTGGTCGGCCGCGGCCTGTGCCTCGCGCCGTCGCTGCAGCTCCTCGATCGCCTGCATGATGATCTCGGGCTCGCGCAGGAGGTACTCCCTGACGATCCGCTCGACCTCCTCGCGCGGCAGGTCGGCCTGTGCCCGGCCGCCATCGGGTGCCGTCGCCAGAAACATTGCCACGACACCCCCGAGCAGCAGCCTGCCCGCCTGTACCGCCTTGGTCGTCGCCATCCGAACCTCTCGTCCGCTCCGGCCACCGGTCGCGGCCCGCACCGGGGACTTAGCCCGAACGGCAGCGGCGAGCGAGTGCCGAACGCGACACATCTGCGTGAATCCGGCCCGGCCGGCCGCCCGGCGTTGCAAGCCGATACGATTTGTGCAGCGCAACACGACAGTTCTGCGACAGGCCGGGCGTCCAATAGGGCCAGTTGCGAACGGCAATCCCGAGAGGACGCCATGGCCACACCGATGTCCACCCTCGAGCGCGACGTCGTCACTCCGGCGCCGACGGTGCTTTTCGTCGTCGCCGCCGCGACCGGCCTGATGCTGCTGCTGCACTGGCAGAGTGGCCCCGCAACGGTCTCGCACGAGTGGCCGAGCCTCGGTTTCGCCGCCTTCGCCGGCTGGCACCTGGTCAAGAACTGGCGGGCCTTCACGGGCTACCTGCACCGGCACCTGCCGGTGACCGCCATCGCCGTCACCCTCGCGCTCGCCTTCACCGGCATGACGGGCAGCACCGGCGGCACCGCCGGCGGTCCGCGCCCGGTGCTGCAGGCGCTCGGCGTCGCCACGCTGGCGAGCGCCGCCCCGGCCTTCGGGCTCGAGCCCGAAGGCCGGGGCGGCAACGCCGTGGCAGGCCGGCTACGCCGACGCCGCACCTACGGACACGCTCGGCGAGGTCGCCGCCCGGCGCGACGAGACGTCCCTGGCGGTCATGACGGTCCTGGCGCAGTCTCGGCCCTGAGGCCGCAGGACGCCTCGAGGGACGAACAAGCCGGATCTTCGGAGGACGTGCGATGCCCTGGAACCACCCCTGGAGCGGGCCCCCGGCACCGCACGCCCTGCCGGAAGTCTGGCAGGGTGCGGCCCGCTACTGGCTCGCCGCGGCCGAGACGGCCTTCTACAGCGCCGTCACCATCAACGCCCGGCTGCAGCAGATCGGCCTGGCCGTCGCCACCGGCGGCAGCCTGCCGCATGCCGAGATCTGGCGGATGACCAGCGAGAAGCCGCTGGCAGCGATGCAGTCGCTGCTCGCCGCGTCACGCGCCAATGCCGCGCTGGCGACCGACCCGCGGAGCCTGACCCGGGCCGCCACGGCCGGCCTCGGGCCCTACCGGCGCACGACCAGGAGCAACGCCCGGCGCCTCAACCGCTGACGCCGGGCAGCACCCTCAGACCATGTACTGGCCGCCGTTGGGCGACAGGGTCGAGCCGGTGAAGAACCCGGCCTCTTCGCTGGCGAGGAAGACCACGCAGCGGGCGATCTCCTCGGGCTCGCCGAGCCGGCCGATGGGGATCTGCGGGATGATCCGCTCGTTCAGCACCTTCTCGTCGATGGCGCGCACCATCTCGGTGCCGATATAGCCGGGGCAGACGGCGTTGACGGTGATCCCGGCCCGTGCGCCCTCCTGCGCCAGCGCCTTGACGAAGCCGATGTCGCCGGCCTTGGCCGCCGAGTAGTTCACCTGCCCCGCCTGGCCCTTCTGCCCGTTGACCGAGCTGATCATGATGATGCGCCCGAACTTGCGGTCGCGCATCCCCGGCCAGATCGGGTGCGTCATGTTGAAGACGCCGGTGAGGTTGGTCGAGATCACCTCGTTCCACTGCGCCGGCGTCATCCGGTGGAACATCGCATCGCGGGTGATGCCGGCATTGTTGACCAGCACGTCGACGGGACCCAGATCGGCCTCGACCTGCTTGATGCCGGCGACGCACGCGTCGTAGTCGGCGACGCTCCACTTGTAGACCGGGATGCCGGTCTCGGCCTTGAACTTGCCCGCCGCCTCGTCGTTGCCGGCATAGTTGGCCGCGACCTGGCAGCCGGCCGCCTTGAGCGCCACCGAGATCGCGGCACCGATGCCGCGGCTGCCACCCGTCACGAGCGCCACACGCGCCATTACACTATCCTCCCTCTGTTCATTGATCGCCGTCTCGCAGCTACAGTCGCGCGCGGCGAGCGAAAGTCAACCCGAGCCACGGCCCCGCCGCGCCTGCAGCGGGGCCGGACTCGGTGGGGCGACGCTCAGGCGCGCGCTAGGCACATGGCGATGCCCATGCCGCCGCCGATGCACAAGGTCACGAGGCCCTTCTTGGCATCGCGCTTCTGCATCTCGTGCAAGAGCGTCACCAGCACCCGAGCACCCGAGGCGCCGATCGGATGGCCGATGGCGATGGCCCCGCCGTTGACGTTGACGATGTCGGTGTCCCAGCCCATGTCACGGTTGACCGCGATGGCCTGAGCGGCGAACGCCTCGTTGGCCTCGACGAGGTCGAGGTCGCCGACCTTCCAGCCGGCCTTCTCGAGCGCCTTCCTGGAGGCCGGGATCGGGCCCGTGCCCATGATCGAAGGATCGACGCCGGACTGCGCCCAGGTGACGATGCGGGCGAGCGGCGTCAGCCCGCGCTTCTCCGCCTCGGCCGCCGTCATCAGCACCACCGCCGCGGCGCCGTCGTTGATGCCCGAGGCGTTGCCCGCAGTGACCGTGCCGTCCTTGGAGAACGCCGGCCGCAGCTTGGTCATTGAGTCGAGCGTCGCCCCGGCGCGCGGGTACTCGTCGCCGTCGACCACGACGTCGCCCTTCCGAGTCTTGATCGTGACCGGGATGATCTCGTCCTTGAACTTGCCGGCCTTGATCGCGGCCTCGGCCTTGTTTTGCGAGCCCACGGCGAACTCGTCCTGGGTCTCGCGGGTGATCTGCCACTTCTGGGCGACGTTCTCGGCGGTCGTGCCCATGTGGTAGCCCTGGAAGGCATCGAGCAGGCCGTCCCTGAGCATCGTGTCCATGAACTCGACGCTGCCCATCTTCTGGCCGGTGCGGAGATAGGCGACGTGCGGCGCCATGCTCATGCTTTCCTGGCCGCCGGCGACGACGATCGCCGAGTCACCGTTGGTGATCGACTGCACGCCCATGGCGACCGACTTCAGGCCCGAGCCGCAGAGCATGTTGACGCCGTAGGCCGGCACCTCGACCGGCACGCCGGCATTGACCGAGGCCTGCCGCGCCGGGTTCTGGCCCTGCCCCGCCGCCAGGATCTGGCCGAGAATGACCTCGGAAACCTCGCCCGGCTCGACCTTGGCGCGGTCCAGCACGCCCTGGATCACGGTCTGGCCGAGAAAATGCGCCGGCACAGTCGACAGGCTGCCGTTGAAGCTGCCGACCGCGGTCCGGCCGGCCGCGACAATGACGATATCGGTCATCAGAGGTCCCCCTCGCTTGTTTTCTGCTCAAGCATCGGCGAACGGCCACGGCTACTCGGGCCGCGCCCCGCCGCGCTGCTGGGACGAGCTTATACAGGGCGGCGCAGGGGCCCGCGACCCTCGTCCGCACATTGCAGCCATTCGCCGCAAGCGGAGCAGGTCAACCCTGCCGTTCGGCGGCGAGCAGGCGCGGATAGTATCGTCGCTGCAGGATCGGCAGCAGATAGATCGGGAACTGCAGCGCCGCCACGAAGACGAGCATGGTCGCGGGTGCGGTGTCGACCACCGACGCCAGCACCAGCCCGAAATTGTTGTTGCCGGCAACGAGCCCGGCCGTCAGCGCCGTCCGCCGCGGCACGAACGGCAGGAGGGCGAGCGCGGTCGTCGCCTGCAGACCGATATTGAGGGCGAAGACGGCGGCGAGGATACCCAGGACGAAGCCCGGCCGGTCCAGAGCCGTCACGGTGAAGCCGTCCATCACCGCCACGGCGAAGACGACGAAGCCGAGCACGGCGAGGCCATCGAGGACCGGCGCCGAGCGGCGCAGACGCTCGGCACCGAGCCCGCGGCGCAGCACCACCGCCGCTGCGCCCGAGCCGAGGACCAGGATCGCCAGCCGGAGTGCCAGCTCGCCCGCCGGCAGGTCGAGCTCGAGCCCGGCGAGCCAGAGCGCCATGGGCGGCACGGTGAACGGCACGAGGGCGGTGGCCGGCACCACGACCAGGAGGGCCAGGGCCACGTCGAGCCCGAGCAGCATCGCCAGCGCACCGGACGCCATGAGCGGCGCACAGGCGGCCGTCGTGACGGCCAGGGCCGCCACGTCGGGCTCGAGGCCGAGCGGCCGGATCGCCAGCGCCACCAGCACCGGCGCGCCCACGAGCGACCAGAGCACGAGGCCGAGCGGCAGCAGCGGGCGCCGCGCGTGGCGCAGCAGCACCGCCGGGTCGAGCTTGAGCAGCGCGATCACGAAGGGCAGCAGGATCGCCGACAGCAGCAGCGGCTGCAGCAGGCGCGCCAGCGGTGGCACCGCCACCCCGGCGAAAACAGCCACGAAGAAGAGCGGGCTGGCCGAGCGGCCGATCCAGGCGAGGCCGGCCGCAGCGAGGTTCATTCGGCAACCATGGCGGGCGGTGCCGCCGCCGGCTCGGCCTGCCGAGCGTCCAGGACCTCGACCAGCTCCACCATGCCGAGCCGGCCGCGCACCTGGTGCTCGCCCAGCGGCCGCACCCGGGGCCGCGCATCCGGTGCGATCCTGGCAATGCAGGCGCTGGTCGTCACGATCACCGTCTCGTGCTCCGGTGCGGCCACATGGCCCATCTCCAGCAGCCGCTGGGCCACGTTCACCGCGTCGCCGATGACCGTGTAGTTGGTCCGGGTGGGGGCACCGAGATCGCCCACGAGGATGTCGCCCGTGGCGATGCCGACCCTGAGGCGGAGCGGCATGGCCGCCCTGCCGTTCCGCGCCCGCACCGCCTCCGCCATGGCGAGCGCCGCCTCGACCGCGCGGCGCGGATGGTCCGCCATCGGCTCGGGTGCCCCCCAGAAGGCCAGGAGCCCGTCGCCCATGTATTTGTCGATGACCCCGCCCGTGGCCCGGATGCAGGCTTCGAGATCGGCGAAGTGCTCGTTGAGCAGGGCGCCTGCGGCCTCGGGATCGAGGTGCTCCGCCAGGGCCGTGAAGCCCGAGATGTCGGTGAACATGATGGACATCGGCCGGCGCCGCGGCCGGCCGATGTCGCGGTCTGGATGCAGCAGCACGTAGTCGACGAGATCGCGTGGCAGATAGCGGACGAAGCAGCCGAGCGCCGCAACCATGGCATTGAGCGAGCGCTCGGCGTCGTCGAGCTCGCGGATGCGCGAGCCGCCCATCGGATGGATGTTGTCGAGCCTGAGCGCGCTCACCGCGCGGGCCGTGGCGGCGATCTGGGTCGCCGGCCAGGCAAGCTTGCGGGCCAGGAGCACGGCGCCCACGAGGCTCAGCAGCAAGAGCACCCCGGCGAGCATCGTGGCGCGGTTGAGCTGCTGCCACTCGCGGCCGATGTCCTCGGCCCGGAAATAGCCGCCGATCAGCCATGGCGTCTCCCGCGACGACACCAATGGCTCGTAGAGATAGACGTAGTTGCCTTCCGGTCCGTCGACCCAGTGCGCCTTGATGCCGAACTGCGCGAGGCTGCGCCCCTCCCAGCCGTCCGACCAGATCAAGGACAGCGCGGGATCGCCCAGTGCAGCCAAGCCGGGCAGCGGCTCGTCCGGTGTCGTGAATGCCCCGGGCTCGACCAGTCCGGGGTGCGCCATCACCCGATCGCGCCCGTAGAGAACGAAGGTGCCGATCTCGCCCGGCGTGTCGATGGCGGCGATGAAGCGCGAGAGCATCGGCACCGAGATGGTCGCGACCACCGCACCCACCAGCCGCCCGTCGCGCCGCGTCGGCCGGGCGAAGAACATGAGCGTCGTGCCGGCGGCGACGACGTGGGTGGGCTCCCCCCAGCCGGGCGCCGGATCGGCCCCCGCAAGCACCGGCTGCATCGCGCGCGCGACCACACGATCGCCAGCCCATTGTTCGCGGCTCCAGCCCACGGTGCCGTCGCCGCGGCGAAAGACGCTGACCATCCAGCCGTCGATTCCGGTGAAGACCGCGGCGTTGAGCTGCGGTGCGGCCGCCAGGGCGTAGCGCAAGGCGTTCACCAGCGCGTCCGTGTCGTCGAGTGCCAGCTCGTGCCGCGCGATCCTCGCCGCCACCTCGTCCGTCAGCGCCTCGGCCGGTGCCAGGAACTGGGTCGTCTTGGCCTCGACCAGCGCCAGCACCAGCGCCGACTTGTCACGCAGGAGCTGCAGGGTGCCCTCGCGGGCGGTGCCGAGCGTCAGCCAGAGGACGAGCCCGAGCGAGACCAGCATGGCGAGGCCGATGGCACCGGCGAGAAACAGGCTGAGCGGCACCCGTCGCGGCAGCCGCGAGAGGAACGATGCGGGCGGGGCGCTGGTCGGTCGATCGCTCATGACGGGCCATTCTAGGAGGGCCCTCGGTCCGGGGCCAAGCGGCAAGGCATGCCGCCCGGCCGGCCGGGCTTTCGGTGTGGCGCGGGCACTGCTAGACACGGCGGCATAGTGCCCTCCGCCGCACGGAGCCCCGATGATTCCCCGCTACAGCCGACCGGCGATGACCGCCGTGTTCGCCCCCGAGAACAAGCTGCGGCTCTGGCTCGAGGTCGAGCTCACCGTCGCCGAGGCCATGGCCGAGCGCGGCCAGATCGACGCCGCCGCGGTGGCCAGGCTGCGCGCCGAGACCGAGACGGCGAAGGAGCGGCTGATCGACCCCGAGGCGGTCGACGCCATCGAGGCCGTCACCCGCCACGACGTCATCGCCTTTCTGACCCACATCGAGCATGTCTGCGGCCCCGAGGCGCGGCTCCTGCACCTCGGCATGACCTCGTCCGACCTCCTCGACACCACGCTCGCCCTGCAGCTGCGCGAGGCTGGCGGCCTGATCATGGGCGGACTTGACGCCCTCCTCGCCGTCCTCGCCCGCCGCGCCCGCGAGCATGCGCTCGACATCTGCATCGGCCGCAGCCACGGCATCCACGCCGAGCCCACCACCATGGGGATCAAGCTCGCCGGCTTCCATGCCGAGTTCGCCCGCCAGCGCGATCGCCTCGCCGCCGCCCTCGACGACGTCGCCACCTGTGCGGTCTCGGGTGCGGTCGGCACCTTCGCCAACATCAACCCCGAGGTGGAGGCCGTGGTCGCCCGGCGCCTCGGGCTGCGGCCCGAGCCGGTCTCGACCCAGGTGATCCCGCGCGACCGCCATGCCGCCTTCGCCTGTGCCTTGGCCCAGATCGCGGGCTCGATCGAGCGGCTGGCGACCGAGGTCCGCCACCTGCAGCGCAGCGAGGTGCGCGAGGTCGAGGAGTTCTTCCACGCCGGGCAGAAGGGCAGCTCGGCGATGCCGCACAAGCGCAATCCCGTGCTCTCGGAGAACCTCACCGGCCTCGCCCGGATGGTCCGCGCATCGGTGATCCCCGCCCTCGAGAACGTCGTCCTCTGGCACGAGCGCGACATCGCGCACAGCTCGGTCGAGCGGGTGATGCTGCCCGACAGCTGCATCCTCACCGACTTCGCGCTCAACCGCCTGACCGTGATGATGGACAAGCTCGTCGTCCACCCCGAGCGGATGCGGCGCAATCTCGACGCCACCCACGGGCTCTACAACAGCCAGGCCGTGCTCCTGGCGCTGATCGATGCCGGCATGGCGCGCCAGGCCGCCTACGAGCTGGTGCAGCAGAGTGCGATGCGCGCCTGGGAGGCGGAGACGCCGCTGCTCGACCTGCTGCTCGCCGAGCCGCGGATCACCGACCACCTGACGGCCGAGCGGCTGGGCACCCTCTTCGACCCGGGTCGCCACGTCCGGCACGCCGCGGCCATCGTCGAGCGGGGTCTGGCGGTGACGTTAACCCGATCTTAAGCCCTTCCTGCGAGACTGCGGATCGTCCGCCTGGAGCCCATGATGCGCCCTAGCCGATTTCTCCTCTGCCTCGTTGCCCTCGTCGGTCTCGCCATCGGCGAGGCCCGCGCCGGCATGCTGGTCGAGGCCCTTTTCAACGGCGAGCCGATCCGCGTCGAAACCGGCAGCGACCGCAACCTCGTCCTCGTCTCGATGGGCGCCTCGCGGCACCTGGTCGACGTCGAGCGGCAATATGTCTACCCGATGAACGGTGCCTCGACGCAGCCCATCCGCGCCGCCATGCTCGACGACGGCGCCCGCATGCTGCCCTACAACCTCCGGAAATGGAGCGCCGGCCCCCAGGTCGCCGGCCACGCCTCCACCTACCACGTCCTCCAGGTCGGCGAGCAGATCTGCGGCGAGGTGCTGGCGTCCGCCTGGATGACCCCCTTCATCGAGCCCATCACCCGCTCCCTCGAGCTCATGCAACGCATCGAGCCGGCGCTCCGCCCCGTCGACCGCGACACCTGCGGCGCCATCCCCTTCACCGTCTACGCCCGCAACGGCTGGCCGCTGATGGCCGGCTGGGTCGACGAAGCCGCCTTCCTGACAGAAACGGTGCGCTTCGATCACCACCCGGACGACGCGCTCTTCCAAAGGCCGTGACAGGCGAAGAATCGCGGGGAGGCGGCGCCTCCCCACGGGCCCCACCGGGACTTTGGGGTGGTGCCAGCTGGCGGTATAGGACTGCGGCTCCGCGGTGGCAGCGTGGTCCTCGCGCTGCTGATCGAGGAGACGATGCGCACGCTCCCGAAGACGGCGCTCTCGGCGCTGGTCCGGGCCGCGGCGGCGAAGATCATGGCCGATCGCCGGCTGTGGACCGGGCAGACGCGATAGAAGGCTTGCGCTGAACGTCAGCTTTGCTGGACGCCAGCCTTGCCCACGGAGCGTGGAATAGGCCCTGTGCCACGACCCATCGGCCAAATACGTGGTCATCGCCGGTGACAGGAACGCTCGTGATTTGGCGCTAGTCTCATGCCGCATGGCGTCGACGAAACACGTGAAGCGTTGATGATCTGCTGGGCCCCTACACGAGCTTGACCCGCAACTCAGCTACGACCGGTGCAATTACGCTCGTGAGGTCAGGGTCTGACGTCACGACGACGAGGTTGCGCTCGACCGCCTGAGCTGCGATCCAGAGGTCATTTTCATCGATTTGCAGCAGCTGGCCCGAGACTCGATCGGACTAGGCGGACACCGCCGGAAACCGCGTCGTTTGGACGCTGATCGGCCAATTTTGCGGCAAGGGAGCGGGGAGGAAGCCGTTGCCGAGGCGGACCGGGTTCCGGAGCGTGGCGGATCGGCCGGGCGAGTTCTCCGAGCAGGACGATCCGCTGGAGAAGCTCCTCGAGATCGTCGATCGTGTCCCACGGCGTGGTGTAGCTGGGCTTGTGCCCAGCTCGTTCT
>CAYWSB010000059.1:0-29444 GCA_964460465.1 uncultured Geminicoccaceae bacterium | reverse complement strand
CAGCCCGCCGAAGCCCTGCTTCTCGGCGAAGCGGCGGATCATGAACATCCAAAAGCCGATGAGGATCAGGATCGGGATGATCCAGGAGAGGAGGTCGCGCAGGAAGGTGCTCTCGATCTCGCCGGCGAAGCGGACGTCGTGCTCGGCCAGCCGGTCGGCCATCTCGAGCTCGACCCGGTTGGTGCGGAAGTACTGCGCCCCGCCCTCAGTCGGCTGGCGCAGCCGGCCCTGGACGAAGCGCTCGGAAACCCGGACCTCCTCGATGGCCCCCTGCTCGAGCAGGACCTGGAACTCGCTGTAGGGAATTGTCTCGATCTGCTGCTGGGTAGCGAGCCAGCTCTGGAAGACGAGCAGGAGCAGGAAGGCGATCATCGCGTAGCCGACGTTGATCTGCTGCTTCTTCTCCACGGTGGCGAACTCCCGGGCCGGTGCCGACGATTCTTGCGTCGTCCTATAGGTAGGGGCTAGGTCGCTGCCACCAAACAGGGAGGACACGGCATGTCGACCACGCTCTTCGATCTGACCGGGCGTCGGGCGCTCGTCACCGGCTCAGGCTCGGGCATCGGCCTGGCTTTGGCCAAGGGGCTCGCGGCCGCCGGCGCCGCCGTGGTGCTCAACGGCCGGGACGCAGCCAAGCTCGAGCTGGCGATGGCCGACATCCCGGGAGCCACGGCGCACGTCTTCGACGTCACCGACACGGCGGCCGTCGCCGCCGGCATCGCGAGGATCGAGGACTCCGAGGGGCCGATCGACATCCTGGTCAACAATGCCGGCATCCAGCGCCGAGCCCCGCTCGACGAGATCTCCCCGGAGACGTGGCGGGAAGTGATGGCCACCAATCTCGATGCCGTGTTCTACGTCGGCAAGGAGGTGGCCAAACGCATGATCCCGCGCGGCCGCGGCAAGATCATCAATATCTGCTCACTGACCAGCGACGTCGCCCGGCCGACGATCACGCCGTACGCCACCGCCAAGGGCGGCGTGCGGATGATGACCAAAGGCATGTGCGCCGACTGGGCGAGGCACGGCCTGCAGATCAACGGCATCGGTCCCGGCTACTTCAAGACGCCGATGAACAAGGCGCTGATCGAGAACCCGGAGTTCAACGCCTGGGTCGAGAAGCGCACCCCGGCAGGCCGCTGGGGCGAGGTCGAGGAGCTGCAGGGGATGTGCATCTTCCTGGCCTCGGACGCGTCGAGCTTCGTCAACGGCCAAATCTTCTATGTGGACGGCGGATTGCTGGCGGTCTTCTGAGCCGGCGATCCGCCGGCTCAATCTTTCGAGTCAACCATCTGATCAGGAACGGCTTTTCGGTTTGGATCGGCCGTGCCGCGGGAGGTTGGTCTGCCCGGGCTGCCGGGCCGGGCACGACAAATCTTTGACGGACCAGGGCTTCTCAGAGGTGTCTGAACCTGGCGCCAGAGGCTTGATGTGGAGCGCTTCTTGTCAAGGGGTCTGACCCCTCCGGTCAGGGCGCGGCTCGCCTGAGGGTCGCTGTCAGGAGCCCGGCGCCGATCAGCAGGGTGCCCCCGGTGCGGTTGACGGCGCGTTGGATGGCAGGGGTCCGGATCAGGCGGCGGGCGGACTGGGCGAGGCCGGCGTAGGCTGCGGCGTTGAGCGTGGCCAGCACCAGGAAGGTCGCCTCCATGACGACGAACTGCGGCAGCAGCGGCCGGCCCGGGTCGAGGAACTGCGGCAGGAAGGCCACGAAGAAAACGATGCTCTTGGGGTTGAGCGCCGTTACCAGCCAGGTGTGGGCGAGCATCCGCCGCGCACTCACCGCAGCGGTCCCGGGCAGGGCGGCGCCGTCGACCACCGGGGCGCGCCAGAGCCTGATGCCGAGATAGACGAGATAGGCGGCCCCGGCCCATTTGAGGATCGTGAAGAGGGTGGCCGAGGTGGCGAGCAGCACGCCCAGGCCGAGCAGCGATGCGGTCATCGCCGTGAAGTCCCCGAGCGCCACGCCGGCGGTGGTCGCCGCCGCGGCGCGCCGGCCCTGGCCCAGTGCGTAGGCCACCACCAGGAGCACGGTCGGCCCCGGGATGGCGAGCAGCACCGCGGAAGCGGCGACGAAGGCGAGCCAGATCTCGACGGCCATGGGGGCTCCGCGGTCGCAAGCACAGTCTTCTAGCCGGGCGCCGGGCGCGTGTCAGCATCGACGCGCGGGTGGATCGATCCTTCCGCCCGCGCCGGGCGTGCCGGCAAGGCAACGGCCGGAGTCCGAGCCGGATCGCCGGGCCGGCGCTGGCTCGCCCGCGGCCCGCCTCGACACCCGGCATGCGGCCGGAGCGGCCGGCACCGTCCACGGGTGCCGTTTTGCGCGCGTTCGTGGCATAATTCGCGAAACGGTTGCGACCAGGAGGGGAGGAAGGACATGACCAGAATCAAGGCGGCCGGCGTCGTCGCGGTGGCCTTGGCCGGCCTCGTGGCCGGGACGGCGACCGCCGCCGAGCTCAAGATCGCGGCCGGCGACACCGGCGCGGCGCTGCAGCTCCTGCGCGAGCATCTGGACCGGTTCGAGGCCGAGACCGGGCATCGCGTGTCGATCATCGAGATGCCCTCATCGACCACCGACCAGCTCGCCCAGTATCGGATCTGGCTGGCCGACCGGCGCGCCGACCTCGACGTGCTGTTCATCGACGTCATCTGGTCGGGGCTGCTGGGTGCCCACCTCCGCGACCTGAGTGACGCCGCGACAGGTGTGGTCGACGCCCACATCACGGAGATCGTGGCGTCCCAGACGGTGGACGGCCGGCTGGTCGCCATTCCCTACTACACCGATGCACCGGCGCTCTACTACCGCACCGACCTTCTGGAGAAGCACGGGAAGAACCCGCCCGAGACCTGGGGCGACCTCGAGGTGACGGCACGCGAGATCATGGCCGCCGAGCGCGTCGCCGGGAATGCCGACCTCTGGGGCTTCGTCTTCCAGGGCGGGCTCTACGAGGGTCTGACCTGCAACGCGCTCGAATGGGTGGCCTCGAACGACGGCGGCACGTTCATCGACACCGAGGGGCGGATCGTCGCCGCCAACGCCAATGCGGCGCGCGCTCTCGACCGCGTCGCCGGCTGGGTCGGCAGCATCGCCCCACCCGGGGTCATCGCCTATCGCGAGGAGGAGAGCCGGCTCTTCTGGCAGGCCGGAAACGCCGTCTTCATGCGCAACTGGCCTTATGCCTATGCTCTTGGCAATGCGGCGGATTCCGCCGTCGCCGGCCGGTTCGACGTCGTGCCGCTGCCGCGAGGGGCGGAAGGGACGGGCTCGGTCGCGACGCTCGGTGGCTGGAACGCCGCGGTCTCGGCCTACAGCCGTGAGCCCGAGGCGGCGACCGAGCTCGTGCTGTTCCTGACGAGCGAGGCGATCCAGAAGGACCGGGCGATCCGCTACTCCTTCCTGCCGACCATCGCCGCCCTCTATGATGACCCCGAGATCGCCGCGGCCCAGCCCCTGATCCCGGCCTGGCGGGAGGTGCTGGCCAACGCCGTGCCGCGGCCCTCGGCCCCCACCGGCGTCCACTACAGCCAGGTGAGCCAGGAGATTTGGACGGCCGCGCACAACACCATCGCCGGCCGCGGCACCGCCGCCGAGAACCTGGCCGAGCTCGAACGCCGGCTACGCTTCATCGGGGCGCGAGGCTGGGGCAGCTGAAGCCGGGGCGCGGCTGCCCGCCGCCGAGTAACGACTGTCGCGGCTCTTGATCTGCGTCAACTGGGTGGGCGACAGCCTGGTGTAGGGTCAGATCCTGGCGAGCCGGGCCTGCCGCACTCGAAGGTCTGCCCGACGTTGCCGGACAATGGCGCAGTCGCGCGTCCCGCCCGGCTGCTACCGGGCCGCCTTGATCGGGGAGCAACGAGATGAACAGGAATCTGGTGATGGGTGCGGTGGCGTTGAGCCTAGCCGGCGGCGTGACCGGGGCAATGGCCGCGGAGACCCTGACCAGCGCCAGGACCAGCGCGGCGCCGACCATCGACGGTGCGGTCGATGATCCCTGGGCAGCGGCCGAGCCGCTCGACATCGTCGTCGATCAGTTCCCCTACAAGCCGGACGGCTATGCGGGCATCCAACAGTCCACCGTCACCATCCGTGCGTTGCACGACGACAGCTCGATCTATTTCCTCTTTCGGTGGGACGACCCGAGCGAGAGCCTTGAGCGCCAGCCCTGGGTCAAGCAGGCGGACGGCTCCTGGCAGCGGCTGCGCCAGGACGACGGCACCGGCCACGACAATACCTACTACGAGGACAAGCTCGCGGTCCTCTGGGACATCAACGCCCGCGGCTTCGACCGGCGGGGCTGCGCCGCGGCCTGTCACATGGCCGACAACGGAATGATCGACGGGATCGCGGCTGGCTCGCCCGGCCGCAAGTTCACCACGCGGCCGGAGCAGACGATCGACATGTGGCACTGGAAGGCGGTGCGCACCGGGCCGGTCGGGCAGATCGACGACCAGTTCATCGACGACACCACCGACGCAGCGGCGAACTCGGGCTGGGGCCGCAAGAGCGACAGCCGGACGGGCGGCGGCTATGCCGACAACCTGTCCGAGGACAGGACCAGGCCGGCCTTCATGCCGGGCGACCGGTCGACCGGCGCCTTCTGGCTCAACAAGGCGAACGCCGTCCCGTTCGAGGACACGTTCGCTCCGGGTGACGTGTTGCCGTCGATGCTGGTCGAGCCCTTCGCCGGCTCGCGCGGCGACATCCAGGCGGAGGCCCGCTGGGCCGACGGTCAGTGGACGCTCGAGGTGGCGCGCCCGCTGGTCACCAGCGGCGAGAGCGCCGCGACACAGGACGTGCAGTTCGACGACCTCGGCAAGGAGTACCCGTTCGGCGTCGCCGTCTTCGACAACAGCCAGATCAATCACGTCTTCCACGAGGGGGTGTTGACCCTGCGCTTCGGCGGCTGAGAGGGCGCCCGTGCCCCGGCTCAAGGAGCTGGCGCCAGGGGGACGGCTCGCCGTCTCCCTGTTCTGCCTCACCGTCCTCGCCGCGCTGGCGGTCGCGGCGCTGCTGGTGGTGCAGAGCACCGGGTCGTCCAGCCTGGTCGATATCGACGCCGTCAAGCGGAAATACACGCAGAGCCTGCTGGTCGGTGCGATGTGGGGCTCGATGTACGAGTACGTCACCGAGGACGAATCGATCCACATCGTCGAGCGCTGGATCGCGGCTGGCACGCCGCGCGATCTCTACGATAAGGAGGTCAGGGCCGTGATGGCCGAGGATTGCACCAACTGCCACAGCCGCAGCTCGACCATGACCAAGGCGATGCCGAGCATCCCGCTCACCTCGTACGAGGACGTGATGGCGCTCACCGCGCGCGGCCTGCCCGACGGCAAGCTGCTGCGCGGCCTGCACTTCCATCTGTTCGGCATCGCCACGGCGCTCCTGGCACTGGGCGTCCTGCTCGCCGTCACCGACCTCGCGGCGTTCTGGAAGGCGTTGCTGCCGCTCGCCGGCTTCGTCGGCCTCTGGCTCGACACCGGCGGCTGGGTGGCCGGGCGCTTCACCGATGCTGCGGCCTACATGATCGTCGGCGGCGGCACGCTGGTGAACGCCTCGCTTGGTGCCATGGCGGTGCTGGTGCTGCTCGACTGCTGGGTCCGTGTGCCGCTGCTGAGCCGGCGACCCCACGCCACCGGCCGGCTCTAGCCCCGGGTTGCGGTGCCGGAGCCCCTGGACAGGACGGGCAAAGCCGCGCAGGGTGCCGTCACGACGGGGGGCGCCCGGGCGACCGGGTGCGCACCGCCGCCGGCAACTGCCAGCAAAGGAATCACGGGATGAGCGGGTTCACGGATCGGGCGTTCGCCATGCTCAAGCGGCGCGGGCTGCTCGGGCTCGGGGTGGCGGCCGGCGGGGTCGGCGGGCTGCTCGGGGCACGGGCGGCGAAGGCCCAGTCCTTCGACACCTCCACCTCGAAGCTTCAGCAGGTGCTGCGGCGCGGGCATCTCATTGTGGGCACCGGCAGCACCAACCCGCCCTGGCACTTCGAAGACGAGACGGGCCAGCTCGTCGGCATGGACATCGACCTCGCCCGGCTCCTGGCCCGCAACCTGTTCGATGACGAGACCAAGGTCGAGTTCGTGCTGCAGGGCTCTGATGCGCGCATCCCGAGTCTGATCACCGACCAGGTCGACATCATCTGCCAGTGGATGACGATCACGGCCGGCCGGGCGCAGCAGGTCGAGTTCACCGTCCCATACTATCGCGAGGGCGTGAGCCTCCTGGTGATGGCCGACGGTGCCCGATTCGATACGTTCGATAGCATCCTCGCTGCCGGGGCCGATGCCCGGGTAGGGGCGATGCAGAACGTCTTCATCGAGGACTGGGTGCACGCCGCCTTGCCGGAGGCCACGGTCGACCAGTTCGACAGCCCGGACACGACGCTGCAAGCGCTCAACGCGCGGCGGGTCGACGCCTATCTCGGTGACCAGTCGGCGATCCGCTGGCTGATGCAGACGACGCCGGGCCGATACAAGAACCTGGAGTATGGCTGGATGCCCAACTCCTATGCCTCGGCCGTCCGTCCGGGCGATCCGGTCTGGCTCAACTGGGTCAACACGGTCTATCGCGAGGCGATGCTGGGCGTCGACTTCGACACCATGAAGGCGTCCTACCAGAAGTGGTTCGGCATCGACCTGCCGACACCCACGGTCGGCTTCCCGCAGGAATTCACCTGACCTCAGTGGCGACGACCGCCAGCGCGCCCCGCCCGCCTCGATGATCGCCTACAATTTCAATTGGGACGTGATCTGGCGCAACTGGGACGCCTTCCTGGGCGCCCTTGCGTTCGGGCTGGGGCTCGCTGTCGTCTCGCTGCTGATCGGCACGATCATCGGGCTCGGGCTGGCCTACGCACGGCTGTCGCCAAGGTGGTGGCTGTCGAGGCCGGCCTGGCTCTATGTCGAGCTGATCAGGAACACGCCGCTCCTGCTCTTGATCTTCTTCGTCTATTTCGGGCTGCCGGAGCTCGGCATCTACATCTTTGACAAGATCGAATCGTTCATCATCACGCTTTCGGCCTATGCCGCGGCCTATATGTGCGAGGTGTTCAGGGCCGGGCTCGCCTCGATGCCGCGGGCCTATGGCGAGGCGGCGAAGGCGATCGGGCTCAGGCCCTGGCAGCGGCAGCGCTACGTCATCCTGCCCTTGATGTTCCGCATCACCCTGCCGGCGGTCTCGAACAATTTGATCTCGCTGTTCAAGGACACCTCGCTCGCCGCCGCCATCGCCGTGCCGGAGCTCACCTTCACCGCCCGGCAGATCAACGCCAACACCTACCGCGTCATCGAGGTCTGGCTGACCGCGAGTGCGCTCTATCTCGTCACCGCCTATGCGATCGCCATCGCCCTCCGGCAGATCGAGAAGCGCTACGCGGTGGTCAAGTGATGCGCGGCTGGATGGTGGGCAGACGCTGAGATGGATTGGGACCGCAGCACGTTTCTCTACCAGATCTGGGTCGCCCGCTGGGCGCTCCTCGACGGCTTTCTGGTCACCATCTCAAGCTCGCTTTTGACCATCGCCATCGGCTCGGTCCTCGGCTTCGCGCTCGGCCTGATCCTTACCTTTGCCGTGCTGCCGCTGCGCCTGCTGGCCCGGCTCTATGTCGACGTCATGCGCGGCGTCCCGGTCCTGGTCCTGATCCTCTTCACCTATTACGGGCTCGCCATCCTCAAGCTCACGGTCAAGCCGTTCTGGGCCGGGGTGATCGCCCTCTCGGCCTTTTGCGTGGCGCATATCGCCGAGAACGTGCGCGGTGCGGTGCAGTCGATCCCGGTGGGCCAGCACGAAGCCGGCATGGCGATCGGCATGCGCTTCGGCCAACGGCTGCGCTACATCATCCTGCCCCAGGCTCTCCGCCGCGCATTGCCGCCCTGGGTCAACACGGCACTCGAGATCGTCAAGGGAACGACGCTGCTCTCGGTCATCGGCGTGGTCGAGCTGCTGCTCGCCAACCAGCAGGCCATCGCCCGCAACTACATGATCCTGCAGTTCTATATGACCGCGACCGTGATCTATATCGCGATCAATTTCTCCATCGCCCAGGCGGCGGCGGCGCTCGAGCGGCGCTACGCCTATCTGCGCTATTGATCGAGGCGAGCGACCGATGGCCCTCCTGAGCGCCCGCGACATCCACAAGAAGTACGACCAGACCGAGGTGCTCAAGGGCATCGACCTCGACATCGAGCAGGGCCAGGTGGTGGCGCTGATCGGTGCCTCGGGCTCGGGCAAGACCACCTTCCTGCGCTGCATCAACCTGCTCGAGGAATACCATCAGGGCCGCATCGAGCTCGACGGCGAGGCGATCGGCTACGCCGCCAACGGCCGCCGCAAGCGGCTGGGCGAGCGGCAGATCTCGGCCCAGCGGGCGCGCATCGGCATGGTCTTCCAGAGCTTCAACCTGTTCCCGCACATGACCGCCGAGGCCAACGTCATGCTCGGCCTCACCAAGGTCCGCGGCATGGCCAATGCCGAGGCCGAGGAGCGGGCGCGGCACTGGCTCGACCGGGTGGGGCTCGCCGACCGCCGCCAGCATTATCCCTACCAGCTCTCCGGCGGGCAGCAGCAACGGGTCGCCATCGCCCGGGCGGTCGCGATGGAGCCGAGATTGATGCTGTTCGACGAGGTCACCTCGGCCCTCGACCCCGAGTTGGTCGCCGAGGTGCTGGCGGTGATGCAGGACCTGGCGAAGAGCGGCATGACCATGGTGGTGGTCAGCCACGAGATGCTGTTCGTGCGCGACGTCGCCAACCAAGTGGTGTTCATGGACGGCGGCCTCGTCGCCCAGAAGGGCACCCCGGACGAGGTGCTGCACAACCCCGAATCGGAGCGGCTGCGCAGCTTCCTCGGCCGCTTCCACGGCCTTTTCGGCGGGCCGCTCTAGCCGCGCTTCTGGGTCAGCGTGGCGTAGCTGTTGATCAGGTTGCGGTAGTCGGGGATATGGTTCGAGAAGAGGGTGCCCAGGCCTTCGATGTCGTTGCGCCAGTCGCGGTGCAGCTCGCAGGCGACGCCGAACCAGCTCATCAGCTGGCAGCCGGCGGCCGCCATGCGCTGCCACGCGGCGTGGCGGGTGACCTCGTTGAAGGTGCCGGACGCGTCGGTGACGACGAAGACGTCGTAGCCCGCCTCGATCGCCGAGAGGGCCGGGAAGGCGACACAGACCTCGGTGACGACGCCGGCGATGATGAGCTGCTTCTTGCCCGTGGCCTCGATCGCCTTGACGAAGTCCGCGTTGTCCCAGGCATTGATCTGGCCCGGGCGGGGGATGTAGGGGGCGTCCGGGAAGGCCTCCTTCAGTTCCGGGACGAGCGGGCCGTTCGGGCCGTCCTCGAAGCTGGTCGTCAGGATGGTCGGCAGCCCGAAATACTTGGCGAGGTCGGCGAGTGCGAGGACGTTGTTCTTGAAGGCGTCGGGGTTGAAGTCGCGGACCAGCGACAACAGGCCGGTCTGGTGGTCGACGAGGAGCACGGCGGCATTGGTCTTGTCGAGCTTGTTGTAGGTCTTGGACATGGCAGTTCCTCCTTTTTGGTGCCGCACCGTCCGGGATGAACGGTGCGGCCTTGGTCAGGCAGCAAGCCGGCCGAAGCGGCCCGACCGGTAGGCGTCGAAGGCAGCATGAAGCGCCGCCTCGCTCTCGAGGACGAAGGGCCCGTGGCCGACGACCGGCTCGTCGATCGGCTCGCCGGTGAGCACGAGCAGCGTCGAGGCGCCATCGGCGCGGATGCGGACCGCATCGCCGTCGCGGTCGAGGTGTACGACCTCGGCCTCGCCGGCACCATCGTCGCCGTTCACCGTGACGTGGCCCGCGAGCACGACGAGCATCGCGGTGTGGCCCGCCGGCAGGTCGAGGGTGAGCGCCGCATCGGGCGCGAGCCTGACGTCGCGGATCGTGATCGGCGTGAAGGTCCGGGCGGGGCCCCTGACCCCGGCGTGCTCGCCCGCAATGACGCGGATGCTGCCGGAGTCGTCGGGCAGCTCGACCGCCGGGATGGCGGCGCTCGCGATCGACTGGTAGCCGGGGCTCGCCTGCTTGTCCCTGGCCGGCAGGTTGACCCATAGCTGGACCATGCGGAACGGGCCGCCGGTTTTGGTGAAGGCCGGCGAGTGCAACTCCTCGTGGACGATGCCGGCGCCCGCGGTCATCCACTGGACGTCGCCCGGGCCGATCGTGCCGTCGCCGCCCGCCGAATCGCGGTGCGCCACCTCGCCGTCATAGACGATGGTGACGGTCTCGAATCCGGCATGCGGGTGGGCGCCGACGCCGCGTGGCGTCTCGGCCGGGGCGAAGAAGTGCGGTCCCGCGTAGTCGAGCAGCAGGAACGGGCTGACGGCCGCGGGGTCAGCCGCATAGGAGACGAGCGAGCGGACGGGAAAGCCGTCGCCGACCCAATGTCGCCGCGGCGCGGTGGTGATTCTTTCGATCCTCTTCATGATCGGTCCTTCAGCAGTTGTCGGCGGGTCATAAGATGTCGATACTCACCGCGTGCAAGTACGGTCCTTGAGGATACTGTCTCCATGAAGCAGGTCAGGTGCCCCACCGAGTTCACCCTGAGCGTCATCGCCGGCCGCTGGAAAGTGATGGTGATCTACTGGCTCTTGCAGGGCGAGCGGCGATTCAACCAGTTGCAGAGGGAACTCGTGACCATCACGCACCGCACACTGGCCCAGCAGCTGCGGGAGATGGAGGCTTCCGGGCTGGTCGAGCGCCAGGACCACGGCACCATTCCACCCCGGGTCGATTACCGGCTGACGCCGCTCGGCCGCTCGCTCGAGCCCGTGCTGATGGCAATGCATGCCTGGGCAGTCGCGCATGGTGATGCGGTGGAGCGGCCGCCGGGTCGGGGTTAGTCGCACGACGGTTGAAACAAAGGTGCGCCGGACGGCGGGGCGATTGCACCACGGTGAGCCGTCGCTCTCGCGATCGCAGAGCGAGGCACAGCATGGCTCGGGCCGACGTGGGCGGAAACCAGGTTGTGACTCCTACCGTCTCTTGTCGCGGGGTATCAGTCGCTTCGGCGGGGGCGCTGTCGCCGCACTGCACCACCCCAAACCCGACTGGGGATCCTGGGATTTGAAACGACTCCAGGAGTCTTTTCTTCAGCGGTGAGCGCGCTCCCCGGTGAGCGGCGGCCGTAGACGGCAGCATTTTCGGCTCTACTGACGAAGTTGCCGATTTCGGCGTCCTTCGGCCCGGCTTCGCTGTCGTGGCCCTGCCAGCATTGCAGGTAGAGCCAGTTGGGGACGGGCTCCTAGGTCACCGTGTCGCGATCGAGGTCTTGAGCTTTGGACCTTCGGTCGAGGGCGGTGCAACACTCGGCCAGGAGGGCAATGGTCAGGGCTTCCATGAACATTGGCGGTGCCCGCACGTCATGGCGCCGTGGCGATGGCGGCTCCCGCCGTCGATCGCCGCTGCCGCAAGGGACGCGTGGGGCCCGGGGAGGCGCTGTCGCCCCGGATTCCTATTGCCTCGCCAACTCGTCGAAGCGCGGCTTGAGGGTCGGGTAGAGCTCGCGGTAGACGGCGAACGCGGCGTCGTAGGCGGGCTTGGTTGCCGGATTCGGCGCGGTGCGGCTTTCGACGGCGATGCCCTGGACGGCGGTCCGCAGGTCAGGCCAAGTGCCGGCGCCGACACCGGCGACGAGGGCAGCGCCGTAGGCGCCGCCTTCGGCGGCACCGCTGACGATCTCGACCTCCACACCGAGCGCGTCCGCCTGGATCTGCCGCCAGAGCGGGCTCGCCGCACCGCCGCCCGAGGCGCGGATGGTCCGGGCGTCGAGGCCAAGCGGCGCCATCAGTTCGAGCATCTCGCGCATCGAGTAGACGACGCCTTCCATGGCCGCGCGGATCAGGTGGCCGGTGCCGTGGCGCAGCGTCAGGCCGACGAAGGCGCCCCTGGCGTCGGGGTCGGGATGCGGGCAGCGCTCGCCGATCAGGTAGGGAAGGAAGAGCAGTCCCTCGGCACCGGGTGGCACCTTTGCGGCGAGGTCGGTCATGGCGTCGAAGGCGACCTCGCCGTCGCTGAACGCGGTCAGCGTCTGCCTGAGCCAGGCAAATGAGCCGCCGGCGTTCATCGACACGCCCATGCAGTGCCAGCGGCCGGGGGCGTTGTTGCAGAACACCTGCAGACGGCCTTCGGGGTTCGGCGCGCAGGCGTCGAGGGCGCAGGCCGCGATGCCGGCCGTGCCGATGATGGTCTGGGCGATGCCGGGATCGACCAGGCCGCTGCCGGTGGTCTGGATGACGCCGTCGCCGCCGCCGCCCATGACCGGCAGGCCGCGCGGCAGGCCGAGATCGTCGGCGACGGTATCGAGCAGCGTGCCGGTCACCTCGTGCGATTCGTAGGCCTTGGGCACCATCGAGCGGGGGATGTCGACGAGCTCCAGCAGGCGGTCGCTCCAGCGGCGGTTCATGACGTCGAAGAGGCCGGTGCCGGAGCCTTCGGAGACGTCCGTCGCGTGCTCGCCGGTGAGCAGCAGGCGGATGTAGTCCTTGGGGTTGAGGAAGCGGGTCAGACGCTCGTAGTGGGCGGGCTCCTCGTCGCGCAGCCAGACGATCTTGCCGCCGGTATAGCCGGTGAGCATCGGGTTGTTGGTCAGCGCCAGGAGGCCATCGAGACCGCCGGCGCGCTCGGTGATCCAGGCGCATTGCCGGCCGGTGCGCTGGTCGTTCCAGAGGATGGCGGGGCGGATTACCCGGTCGCCGGCATCGAGCGGGACGAGGCCGTGCATCTGGCCGGAGAGCCCGATCGCCTTCAGGGTCACCGACGAGCCGAGTGCCGCCGTCACCGCCCGGACGCCTTCGCGCACCGCCCGCCACCAGTCGGCCGGTTCCTGCTCGGCCCAGCCGGGCCTGGGAGTCGAAAGCGGGTAGCCGGCGGTGTGCCGGGCGAGGATGGCGCCGGTCTCGTCGATCACCAGCACCTTGGTCGCCGAGGTGCCGATGTCGATGCCGATCAGGCCCTGCCGTGCCGCCATGTCGTTGCCTCCCTGTTGACTTGCGCCCTGCTTAGCAGCGCTCTGGCGTCGCCTCCAGCCAGGCGACGGCCCCCTCGCCGGCGGCCCTGCCGGTGGCGAGGCACGCCTGGAGCAGGTAGCCGCCGGTGGGGGCCTCCCAGTCGAGCATCTCGCCGCAGGCGAACACGCCGGGCAGGCGCTTCAGCATCAGCCGGTCGTCGAGCTCGTCGAGCGCGATGCCGCCGGCCGACGAGATGGCGCGGGCGGGGCCCTGCTGGCCGGTCACCCGCAGTGGCACCGCCTTGACCAGGGCGGCCAGCGCGGTGGGCTCGGCTGGCAGCTCCGGGGCGGCTTCGCGCAGCAGCCCGACGGTCGCCGGAGCCAGCCCCGCCCGCCGCAGGGCGGTGGCGCGCGAGCGACCCTTGGCCAGCGCCCGGGCGAGGCGGTCGGCGAGGGCCGGCAGGGCGGTGTCCGGGCGGAGATCGAGGGCGAGGTCGGCGGCGCCGTCCCGGGCCAGGCCGTCGCGGATCGCCGGTCCGAGCACGTAGACCGGGCCACCCTCCAGACCGTAGCGAGTGACCACGAGATCGCCGCGCGCGGTGCGGCCGCGATGGGTCAGCGCGACCGTCTTCAGGAGGGCGCCGGCGAGCCGTGCCACGAAGCCGGGGGACCAGGCGATGTCGACCCCGACATTGGCCGGCAGCAGGCTCTGCACCGCGATCCCAGCCTGCCTGAGGATGGCGACCCAACCGCCGTCCGCGCCCAGCCGGGGCCAGGAGGCGCCGCCGAGCGCCAGCACGGTGGCGGCCGGGTGGACGATCTCGGTGGCCCGGTCGGCGCCGGCGAGGACGAGGCCGCCATCCGTGGTGAAGCCCTGCCACTCGCACCGGGTGCGCACGGTGACACCCGCTGCGGCAAGG
The DNA here is from genome assembly GCA_964460465.1 of uncultured Geminicoccaceae bacterium. Classification (GTDB taxonomy): domain Bacteria; phylum Pseudomonadota; class Alphaproteobacteria; order Geminicoccales; family Geminicoccaceae; genus SLRI01. The sequence continues at coordinate 15,576 of CAYWSB010000059.1, read as the reverse complement.
CGGGCCAGCCAGGCGCGGAGCAGCGGCGAGGCCTTCATCGCGGTCGGGAAGACGCGTCCCGACGAGCCGACGAAAGTCGGCTGGCCGAGCTCCGCGGCCCAGCGGCGGAGCTCGGTGTTGTCGAACCGGAGGACGATTGGGCCCAGCCAAGCGGCCGCCTCGCCGTAGCGGCCGAGAAGCGCGGCCACCGGCTCGGCGTGGGTGAGGTTGAGGCCGCCGCGGCCGGCCATGAGGAGCTTGCGGCCGACCGACGGCATGCGGTCGAATACAGTCACCGCGAGGCCGGCGGCGGCGAGCCGCTCGGCCGCCATCAGGCCGGCGGGGCCGCCGCCGATGACGGCCACGCCACCGGTCGCCGCATCCTGCCGCATGGTGTCCGCCCGCTGCCGGCGTCAGGCCGCGACCGGCCGGCCCACCGTGCGGCGCGCGGCGTCGGCCGCCGCGGTCACCGCCGCCGCCAGGGCGCGGCCCAGCGGGACGATGCCGCGGTGCAGCCGGTAGTCCGTCTCGTCGAGGAAAAGGTCGCGCCGGACCTCGAGCTGGAGCGCGTGGATGCCGGCCGCGGGCCGGCCGCAGGTCTCGGTGATGTAGCCGCCGGCGAACGGCCGGTTGATGGCGACTGCGAGGCCGCGGGCGCGCAGCTCGCGGACGACCGCACCGGTGATCGCGGGCGCTGCCGCACGGCCGTGCCGGTCGCCGACGACGACGTCGATGCGGGAAGCATGGTGCGCCACGGAGGCGCGCGGCATCGAATGGCAGTCGAGCAGCACGGCGACCCCGTGCACCGTCCTGAGCGTGTCGAGCTCGGCCCGCAGCGCCCGGTGGAACGGCCAGTAGGCGGTGGCCAGACGCTCGTCGAGAGCGGTTGCAGCGAGCTTGCGACCATAGAGCGCGTGGCCGCCGACCCGGGTGGGCACGAGGCCGAGGCCGGCCTTGACCTTGGCCGAGAGCGACGGTGCGGCGCGGAAGGAACCCTCGATCTCCGTCGGGTCAACCTCGTCGGGGGCGCGGTTCAGGTCGATCCAGGCGCGCGGCAGGAGGGGCACCAGCAACCCTGCCGCGTGGTCGAGCGCCGGCTCGAGGAGCAGGTCGACCGGGCCGTCATCGAGCGGCCGCAGCACCGCTCTGTCGACGCAAATCTCGGCCAGCAGGCGCTCGGGATAGAGCCTGCCGCTGTGCGGCGAGGACAACAGTACGGGCCGCGTGCGGGCCGACGCTCGAAGCTCGAACAACATGAAGGACGGCCCTGTCGACGTTCCGTCGATGACGCACGGCATCGCAACACATTCAGGCGCCCGAGGCAACGCGCAGATTGCGCGGCGGGCCGAACGCCTGTCTGCGATATGGAGCGCTCGACCCCCTTGCCAACCCGATCCGATATCCGTAAATCCGCTTGGGACCCGGGCGCGTAGCTCAGCGGGAGAGCACTACGTTGACATCGTAGGGGTCACAGGTTCAATCCCTGTCGCGCCCACCATTTCCGTCGCCGACTTCCCCTGCCGTCGCCGTTAATTGTCGCCGTCGCCGGTGACTGGTTGCTTGCCGGCGTGCTGCCTGCTGGCTAATGCTGGGCCATCAGGGAAGGCCGGCGACCGAACCCGGTCGTCAACCGGGGATCGCGTCGATGCGGGGCACGAGATGATCGCAGTGGTCGGTGCTGCAGCCGACGCCCTGGCTCGTTTCAACGACCTCTTGCTGAGATTCTGCAAGCTCGGTGTCACCCTGGTCACCGCCGTGCTCGCCGTGGTCCTGAGCTGTGCCGTGTTCTGGCGGTATGCGCTCAACAACGCCATCCCGTGGTCGGAGGAGCTCTGCAAGTACCTGATGGTGTGGCTCACCTTCCTCGGTGCCCCCATCGCGCTCCGCCACGGCAGCCACATCAACATCGACCTACTGCAGCAGCTCATGCCGCCGCGCGGCCGGCAGCTCTTCCATCTCCTGATCCACCTTCTGGTCGTCGCCACCATGGTGCTGGTCTTCTGGTACGGGATCACCTTTGCCCAGCTCGGGGCGCGGCAGGTGGCGTCGAGCTTCCGAATGTCGATGCTCTGGATGTACTTGGCGGTTCCGATCGGCGCGGCGCTGGTGGGCCTCGTCGCCGTCGAGCACAGCCTCAGGAGCCTCGTCGGGATCGCCGATCCGGCCCGCGGCCTAGCCATCGACCACGACCTCCTGGCCGACGAGACCCGGGAGTAGACGGCGGTGGCGCTGGTCATCTTCTACACCCTCCTGGCGCTTATGGCGCTGGGCGTGCCGATCGTCTTCGCGCTGATCCTGGCGCCGGCGGTCGGGGTCTTCGTCGACGACAAGCTCGTTTTCCTCACCATGTTCCCGCAGCGGATCTTCGGCGGCATCAACCAGTTCCCGCTGCTCGCCATCCCGATGTTCATCCTGGCCGGCGAAATCATGAACCATGGCGGGATCACGCTCCGCTTGGTCAACTTCGCCAAGACGCTGGTCGGCCATCTCAGGGGCGGACTCGCCCACGTCAACATCGTCTCCTCGATGCTCTTTGCCGGACTCTCGGGCTCGGCCGTGGCCGACACATCGGCCTTGGGCTCGATCCTGATCCCGGCGATGGAGAAGGACGGCTACACGCGCCGTTTCGCGGCCGCGATCACCGCCGCCTCCTCGGTGATCGGCCCCGTGATCCCGCCCTCGATCATCATGGTGGTCTATGCCTACATCATGGGCGTGTCGGTCGGCGGGCTCTTCGCTGCCGGCCTCGTGCCCGGGCTGATGATGGGGCTCGGGCTGATGGTCGCGACGGGCATCATCGCCCGGCGGCGCAACTTCCCGCGAACCGACCGGCGCGCGCCGATGGCCGAGGTCGGCGGCGCCTTTTCCAGCGCCTTCCTGCCGCTCTTGACCCCTGTCATCATCCTGGGCGGCATCCTCTCCGGCGTCTTCACCCCGACCGAGGCCGCGGCCGCGGCCGTCGCCTACGCGCTCTTCCTCTCGCTCGTGGTCACCCGGACGCTCGAGCTCGGCCAGCTGCCGGGCATGCTCTACCGGGCCGGGCTCGCCTCCTCGAGCATTCTCCTGGTGATCGGTGCCGCCACCGTGTTCGGCTGGGTGACCGCGCTGTCCGGGGCGCCCTCGGTGATCACCGGGCTCCTGACCGGGATCAGCGACAATCCGCTGGTCGTCCTCCTGATCGTCAATCTCATCCTCTTTATTGTCGGGATGTTCTTCGACGCCGGGCCGGCCATCCTGATCCTGGGGCCGCTGCTCGCCCCCACCATGGTCAGCCTCGGCATCGATCCCTTGCACTTCGCCATCATCATGTGCGTCAATCTGACGGTCGGGCTGGCGACGCCGCCTTTGGGCCTCGTCCTTTTCGTCGCCTCGACCTTGACCCGGTTGCCGATTCTTTCGATCAGCCGCGACATGTGGCCCTTCCTGCTGGTCCACGCCGCGGTGGTGCTGCTGATCACCTACGTCCCAGCCTTGACCATGACCCTGCCCGGCCTCCTGGGCTTCAGCCGGTGACGGGGCTAAACTCCACGCCCAATCAAGAACCAGGAACAGGGAGCATCATCATGACCATATCGATCCGCCTGCCGCTGGCTGCTGCCGCCATCGCGCTCGCCGTCGCTGCGGGACCGGCAGGGGCCGCCGACTTCGTCATCAAGTATGGGCACCCGGGCCCGGTGGGCTGGGACTCGGATGACCATGTCTCGGGCGAGTTCCTGAAAAGCTTCCTCGAGACCCGCTCGAACGGGCGGATCGAGGTGCAGATCTTCCCGGGCTCGCAGCTCGGCTCGTTCCGCGAGATGGTCGAGCAGGTCGATGCCGGCACGCTGGAGATCGCGCACACCGCAATCGGCGGCCTCGTCGGCTTCATGCCCGAACTGCAGGTGATCGAGCTGCCCTACGCCGTGCGGGACGACATGGTGGCCGAGTGCCTGATCGACGGGCCGTTCTTCGAGGACGTGCGCAAGGTGCTGCTCGAGCGCTCGAACGTCAACCTGATCGGGGTCGGCAATACCGGCCGCTTTCGCTCATTTTTCACAGCGAACAAGCTGATCCAGAACGCCGACGATCTTGCCGGCATCAAGATGCGCGTGGTCAACGCGCAGCTGCCGGTGCAGATGATGCAGCTTTTGGGCGCCAACCCCACGCCGGTGGCCTGGGGCGAGCTCTACACCTCGCTCGCGACGGGGGTCGTCGAGGGGACCAAGAACGCGGTCACCGACATCATGCCCAACCGGATGAACGAGGTGCTGAAATACGCGACCCTCGACGAGCACGCCTATCTCTGGGGCTTCATGGCGGTGAGCCAGACCTTCCTCGACAGCCTGCCCGATGATCTCAAGGCGCTCACCGTCGCCGGCATCCGGCAGATGCACGACGTGCAGACCCAGTTCAACAAGGGGGCCGAGGGTCGGCAGACAGCCGCGTTCGTCGAGGGTGGCGGCCAGGTCTACGTGCCGACGGCCGAGGAGATGGAGACGTTCCGAGCGGTGCAGGAGCCGATGCGCGAGTGGTATGTCGGCGAGTATGGCGAGGAGTGGTACGATCGCTTCATGGGGGCGATTGGCGACTGCGAATCGAGCGTCGACGCGCAGCTCGCCACCTGGGCCGCGCGGTAGCGCCGCAGCGTCCTCTCGCTTGGACGCCTCCAGCAGTTCCGGCGGACCCGTGGTCGACGCTATCGTCGTCGGCGCCGGGTTCGCCGGCCTCTACATGCTGCACCGGCTGCGCGGCCTGGGCTTCCGGGCCCTCGTGCTCGAGGCGGGCGGCGGGGTGGGCGGCACGTGGTACTGGAACCGCTACCCGGGTGCCCGCTGCGACGTCGAGAGTGTCGAGTACTCCTACAGCTTCGATGCGGGGCTGCAGCAGGACTGGGTCTGGACCGAGCGCTACGCCGCCCAGCCCGAAATTCTGGCCTATGCGGAGCACGTGGCCGAGCACTTCGATCTCTTGCGCGACATCACGTTCGACGCCCGGGTCGAGGCGGCGGCCTTCGATGCCGCAGCGGGCTGCTGGCGGGTTGAAACAGCGGGCAGGCGGCTGACCGCGCGCTTTCTGATCCTGGCCACGGGCTGCCTGTCGAGCCCCAACCGGCCGCGGCTCGCGGGCGAGCAGCGGTTCGCCGGGACCATCCTGCACACCGGCCGCTGGCCGCACGAGCCGGTCGACTTCACTGGCCGCCGGGTGGCGGTCATCGGCACCGGCTCCTCGGCCGTCCAGGCGATCCCGGTGATCGCCCGGCACGCCGCCCGACTCACCGTTTTTCAGCGCACCGCCACCTACGCCGTCCCGGCCCACAACCGGCCGCTCGCGGCGCAAGAGCTGGCGGCGATCAAGGCCCGCTACCCCGCGCTCAGGGCGCGTGCCCGGCAGCGGCGGAACTATATCGACTTCGACTTCAACCAGCAGTCCGCCTTGGCCGTTCCGGCCGAGGCGCGCGAGGCGGAGTACGCGGCGCGCTGGGCCAAGGGCGGGCTCTGCTTCAACGGGGCGTTCGCCGACCAGCTGGTGAGCGAGACCGCCAATGCGCATGCCGCCGACTTCATCCGTGCCAGGATCCGCGAGATCGTCCGGGACCCAGCGACGGCCGAGCTGCTCTGTCCCACGACCATCGTCGGCTGCAAGCGGCTGTGCGTCGAGGACGGCTACTATGCCGCCTTCAACCACCCGACCGTCGAGCTGGTCGATGTGCGCGAGCGGCCGGTCGAGGGGCTGACCGAGACCGGGATCAGGGCGGCGGGGCGTGACTTCCCGGTCGACATGGTGGTGCTGGCGACGGGCTTCGATGCGATGACCGGGAGCGTCTTGAAGATCGACCCGGTGGGCGAGCGCGGCCGTCGCCTGAGCGAGGCCTGGGCCGAGGGGCCGATGACCTATCTCGGGCTGATGGTCGCGGGGTTTCCCAACCTCTTCACCATCACCGGACCCGGCAGCCCGTCGGTGCTGAGCAACATGCTGATGTCGATCGAGCAGCATGTCGACTGGCTCGGCCATTGCCTTTCGGCCATGCAGCGGGACGGCTTCGGGCGGATCGCGGCCACCGCCGAGGCGCAGGAGGCGTGGATGGCGAAGGTGGCCGAGATCGCCTCGGGCCTGCTCTATCCCCGCTGCAATTCGTGGTATCTGGGGGCGAACATCCCGGGCAAGCCGCGGGTGTTCATGCCCTATGTCGGCTGCCCGCCCTACCGCGAGATCTGCGAGCGCATCGCCGCCGAGGGCTATCCGGGCTTCGTGAGAAGCTGACTTGACCTCTTTCCATATATGAGCGTAATTCTCGTATATGGAACAGACCGCCTCGGATCTCGACGGCCGCATCGCCCGGCGCCTGAAGGACCTCAGGGCCGAGCGCGGCTGGTCGCTGGACGAGCTGGCACGGGCGAGCGGGGTCAGCCGGGCGAGCCTGTCCAGGCTCGAGAATGCCGAGGTGAGCGCCACCGCCGCCGTGCTGGGCAGGCTCTGCGCCGCCTACGGCCTGCCGATGTCGCGCCTGTTGCGCATGGTCGAGGACGACTTCGTGCCGCTCTGGCGGCGGGCCCGGCAGGAGGCATGGGAGGACCGCAGCGTCGGCTTCGTCCGCCGCTCGGTCTCGCCGCCGGCGACAGCGCTGCAGGGCGAGGTGCTGGAGTGCACGCTGGCCGCCGGGGCCGAGATCACCTATGACCGGCCGCCGCGGCCGGGGCAGGAGCATCACCTCTTGCTGCTCGACGGCCGGCTCGCCGTGACGCTCGGGGCCGAGACCCATGCGCTCGAGCCGGGTGACTGCCTGCGCTACCGCCTCGACGGGCCGAGTGCCTTCCGGACCCCGGCCGAGCGCGGCGCCCGCTACCTCCTCTTCCTGGTTTGAGGCGCCATGCGGGAAGCCGCTTCACTGGTGATCGAGAGCGCCACCGCCGAGGCCCTGGAGGGCTGCCTCGACGAGCTCGGTGGCCTGCTCCACGCCTGCGTGCACGCCGGGGCCAGCGTCGGCTTCGTGCTGCCGTTCGACCGGGAGGCCGCGGCCGGCTTCTGGCGGGCGAAGGTGCTGCCGCGCGTGGCCGCGGGCACGGTGCTGTGCTGGACGGCCAGGCTCGGCGACGACCTCGCCGGCACGGTGCAGCTCGACATCGGCACGCCGCCCAACCAGCCGCATCGGGCGGAGGTCAGGAAGCTGCTGGTCCATCCGGAGCGGCGGCGGCGCGGCATCGCCCGGGCGCTGATGGTCACCCTCGAGGCCCAGGCGCGATGCATCGGCCGGCATCTGCTCACCCTCGACACCCGGACCGGCGACGCGGCGGAGCCGCTCTACGTCTCGCTCGGCTACCACACGGTCGGCCCGATCCCGGGCTACTGCCGCGACCCGTTCGGCGACAGGCTCGACGCCACGACGATCATGTACCGGCAGCTCTGACGCGGGCCGCGGTCAGCCGTTGTCGGCGGGCGACTCGGTCGCCTTGCGCTCGCGGGCCAGCTCGGTGACGAAGGTCTCGACATTGCTGCCGATGATGTCCTCGACCCGGCCGGCGAAGGTCGCGAACGCCGCGGCGTGACCGGCGAAGTCGGCATAGCCGCCGCCGAGCTGCAGGAACCGCCAGCCCTCGGCCTTCAGGAGCTCGACCGTGCGACGGTAGTGGCGCCAGCGCTCGCCGTAGCGGAAGAAGCCCTCGACCGCCGCGCTGACGGCGACGACGAGGCTGAGCCCGAAGGTCGCCCACTTGATCGCAATGGCCCCGAGCCCGGCGAGATCGAGGCTGATCAGGGCGGGGATCAGGACGCCGCCGCCGATAACCAGCAGGCGCAGCAGGTAGTAGCGGTTGCGGGCGTGGCCTGCCCGGGTCTCCATCCAGAGGACGGTGTCCACCCAGCGGGCCCTCAGGCACTGCTGCTGCAGCGGCGAGAGTTGGAGCTGGCCGATGATCTGGGCGAGCTCGGCGCGCAGCCGCTGCTCGTACTTCGTCCGCCCGCCCGCTGGTGCCGCCGGCGCAGGCTTCTCGACTGCGGGCTCGGCCTCGGGACGACTGGTGCGCACCGCCGGATGCTGGGCCACGGTCTGCATCGTTCACCTCCCGCCCCGGTGTCGCCTCGACACCTCTTGAGTGCACCAAAAATAGCGAAAGTATTTGCCGTTGCCAACGCTTCGGCATTACGCTCGGCGATTAGGGAAGCTTGGGGGGAGGAACCTGGGGGTGAGCCGGTCGCCGCTGCGTGGTCTCGTCGCCGTCTACACGGCGCTACTGCTCGCCAGCACCGCCGCACTGGCCGGCCCCGAGGACGGCCGCGTGGTCCGGGGCCAAGCGAGCATCACCACGACCGACCAGGGGGTGCTGGTCACCCAGACCAGCAAGCGGGCGGTCATCGACTGGCGCAGCTTCTCGATCGGCGGCGGCGAGACCGTGCGCTTCCAGCAGCCTTCGGCGAGGGCGCTCGCGGTCAACCGGGTGAGCGGCGGCGAGCGTTCGGTGATCGACGGCACGCTGACGGCCAACGGCCGGGTGATGCTGAGCAACCCCGCCGGCATCACCTTCGGGCCGACATCCCGGGTTGACGTGGCGGGGCTGGTCGCCACCACGGCCCGGCTGGCCGAGCGCGACCTCGACGTCGCCTTCGCGGGTGACCGGTTCCGCTTCGCGGACGCCCCGCCCGGCTCCTCGGTGATAAACGACGGCACCATCACCGTGGCCGATCGAGGTCTCGCCGCCCTGGTTGCCCCCTGGGTCGCCAACCGGGGAACGATCACTGCCCGGGTGGGCACGGTGCGGCTCGCGTCTGGCTCGGCCTTCACGGTGGACCTCTACGGCGACGGTTTGCTCAAGATCGCTCTCGACGAAACCATGGCGACGGCCCTCGGGGCGGCACCGGACGGCTCCGCGGCGCGCATCGAGCAGGCGGGCCGGATCGGTGCCGACGGCGGCATGGTGGCGCTCGAGGCGGCCGAGGCCGACCGCATCGTCGACCGGCTGATCAACATGAACGGCATTATCGAGGCCCGGTCGACCAGCCGGTTGACCACGGGTGAGATCGTGCTGCGCGGGGCGGGGGCCGGCGAGATCGTCGTCGCCGGCAAGCTCGATGCGTCGGGCCTGCTCGGCGATGACCGGCGGGGCGGGCAGGTGTTCGTGCTCGGTGACGACATCCGGCTGTCCCGGACGGCGCGCGTCGACGTCAGCGGCCAAACCCTGGCAGGCGCCATCACCTTCGCCGGCGGCACCAAAGGCGGGGGCGGCTTCCTGCCGGTCGGGCAGCTGGCCGTTTCGGATCGGGCGACGCTGCAGCTCGACAATCTGCGCTCCGGCGAGCCGTTCCAGGCTTATGCTGTCACCGACGCCGCGCCCGCCGACCTGCTGCCGAGAGGGGCCGTCGTCACGCCCATCGAGCCGGTCAGGTCGGTCACCTATGGTCTCTACGATCCGGTCAATCCGGCGATCCAGGTCGACCTTTTGACCCCCGGCACGGCGGTCGGCCGGAGTGTCGCCTATCAGGTGCGGGGTGACGGCCAGGTCTTCGTCGAGGGTGCTGCGGTCGGCGGCTTTGCGACCGGCGGCTACGGCCTTTTCGCCCGGTCGGCGACCGGCGGAACCACGGATTTCTCCAGCACGTCCACGGCGGGCTTGGCCTTCGGTGGCGCCGACGGCGCGCTCGCGCGGCTGGACGGTCGGCTGCAGAGCCCCTTCAGCTCACGCCAGACAGGGAGCTTCGACGTCGCCGCGTTGGCGGTCGGGCCGGCGGGCGACGCAGTCGGGCCGCAAACGCGCACCATCGACGAGCGCCCCCGCCTGCCGGACCCGATCCGCGATCCCGACGCGACGATCAGGGACGTCGACAACGAGTCCGACACGACCGGAGAGACGGAGCTGGCCAGCGCCGAGCAGTGCAACAGCTGGCGCGCCGACCACGGTGTCGCCGACGCCGCCGTGGCGCGCTGCTACGCGGCCCTGGCGCTGGAGTCGATCGCCGTGCACGCCAGCACCTCCTTCGGCGCGCTGCTCGCCGCCCTCGACGATCCGTCGCCGATCAGCCGCGCCCGGGCGGTGGGCGAGCTCGGCGAGATCGGCGCCTATTTGAGTGCTGCCGTGCCCGTCCTCCTCGAGGCGCTGGTGACCGAGGACGACCGTGTGGTCCGGCTCGCCGAGGGCGTGATGCGGGATGCCGACAGCTTCGCCCGCGACGTCGTGCCGGCGCTCGGCGAGGCGACCCGCGACGCCGACGACCGTGTGGTGAGGAACGCCGCGCTGGCTCTGGGCGAGCTCGGTGCCTATGCCACCCCGGCGCTGGCGGTGCTCGACGACACGCTCGATCACGCGGACATCGCGGCCCGCTTTAACGCGGCCCAGGGCATCACCAAGGTCGATGCCGAGATGCGCGCGACGACGCTGGCGCTGGCCCGGGTCGCCGCCGCGCGCGACCGGCTGGGCGAGCTCGAGGGTGCCCTGGCCGAGGATCGCTCGCCGTTCCGCGGCCGTGCAGTGGACACGCTGACCGGTGTGCTCGACGAGACGCGGGCCGGGGTGCCGGTGATTCTGCCGGCGCTGGGGTCGGCCAATCCGGCCGAACGTGCCACGGCCGTGGCGGCGCTCGGCGAGCTCGACCGGATCGCCGGTGCCGCCCAGCCGGTGCTGATCCAGGCCGTGGCGCTGCCGGAGGCCCGCGGGCTGCGGGAGACGCTGGCCCAGATAAGCAGCGAGCCGCCCCTGGACGTGGCGGCGCTGCGCCCGCTCCTGCAGGCGCTCAACGACCGCGAGCCGGCGGTCCGTGCTGCCGCCGCTGAGGCTTTGCAGAGTCTGGCCGCCACCGCCAGTCGGGCCGCTGCCGACCTCGACCGGCTGCCGCGCGAGGACCCGATCGTCCGCCGCCTCGCCGACCGGGCCATGACGACGCTCGCCGGCTTCGCGCCGGCCGTGCTGCCGGCGATCGAGCCCGCGGCCGGCGACGAGGACGTGCGGGTGCGGGGTGCCGCGGTGACGACGCTCGGTCATCTCGGACCGAGGGCCGAGCCGGCGGTGCCGCTCCTGGCGGCGGCGCTCGCCGGCGGCGACATGGCCGTGCACCGGCAGGCCGCCCGGTCGCTCGGGCGGATCGGGGTGGCTCCGGAGGTGGCAGTGCCGGCCCTGGCCGACCGCCTCGTCGATCCGGACCCGCGCGTCGCCTGTGAGGCGGCGCGGGCGCTGGGGCTGTTCGGCGACCAGGCGGTGGCGGCCTCGCCCCGGCTCCTCGCCGCGGCCGAGGCCGACCAGGCCGGACCCGGCTTCTGCGCCGGGGTGGCGCTGCTTGCGGTCGATCCGCCGGCGGCTGCCGGGTTGTGGTCGGCCGAGCTCGCCGATCTGCGGGTCACGCTCGAGGTCGAGGCGATGCTCGAGGCGATCAAGGGGCCGGCACCGCTGCCCGCCGAGCGCGACATGCCGGTCGGGCCGAATGCCGTGGCCGCGCTGCCGGCGCTGGTCGGGGCGCTGGCGACGGCACCGGAAAGCGAGCGTCCGGTCCTGGCGGCGCTGCTGCTCTCGGTGGCCGAGGAGGTCCGCGACGAGGTGCCGTGGCTGGCCCGTGAGCTGGCGCAGGGCGACGCCGCGTCGCGGCTGACGGCAGTGCGCCTGCTCGGCCGCCTGTCCGCCGGCACGGCGGCGGCGGTGCCCGGCCTGATCGACGGCCTCGGTCATCCGGACCAGAGCGTGCGCTTCGCCATGGTGCGCACGCTCTCGCTGGTCACGGCGCAGGCGACGGCTGCGACCCGGGCGCTGCTCGCCGTGGCGCTCGAGGACGAGAGCGGTGCGGTGCGCGCGGATGCCAGGGCCTCGCTCGGCCGGCTCGCCGAGGTCCAGCGGACGGCGGCGCAGGGGGCCGCCCTGGTCGCCGAGGCGCCGATCGGCCGGGCCGGGCAGCGGCTCCTGCAGATCGATCGGCGGCTCCTGGTCTCCCAGTAGCCGGAGGCTCAGAAGGCGGCGGTCAGCCGGAAGAAGCCGCGCGGCCGCTTCTTGCCGTCGTCGCGGTCGATGGTCGGCGAGCGGGTCAAGGGCTGCGCCACCTCGATGCTGCCGCTGATCCGCCGGGTCAGGTCGAAGCGGAGGCCGAGCGCCACCGAGGCGGCATCGGCGCTGCTGTCGACCCCTTCCTCGTCGCTGTCGCGATTCCAGGTGGCGCCGATATCGGCGCTGACGAAGGGCTGGACGCTGAGCAGCCAGGGCCGGCCGAGCAGCCGGCCGTAGCGGAGCTCGATCCGCGCGGCGAGGCCGTGGTCACCGGTCAGTTCCGAGGAGTCGTAGGCCCGCCCGTAGGCTTCGCCGCCGAAGTCGAAGGTCTCGGAGACGAGCAGCGAATCGAAGGCGTACTGACCCTTGGCGCTGAAGAACAGCGACCAGGCGCCGGTCAGGGGCTGCAGACGCGAAAGCTCGGCCGCGAACGCGGTGAAGTCGCCGCTGGCGGCCTCGCGCGACAGGTCGTCGTCGCCGCTCCGGCTGGCGTCGAGGATGTCGAGGCCCTGGCTCAGCGTGCCGGAGAGCGAGGTGATGCCGGCCCAGCGGTCGGCGTAGTCCCAGGCAGCACCGAGCCTCAGGGTGCGCACCCGGTCCCTGGCGTTGTCGCCGGGGATGGTCGGGTCGCCCGCCGTTGTGACGTCGGTGTCGGAGTTGAGCAGGCCGAGTTCGGCGCTGAGCCCGACGCGCTGGGCGCGCGACAGCAGCACAGGATGGGCAAGGGTCAGCGAGGCGGACTGCGAGTCGCCCTCGACGTCGTCGTCGAGGCTGCTGGGCTCGGTGCGGACGAGGGCGCCGAAGAGCGTGAGCCGGGTACCCTGCGTGCCGAGCAGCTGGCTGTGCTCGAGCACGAGGACCTGGAGCTGCTCGAGTGCCACCGGGTTGACCACGCCGCGCAGCCGGGTGCGATCGTAGCGGCCGAGGAGCGAATTGGCCTGCACCCCGGCCGAGAGCTCGAGCGGGCCGGTGTAGCGGTTGCCGCGGTTGCTCAGGCCGATGTCGGCGGAGAAGCGGCGCAGGCTGGTGACCAGAACGAGCTCGGCCGCACCCGGCACGTCGGGGCTCGGCCGCAGGACCGAATCGACGGCGAGGCCGGACAGCTCGTCGAGCAGCAGGAGGTTGCGCTCGAGCACGTCGCTGCGCAGCGGGCGCGCCGCGATGATGCGGTCGGTGATCGCCCGCAGCGGCGCCTCGGGCACCGGCTCGCCCTCGATCAGCACCCGGTCGACATGGCCCTCGACGATGCGGATCTGGACCCGGCCGTCGCTGATCGTCTGCGGCGGGACCAGGGCGCGCGACAGGATGTAGCCGTCGTTGCGGTAGCGGGCGGTGAGCTGGTCGGCGAGCCGGTAGATCGCGCTGAGCGCGATTTCCTGGCCGAGCAGCGGGGCCCAGAGGTCGACTAGCCCGGTTGCGTCGTAGACCGTGGCACCGTCGAGCTCGATCGCCGTGAGGGTGAAGCGGATCGCCTCGGCCTCGGGCGGCACCACCCCGGGCGCCAGCTCGGGCACGACGGGCGGCCGCACCTGCGGCGGCGGCGCGGGAGCCTCCTCGAAGCGCCGCTGGATGACGCCCGGATCGACAGCCGGTGGGACGGTCTGCGCCAGGACGGTCGGCGGGCCGAGGAGGAGGACCGTGGCGACGAGTGCAGTCCGGGTCGGCACGGCCAATGCGCCCGGCATTCCAGTCTCCCCGCAGGCGCCGGACCGACCGCCATCCGCCCCGCTCATTATCATTCTTGTCTGTCGCTCACCGTAACCGGCATTCAGCGCGCTGCAAAGCCTGTTTGGTTCAAGCACTTGATTTGGCGTGGCAGCGAGGCGCACACTCGGCCGGGCCTGGTCGGAGCTTCGGGATGGCCGCTTGAGCAGCATCTTCATCAGCCACAGCAGCCGGGACAACGCGGCCGCGCGCGCCATGCAGCTGTGGCTCGCGGGCAAGGGGCACCAGGGCGTGTTCCTCGACTTCGATCCGGCGCTGGGCATTCCGGTCGGCGTCGACTGGGAGCAGGAACTCTATCAGCGATTGCGCGCCTGCCGGGCGGTGATCGCCCTGGTGAGCCCCGCCTGGCTCGCCTCGCCCTGGTGCTTCTTCGAGCTGCGGCAGGCGCGGTTCCTCGGCAAGGCGGTTTTTCCGCTGCGCATCGCCCCCTGCGATGCCGGGCCGATTCTCGGCGACATCCAGCAGGGTGATCTCGTCGCCGACCCCGAGGCCGGCCACGTCCAGCTCTGGGAGGGCCTGCGCCGGGCCGGGCTCGACCCCGCCACCATGCTGCACTACGACCCGTCCCGGCCGCCCTATCCCGGTCTCGCGGCCCTGCAGGAGGCCGATGCCGCGGTCTATTTCGGCCGCGACGACGACATCGACGCCGCCATGGATGTGCTGGCCAGCCTGCGCCGGATCGGCGGGGCGCGGCTCTTGCTGCTGCTCGGCGCCTCGGGCAGCGGCAAGTCATCGCTGCTGCGCGCCGGCCTCCTGCCGCGGCTGCGTCGCGACCCGGATGCCTGGCTCGTGGTCGAGCCGTTCCGCCCGGGCGAGCGGCCGTTGGACGAGCTGGCCGAGGCGCTGGCGGCGACCGCCCGCCGGAACGGGCTCGAGGCCGAGCCGGCGGCGATCCGGGCGATCGTCGCACTGGGTGATCCCGCCGCCTTCGCCGGGCTCTGCCGGGAGCTGGCGATCGGCGCGGGCTGCCGCGAAGGGGCGACGCTGCTGGTGGTCGACCAAGCCGAGGAGCTGCTCGGCCCCGCGGCCGAGCTGCAGGCGGTCCTCGGCCTCCTGCGCCGGGCGCTGGACGCGGGTGGCGGCCGGTTGATGGCGGTGGCCACACTGCGCTCGGACCTGCTCGGCAGCTTCCAGAATCATCCGTTGCTCGAGGATTTGGCTTACGCCACCCGGATCGTCGACCCACTGCCGCGCCGCCGCTTGGCCGAGATCATCGAGGGACCGGCCGAGGTGGCCGGGCTGACGCTCGGCCCGGGGCTCGTCAATGCGCTGGTCGAGGACGCGGCCACGGTCGATGCCCTGCCGCTGCTCGCCTTCACGCTCGCCGAGCTGCATCGCCGGGCGCGGGGCGGGGTCCTCGACCTGGCGCTCTACCGCGCGCTCGGTGGGCTCGAGGGCTCGGTCAGGCGGGTCGCGGACGGGCTGCTCGAGACGCTGGCCCCGGACCCCGCGGCCCTGGCAGCGTTGCGCGACGTCCTGGTCGGCAGCTTCGTGCGCAGCGACGAGGAGGGCCAGATCGTCCGCCGCCGGGCGCTGTGCCAGGACCTGCCGGCGTCGGCGCTCGGGCTGCTGCAGCCCTTCGTCGACGCCCGGCTGCTGGTGGCCGACCGCGATGCCCAGGGCCAAGAGACACTGGAGGTGGCGCACGAGGCGCTGCTGCGCACCTGGCCCCGGCTCGCGGGTTGGCTCGAGGAGGATCGCGACCGGCTGCGGCTGCGCGAGGCCGTACGCCGGGCGGCCGCCGCCTGGGACGCGCAGGGCCGGGCTGTCGACTGGCTCGATCACCGGGGAGCGCGGCTGGAGGCGGTCGACGCCCTGGTGCGCGAACCGCGCTTCGCCTTCGCAGCGGGGGTCGAGACCGCCTATCTGGAGGCTTGCCGGGCGCGCGATGCCGAGGAGCGCGGCCGGGCCGCGGCCGCCGCCGAGGCCGAGCGGCGCC
>CAYWSB010000058.1:0-29589 GCA_964460465.1 uncultured Geminicoccaceae bacterium | reverse complement strand
CCTGGCCCGTGCTGGTGGCGGCGATCCTGCCCTGCTTTTGGATCTACCACGACGTCGGCACGCGGATCGCGCAGGACACGGTCCAAGGCAATTTCTACCAGCCGTGGATCGACACCTATGCCGACGAAGCCTTCGGCCAGTCGGTTCAGTCGGTGATCGCGATCACCGACCGGGCGGCCGCAGCCGCCGGCGACGCGGAGTGCCGCGCCATGGCGCAGGCCTTCATCCGCTCGGCGCAGTACGAGTGGCTGTTCTGGGACAGCGCCTGGCGGATGGAGGCCTGGCCCGTCGGCTGAGGCCGCTCAGTGGCCGTGCCCGTCGTGCCCGTGGCCCTCGCCGTCCTCGGCATGGCCGCCGGTGTCGCCGCCAAGCCCGTAGCCGATGGCTTCGACCTGGACCTCGACCTCGAGCGGGCCGGCGCGCTCGAAGATCAAGGTGAGCGGAATCCGGTCGCCCTCGGCCAGCCGCTCGGCGAGGCCGATCAGCATGACGTGCATGCCGCCCGGTGCCAATGCCACCGTCTCGCCACCGCCGAGCGCGATGCTCTCGACCGGCCGCATGCGCACGACACCGTCGCCGCCATGCTCGTGGCCGTGCAGCTCGACCCGCTCGGCGGCCGGGCTTTGCACCCCCACGAGACGATCGTCGTCGCCTGAATTGGTGATCGAGAAGTAGGCGGCACCGTTCGGCTGGCCGGGGGCCGTGGCGCGCGCCCAGGGATGATCGATGGCGAGGCCGCGCACGCCATAGTCGTGGGCGAGCGTGGTGCCGATCAATCCCAGGACGGCGGCGGCGAGGACGGTCGTGCGCAGCATGTGGCTTCAACTCCAAACCCGAGGACGATCTACGCGCAGACGGGCGGCCGGCACAGCCGAAGAAGAACCATTTCGAGCGATTTCAAGGGCGGAACTTCGTCCGTGTCGCTGAGAGCGCCTGGGCGTGCGCCTCGAAGCCCTCATAAGTGGCGAGCACGCGGGCGTGCTGCGCGGGCTCATCGAAGCCGGCGCGGGTGACGTGGCCGAGGCTGGTGCGCTTCATGAAGTCCTGCACGCCCAGGGCGGAGAAGGTCCTGGCCCAGCCGCCGGTGGGGAGCACGCAGTCGGGGCCGAGGCAGAAATTGGCGATGGTCATGGGCGTGTTCTCGCCGAGCAGGATCTCGCCCGCGTCGGTGATCGAGCCCAGGTGCTGCCAGGGCTCGGCCGAGAGGATGCCGAGGTGCTCGGGCGCGTAGTCGTTGGTGAAGCGGACGGCCTCCGCCCACGAGGGGGCGAGCACGATGCCGCCGCACTTGCCGCCGAGGACGGCCTCGACGTAGCCGCGGCGCTCGGTGCCGAGATTGGCGATCAGCTCGGGCAGGCGGGCCATGGCCTGCTCGGCGATCTCGCGGCTGTCGGTGACCAGATAGGCGCTGCTGTCGGGGCCGTGCTCGGCCTCGATCAGGAGGTCGAGGGCGGCGATGTCCGGGTTGGCGGTGGCGTCCGCCAGGACGATGGACTCCGACGGGCCGGCCGGCAGGCCGGTGTCGATCCGGTCGGCGAGGTGGCGCTTGGCGGCGACCACCCAGGGGCTGCCGGGGCCGACGATCTTGGCGACCTTGGGGATGCTCGCCGTGCCGTAGGCGGCAGCGGCCACGGCGACGGCCCCGCCGACGCGGAACACGCGGGTCACACCGGCCTCCTTGGCGGCAAAGAGCGAGGCCGCGTCGATGCCACCCTCGGGGGTGGGCGGGGTGAGGACGATGATCTCCGGCACCCCCGCCACCACGGCCGGGATGGTGGTCATCATCATCACCGACGGGAAGGCGCCCTTGCCCCTGGGCACGTAGCAGGCGACCGAGCGGATCGGCGTCCAGCGCTCGCCGGCGAAGGCCCCCTTGCGGACCTCCATCAGCCACATCTCCTCGGGCTTCTGGCGCTCGTGGAAGCGGCGGATGTTGTCGATGGCGTAGCGGATCGCGTCCTTGACGTCCTGGGCCAAGGACTTCTCGGCCGCCGCGAACTCCTCGGGCGTGGCTTCGAGCTGCCCGGCATCGAGGCTGATCCGGTCGATGCCCTTGGCGAGCTCGACCACCGCCCGGTCGCCCCCCTCGCGCACCTGGGCCACGATCCGCGCCACGGGCTCCATGAACGAGGAGAGGTCGGCCTCGGTGCGCTCGAGCAGGGCGGCGCGCTCGGCCGGGTTGAGCTTCGCGAGCTCGAAGAGGTTGATCATGTCAGTTCCGCTTGGACTTGAGGAGCATGTCGAGGCCGACGAGCCGGTCGAGGAGCCAGATCGCGACGATGGCGATCAGGAGATAGACGACCGAGACGGCGGCGAGGTCGGGGGTGATGATGTTGCGGATGGCGTTGTAGACCAGGACCGGCAGGGTGACGATCCTGGCGTCGACCAGCATCAGGCTGACCAGGAACTCGTTGACCGCGAGGATGAACATGATGAGCGCCCCGGTCAGGATGCCGGGTGCCACCGCCGGCAGCGTCACGGTGAAGAAGGAGTGGGTGGGTGGGGCGCCGCAGTTCATGGCCGCGTTCTCGAGGTCGGGGTCGAGGTGGTTCACCGAGGCGGCGACGGCCCAGATCATGAAGGGCAGGTTGATGACACAAGCCGCGATGCCGACGGGCCAGACCGAGCCCAGCAGGCCGGCCCTGCCGAAGAGCAGCATGAGGGCGATGCCCGAGACGACCAGGGGGATGGTGAAGGGCAGCAGCAGATAGAGCTGGAGGCCGGTCGGGAAGCGAATGCGGAAGCGGGCGAGCGCCAGGGCGGCCAGCGTGCCGGCGGGGACCGCGAGGGCCGTGCAGACGAGGCCGACCCAGAGCGAGCGCTGCAAGGCGGCCATGAACTCGGGCCGGGTCAGAAGGGCCTCGTACCAGCGCAACGAGAAGCCCTCGGGCGGGAAGGTGACGAGATTGCCCGCGGTGAACGACATCAATGCCACGACGATGTTGGGCAGCATAAGGAAGACGAGGTCGAAGACGACGATCGCCACGAGCAGGATGGTGAAGGGGGAGCGCTTCATGGGAGGATGATGCGGGGAGGATGATCCTCCCCGCGCCCCACCGGAACTTTCGAGGGGGCGTGGGGGAAATCATTTCCCCCACATCCTTCCGTCCTGATCACTGCCCCCTCCTCGTGACATAGCCGAGCGTGCCGAGGCCGAAGAGAGCCAGCATGAGGCCGGCGATGGTGGTGCCGATGAGCGTCAGCACGATGGCGAGCGCACCGCCGAGGCCGGGGTCGGAGAGGCGGAAGAAGGCGTCGTAGATGCCGTTCGCGATGAAGTCGTTGCGGCCGCCGCCGAGGATCGCCGGCATGGCGAAATCGGTGAGCGAGAGGGTGAAGACGACGACGGAGGCCGCGACCAGGCCGGGTCGCACCAGCGGCAGGACGACATGCGCGAAGGTCCTGGCCGGCGTGGCGCCGAGGCTGGACGAGGCGAGCTCGACCTCCTCGGAGACGGCGGTGAAGGCCGGGGCCAGCATGAGCACGGCGAACGGCAGCATGTACTGCACGAGGCCGAGCACGACGCCCGGCAGGGTGTAGAGGATCGAGACCGCCGGCAGGCCGAGCCAGGCGAGCGTGGTGTTCAGGAGCCCCTGCTGGCCCAGCACCACGAGCCAGCCATAGGCGCGCACGACCTGGCCGATGAAGAAGGGCAGGAAGAGGGAGACCAGCAGCAGCTTCTTCAGCCAGGGGCGTGGGGTGCGGACCATGAGCCAGGCGTAGGGCAGCGCGATCAGCAGCGTGAGCGCGGTCACGGCCAGCGCCGCGCCCAAGGTGCGCCAGGCGAGGATCGCGTAGACCGGGCGCTGCCAGAGGGTCAGGAAATTGGCGAGGCTCCAGCTCTCGCCCATGCGGAAGGTGGCGCGATCGAGGGTCCGAAGCGAGGCGTCGACCAGGGGGACGATGCCGATCACGAGCAGACCCGTGACGAGGATCGCGGGCAGCAGGAAGAGCCACGGGGTCAGCCTGCCGCCGCCGTTGGGGAACAGGGTGGCGCGGATCGCCTCGAGGCCATCCATCAGCGCCATGCCGAGCCCGACCGCTTCGCGTGTCGGTTGCGATTGTCGGGCGGCGCTTCGGGCGCTAGGTACGGGCTCACGCATTTTCAGAGGCCGGCGTCGCTGCCGGCGGCAAACGGAGTGGCGGCCCCATGTGGCTCGACGACGAGGACGAGAAGAAGAAGCCGGAGGAGACCCCCAAGCCCGGCATGGTCGAGGAGCGGCTGTTCAAGAGCCGGACCGTCCTGATCACCGGCCAGGTCGAGCACAAGATGGCGCGCATGGTCACGGCCCAGCTCCTGGCGCTCTCGGCCGAGAGCGACGACTGGATCAACGTCTTCGTCAGCTCGCCCGGCGGGCATGTCGAATCCGGCGACATGATCTACGACATGCTCAAGTTCGTGGGCCCCAAGGTGCGAGTGATCGGCACGGGCTGGGTCGCGTCGGCCGGCGCCCTGATCTTCGTGGGGGCGGCCAAGGAGAACCGCTTCTGCCTGCCCAACACGCGGTTCCTGCTGCACCAGCCGTCGGGCGGGATGATGGGCTCGGCCACCGACATCGGCATCCAGGCCGAGCAGATCATCAAGATGCGCGAGCGGCTGAACCGGATCTTCGCCATGGAGACCGGCCAGCCGCTCGAGCGGGTCGCCAAGGACACCGAGCGCGACTACTGGATGTTCCCCGAGGAGGCGATGGCCTACGGGCTCCTGCACCAGGTGATCCGGACGAAGGGCGAGCTGGGCTAGCACGGGATGATCGTCGAGCCGTAGCCGAACAGGTGGCGATCAGCGGTCATCAGGTACATAGGCTCGCTCCTCGCCTGTGCTACGAGCAGCCGGTCGAAGGGATCGCCGTGCAGCCTGGGCAGGGTCTCCACACCGGCGGCGTGCTCGGCCGTGACGTTCAGGAGGTGGTAGCCCGCCTTCGTGAAATGGCCGATCGCCGCCTGCCCGGAAAACGGAAAGCCGCTCGGCTTGCCCAAGGCCTGCTTTATGGCGATCTCCAAAACGCTAACGGCGGAAACGAAAATCGCGTTCGCCGGTTCGGCTATGAGCTGTGTCGCCTTGGCGCTCAAGCGTGGTGAGCCGAGCAAGGCCCAAACAGCGATGTGCGTGTCGAGCAACAGTCTCACCGGTCCTCGCCGTAGAACATGGCGGCGATCTCCTCGTCGGCGGCATTGAAGTCTTCCAGGCTCATGTCGGGGAATTGGCCGTCGAGCAGCCCGATTCGGATCGGCATCTTCTTAGGCGCGTCGAGCGGCACGAGCTTCGCGGCGGGCTTGCCGTTGCGGGCGATGATGATCTCGCTCTCGGCGCCGCTCTCGACCGCCTGGACCAGCTTCGAGAGCCTGGTCTTGGCTTCCAGCATGTTCACCGTCGTCATGGCAAGCGCTCCTTAGCTAACCCTGGCTAATGTAATCCCGCGCCACCATGGCCGCAATCCACCCCACCGAGGTTTCGAAGGGGGCGTGGGGGAGATCATCTCCCCCACATCCTTCGTTCCTCAGCTCTGCATGATCTCCTTGAACGCCTGGAACCAGTCGCTCTCGTGCTCGACCAGGACGCGGGTCGGGACGGAGATGAGGCGGGCGAAGTCCTCGGGGGTTTGCGGGAAGCCGGGGTCGCCGTCGAGATCGGCGGGCGGCGTGAGGCCGGGGCGCAGGCCCGGCAGGCCGAGGCCGTCCATCCAGACCTGCTGGGCCTCCGGGCTCATCGCCAGGTTGACGTACTCCTTGGCCCAGTGGAGCTCGTTCTCGGGCAGGCCCCTGGGGATCCACATGGCGTCGGTGTCGACCTTGGCGCCCTCCTTGGGCACCGTCCAGGAAACCGGGATGCCGTTCTGCTTCGCCGCCCTGGCGTTGGAGAGGATGGTGCAGGCGACGTCGATCTCGCCGTTCTGGAACCAGGCGGTGAAGTCCGGGTCCTCGCCGAGGAGCGGCTGCTGCTCCTTGAGCTGGCGGATGAAGCTCCAGGCCGGCTCCATGTTGTCCGGGATGTCCGCGAACGTGCCGCCACCGGCGATCTGGGCGGACGGGTGGAAGCCGATGCCGTCGTTGTAGAGGGCCACCCTGCCCTTGAAGCGCGGGTCGAGCATGATCGTCCAGCTGTCGGGCGGGCCGTCGGGGAAGGCCTCGTCGCGAAAGGCCAGGACGTAGACGTAGGAGTACATGTTGATCATCGGCACCCCGTCGAACCCGGCGGGGCGGGCGGCGGGGAGCATGTCGGCGAGGTTTGGCAGGTCGCCCAGATCCTCGGTGACGCCCCTGAGTGCGGACTTGGTGGCGTTGGTCGAGGTGTCCCAGTTGACGTGGATCGGCGGGGTGCGGCCCTGATCGACGGCGGCCCAGAGGCGGGGCTGGAGCTCGTTGTCCTCGGTCAGGTCGTGGCGGACGGCGATACCGGTCTCTTCGGTGAAGAGCTGGCTCACCCCCTTGTCGAGCGAGTCGACCCAGACCCCGCCCCAGGCGCGGACGATGATCTCGGCGGGCTTGTCCTGGGCCAGGGCGGCCTTGCGCCAGACCCAGGGGGCGCCGATGGCGGCCGAGCCCAGGGCGGCTGTCTGCAGGAGGCGGCGGCGGCCGATGATCGGCAGGTTCTTGGGCATGCGAGGGTTCCTCCGTTGCTGATCGTTCATTCGGCAAAGATCATGAGGTGGGCGGCCGACCAGCCGATGCTGACCGGGTCGCCCGGGTCGTGCCGGCCGTGCCCGGCCGGGTCGTGGTCGTAGAGCTGCAGGTGCTGATCGCCCAGGGCCGGCACGCGGACCTCGTAGAGCATGCGATCGCCCTCGAAGACGGCCTCGGTGACGACGGCCGGGAAGCACGCCTCGGCCGCGTCGCCGGGCGCGAGCAGGCGGATCTTCTCGGCCCGCAGTGCCGCTGAAACCCGGGCACCGATCGCCGCCTCGCCGACGCCCGCGAGCTCGATCGCGCCCACCCGGACGACGAGCCGGTCGCCGTCGCGTCTCGCGACCTCGGCGTCGAGGAAATTGGTGAGGCCGAGAAAGCCGGCGACGAAGCGGTTGGCCGGCCGGCCGTAGGTCTCGGCCGGCGGGGCCGCCTGCTGCAGCCGCCCCTCGTGCATCACCATGACCTCGTCGGACATCACCAGCGCCTCGCGCTGGTCGTGGGTGACGTTGATGGTGGTCACACCCAGCTCCTTCTGGATGCGGCGGAACTCGAGCTGCATGTCCTCCCTGAGCTTCCGGTCGAGGGCGGCCAGGGGCTCGTCGAGGAGCAGGATGTCCGGCTCGAAGACGAGGGCTCGCGCGATGGCGACGCGCTGCTGCTGCCCGCCGGAGAGCTCGTGCGGCCGCCGGTCGCCCATTCCGGGCAGACGCACCAGCTCGAGGTAGCGCTCGACCCGCTCCCTGATCCCGGAGCGGGGGAAGCGGCGCATGCGCAGCGGATAGGCCACGTTGTCGAAGGCGGTGAGATGCGGGAACAGGGCGAGGCGCTGGAACACCATGCCGATCGACCGCCGCCACGGCGGCACCGCCTCGATCCGACTGCCGTTGACCTCGATATGCCCGGAGCTGGGCGCGACGAAGCCGGCGATCATGCGGAGCAGCGTGGTCTTGCCGCAGCCCGAGGGACCGAGGATGGTCAGGAACCGGCCGGGCATGAGGTCGAGCGAGACGGCCTCGACCGCCACGGTCGAACCGAAGCTCTTGCCCACGGCGGAGAGCCGGACCATCGGCTGCACGTCCCGTCCCTAAACAATTGTTCTCGATGGGATGGAAAGTGCCGGCAGTCGCGCGCCGAGGCAAGAGGCGAGCTGGCCCGGCCCGGTGCCGCGGGGCCGGATGGCAGGTTCAGGCGGCGAAGCCACCTTCGAGCGGCGGCATCGCCGCCGTCTCGGGCAGCAGCTCCAGGAGCAGGGATTCGAGCTCGGCCGCGCGCAGGCGATGCAGCGCGTCGGCGGTCAGGGCCGGCCCGAAGAACTCGGGTGCCGCCTCGGCGAGGCCGGGCGCGCCGGCTTCGGGCTCGCGCAGGACGTAGCCCTGGCCCCAGACCGTCTCGATCCCGGGGCCGCCGCCGAGCGCCTGGATCTTCTTCCGGAGCTTGCAGATGAAGACGTCGATGATCTTCTGCTCGGGCTCGTCGCGGCCACCGTAGAGGTGGTCGAGGAACACCTCCTTGCTCAGCGTGGTGCCGCGGCGCAGCGCCAAGAGCTCGAGGATGCCGTATTCCTTGGCCGTGACCTTGAGCGGCTGGCCGTCGACCGTCACCGTCCGGGACGCCAGGTCGACGGCCAGCCGCCCGATGCGGATCACCGACGCCGGATGGCCCTTGGCCCGGCGGACGGCCGACTTCAGCCGCGCGACCAGCTCCTCGGTGTCGACCGGCTTGGTCAGGTAGTCGTCGGCCCCGTCGAAGATCGTCTGGATGCGGGCGTGGCGATCGGTCACCGCGGAGACGACGAGCACCGGCAGCGCCGAGCCGGCGCCGCGCAGCCGGCGCAGCACCGCCCCCCCGTCGATGTCGGGCAGGCGCAGGTCGAGGATCATGGCGTCGAAATCGTAGGTCCGGACGAGGTCCAGCGCCTCCTCGCCCAGATCGGTGGCCTCGACCACGCAATCCTGCCGCCCCAGCACCGCCTCCAGCAGCGACGTCGACACCGGATCGTCGTCAACCAGCAGCACCCGCATGCCTTGCCCTCTTGCTTCTAGATGTCCTAAGCTTATCAACCATAACGCGAATTTATAACGAATGCATCCCCAAATACGCACACGCACACGCACGGGCACTCGAAGCCGAGCGTTGACAGGGCCGCGGCTCCTGACCGAGCTTGCCGGCTTCGCTGCACGTCACGCGCGGGAGGTCCGGCGATGACCGAGGTCGACGGCCCGAACACCCCGCCCGCACGCGCCCTCGCGCCGGGCGATCCACCGCTGGCCCTCACCGTCGACCCGCGCCGCCACTACGCCCCGACCGGCCTCCCGGTCCGGCCGGGCGAGCGCTACCGGTTCGCCGCCAGCGGCAAGTGGCGGGACGCCGCGAAGCTCTGCGGGCCCGAGGGCTGGGGCGGCGGCTGGCTGAAGCGCTGGGCGCGGCTGCCCGGCAGCGCGCTTTTCCGGCTCTGCGGCAGCATCGGCCGCGACGATGCCCAGGCCTTCGCGATCGGCAGCGCCCTCGACTGGACCGTGCCAGCGGCCGCCGCCGGCGCGGCCGACCCCGCCCTCTACCTCTTCGCCAACGACTGGCGCCGGATGTACTGGAACAACCACCCGGCCACCACCGCCGAAGGTGGTCCGCTCCGGGTCACGATCACCCGCCTGTCCTGAGCAGCGGCGTGGCCCTGCAGGACCGCCGGATCCTCAGTCGAGCGAGATCCAGCCCGGCTTGAAGTGCCGCTGGAGCTCGCGGGCGCGGGTGTCGAGGGCGCCGGTGCGGCGCCAGGCGTCGCGCTCGGCCGGGGTCGGCGTGCGGCTCGCGGTGCGCGGGCCCTCGGGGTGGAACAGGCCCTGGGCGTAGCGCCGGGCGAGGCTGGTGCCCCGGCGAAACAGGCTGCCGATCGAGGGGTCCGAGCAGTCGAGCGCCGGCTCGCCGCGCCGCTCGTTCGGCCCGTAATGGGTCATGAAGACGTGGTTCTTGATCCTGACCGTGCGCTTGAGCGTGGCGAACCAGGGGCAGTGGCGGGGGTCCATCGCCAACGGGTTGACGAAGTAGAGCGCTCCGCCGGTGCGCCCCGCGAGCGGCCGCTTGGCCAGGTCGAGCGCCCGGTCGAGGCTGCGCCGGCCGGGACCGGCGGCCATCAGCGCCTGCGGATCGAAGCTCGCGGGCTGGGCCAGGGCACGGCGCAGCGCCGGCCACTCGCCCACCGGCTGGAACTGCCGGTCCTGGGCGACCACGGCACAGGCCTCGTTCGGAAAGCGGCGGTCCCGGGTGCGGTTCTTCACCACCTCGATCACCGCCGCCATGCCGTCCTCGCCCTCGCCCGCCGCCTCGAGCACGGCGATCACCGCCGTGCAGCGCTCGGCCGGCGTCGCCGCCGATGCGACCGACCCGGGCAGGATGATCAGGGCAAGGGCGACGATCCAGGACCGCACGGCCGTCTCCAATAAAGCAGCCCGCGTGGCGAGGGCATTCCTGCTTGGCGCTATCGCTAAAGAGTTGTTAAGCGTGCGCCGCTTTCCGTCAATTGCGAGCCGAGCCGGGACGGCGGCACGTACGATCATCGCTTAACCGAGAGCCTGCATGTTGCAACGCGGACGCATCTTCCTCGCCACGCCCGGCCCGACCAACGTGCCCGACCGGGTGCTGCGCGCCATGCACCGGGCAGCCGAGGATTTCGCCGCCCCGCCCTTCAGCGCCACCGCCCGCTCGTGCCTCGACGACCTCGCCAAGGTCTTCCGCACCGCGGGCGAGGTTTTCTGCTTCATCGGCAACGGCCATGCCGCCTGGGAGGTGCCGCTGGTCAACCTGCTCGAGGCCGGCGACGCGGTCCTCGTGCCGGTCACCGGCCGCTTCTCGCAGAGCTGGGGCGAGATGGCCGAGAAGCTCGGCCTCGAGGTCGATCGACTCGAGCTGCCGCGCGACCTGCCGGTCGATCCGACGGTGATCGAGGCAGCACTTCGCACCGACAAGGCCCGGCGGATCAAGGCAGTGCTGGTCGTGCACAACGAGAACGCGACGGGCATCGTCAGCGACCTCGCGGCCATCCGGGCGGCGATCGATGCCGCCGGCCACCCGGCGCTCTACCTGGTCGATGCCATCTCGAGCCTCGCGATCGAGCCCTTCGCCATGGACGACTGGGGCATCGACTGTGCGCTCACCGCCTCGCAGAAGGGGCTGATGCTGCCGCCAGGGCTCTCGTTCGTCGCGATGAACGACCGGGCACTGGCCGCGGCCGAGTCCTGCCGGCACCCGCGGCGCTATTTCGACATCGGCTTCCGCCGCGGCAGCCAGACCTACCAATGGTTCCACGGCACCCCGCCCCTGCAGCAGATCTGGGGCCTGCGCGAGAGCCTCGACATGCTCCTCGAGGAGGGGATGGATGTCGTGATCGCCCGCCACCGGCGACTCGCCGACGCCGTCCGCGCCTGCGTCGCCCGCTGGGCCGAGGCGGGAGCACTGTCGTTCCACTGTGCCGTGCCGGAGGCCCGCTCGAACGCGGTGACCACCATCCGGACACCCGCCGGCATCGACCCCGACGCCATGCGCCGGCTCGCCCGCGACCGCTACCAGACGGCACTCGGTGCGGGGCTCGGCGACCTCGAGGGCGAGGCGTTCAGGATCGGCCATCTGGGCGACCTCAACGAGCCGATGATCCTGGGCACGCTCGCCGCCGTCGAGCTGGCGCTCGCCCGCTCCGGGATCGCCTGCGGCAAGGGCGGGCTCGAGGCTGCGATCGCCAGCCTGGCGGCGGCCGACGCCGTCAGCCCGGGCGCCGCCGCTCCGGCTTGATGTCCAGGAGCGGCGTGCCGTCGACGCAGTCGAGGCCGCGCACCACCAGCACCGCCCCCTCGACCGCGACCAGCCGGACCACCGCGGCGGCGATCGGGTTCGGGCGCACCGGCGAGCGCAAGGCGAACGTGCCCATGGTCCGGCCGTGGCCGCGCGGGCTCTGCCGCACCAGATCGCGCCGGGCCTGGTCCATCCAGTAGAGGACCAGGAGCCGGTCCTGCTCGGCCACGCCCTCGAGACCCTGGTCCCAGGGCGGAAACAGCTCGATCCGGCAGAGCGGCCCGTGCTCGGCATCGCCGCCCCGCGGGCAGTCGGCCCGGCTGGCGAAGGGCGTCCTGATCCGGCCGATGAACCGCAAGGTCGCATCCGCGGCGGGCGGCACCTCGACCCGCACCTCGCCCGGCCGGATGTCGGCGTCGTCGTCACTCAAAGCGTCATCACCACGCGCCCGTCGATCTGCCCCTTGCGCATCCGGTCGAGGATGGCGTTGACGTTGTCGAGGCTGTCGGTCGCGTAATGGCTCGCCACCTTGCCGGCCCCGGCGAAGGCCAGCGCCTCGGCGAGGTCCTGGCGCGTGCCGACGATCGAGCCGCGCACCGTCTTGCGGGTCAGCACCAGATCGAAGATGTCGAGCTCGAAGCCGCCCGGCGGCAGGCCGACAAGGGACATCGTGCCGTGCCGGCCGAGCATGGCGACGCCCTGCTTGAAGGCGCTGTTGGAGACCGCGGTGACCAGCACGCCCTGCGCGCCGCCGCAGAGCTTCTGCACCTCGGCCGGGGCGTCGACCCGGGCCGCGTTGAGCGCGTGGTCCGCTCCCATCTTGCGCGCCAGGTCCAGCTTGGCGTCGGCGATGTCGACGGCGATGACATTGAGGCCCATGGCCTTGGCGTACTGCACCGCCAGATGCCCGAGGCCGCCGATGCCGGAGATGACGACGGTGTCGCCGGGCTTGGTGTCGGTCTCCTTGAGCCCCTTGTAGACGGTGACGCCGGCGCAGAGGATGGGAGCGGCTGGGGCGAATTCGAGGGTGTCCGGCAGGTGGCCGACGAAGTCCGGGTCGGCCAGGACGTACTCGGCGAAGCCGCCATTGACCGAGTAGCCGGTGTTCTGCTGGCCGGTGCACAAGGTCTCCCAGCCGCTGAAGCAGTGCCGGCAGTGGCCGCAGGCGGTGTGCAGCCAGGGCACGCCGACCCGATCGCCCTCCTTGACCCCCTTCACCTCCGCACCGACCGCGGCCACCGTGCCGACCCCCTCGTGGCCGGGGATGAAGGGCGGCTTCGGCTTGACCGGCCAGTCGCCCTCGACCGCGTGCAGGTCGGTGTGGCAGACGCCCGAGGCCGCGATCTTCACCAGGATCGAGCGCGGGCCGACCTCTGGCACCGGCACCTCGCGGATCGCGAGCGGTGCCCCCAGCGCCTCGACGACGGCGGCTTTCATGGTCCTTGGCATGGTCCGTGGCATGACGGTTTCCTCTCCCTTGTCTTCGGATGCGGGCGCCGCCTGCCACGTCCGGCTCGCCGCGTTGCTGTCCTCGTTCAGCTAGCGCGCAGCCGGCTGACGGCCAGCGCTGGGCCTCACTCCGCGGGCGGCCGCGTCGCCAGCAGCGACGGCCGCTCGGCGAAGGCGTCGTGCCAGCGGGCCAGCCGTGGCCGGATGGCGCGCCAGTCGTCCTCGGGGAAGCGGAAGTCGCGGTAGCCGAGCGCCACGGCGACGGCGAGCGTGCCGATGTCCGGCAGTGTGGGGAAGCTCTCGACCTCGCGCTCGAGCTGGTCGAGGGCTGCCGCCACCTTGCGGTCCTGGCCGTCGATCCAGTCCTGCCACTGCCGGTCCTGCGGCCTGAGAACGCTTTCGTAGCGGGCCAGCAGCGAGGCGTCGCAGATGCCGTCGGCGAGGGCCTGCCGCCGGAGTGCGAGCCAGCGCGCCGGCCCCTCGTGCGGGAACAGCTTGTGGCCGGCGTGGCGGCTGTCGAGATACTCGCAGATCACCCGGCTGTCGTAGAGCGGCTCGCCCTCGTCGGTGACGAGGCAGGGCAGCTTGCCGAGCGGGTTGTCGGCGGCGAGCTCGCTGTTGACCGCGACCGGGCTGACGCTGGTGACCACGAGGTCGAGATGGGCCATCAGCCCCGCCTCGTGCGCCACGACGACGACCTTGCGCGCATAGGGCGAGCGGTGACTGTGATAGAGACGCATCGGCGTTTACCCCCTGTTGCCTGTCGACGGATGATGGCCCGGCCGGCCTCGCCCCCCATATCGACCTTGAGCTGCACCGCGCCAAGCCCCATCCTGGGCGCCGCCATCGCCGCCGGAGGTCCCTGTGCCATGCAGCCCGTCCCTTCGCTCTCGCCGCTCGAGCTCCTGCAGAGCCTCGCCGCCGGCGACGAGCTCGTCGCGCGTCCCGAGGCCGGCCGGCCGTTCACGCTCTCGGCCGAGTTCGAGCCTTCGGGCGACCAGCCGGTGGCGATCGCCGAGCTGGTCGCCGGCCTCAGGCAAGGCGACAAGGACCAGGTGCTGCTCGGCGTGACCGGCTCGGGCAAGACCTTCACCATGGCGCAGGTCATCCAGGCGATGCAGCGCCCGGCGATCGTGCTCGCCCCCAACAAGATCCTGGCCGCCCAGCTCTACGGCGAGTTCAAGTCGTTCTTCCCCGACAACGCCGTCGAGTACTTCGTCAGCTACTACGACTACTATCAGCCCGAGGCCTATGTTCCGCGCTCGGACACCTATATCGAGAAGACGGCGGCGATCAACGAGCAGATCGACCGGATGCGCCACTCGGCGACCCGGGCTCTGTTCGAGCGCGACGACGTCATCATCGTGGCCTCGGTCTCCTGCATCTACGGCATCGGCTCGCCCGAGACCTACGCCAAGATGACCATGCAGTTGAAGAAGGGCCAGCGGGTCGAGCGGCAGCGGCTGCTCCGCGCCCTGGTCGAGTTGCAGTACAAGCGCAACGATCTGGCCTTCGGCCGCGGCGACTTTCGCGCCAAGGGCGACACCGTCGAGATCTTCCCGGCCCATCTCGACGACACCGCCTGGCGGGTCTCGATGTTCGGCGACGAGATCGAGGCGATCTGGGCCTTCGACCCGCTCACCGGCAAGAAGGGCGAGAGGCTCGAGCAGGTCCGGCTCTACCCCAACAGCCACTACGTGACGCCCAAGCCGACCCTGGCGCAGGCGGTCGAGGGCATCAAGGCGGAGCTGACGACCACGCTCGAGGACTTCCGCCGCACCGGCAAGCTGCTCGAGGCCGAGCGGATCGAGCAGCGGACCGTGGCCGACCTCGAGATGATCCTGACCACCAATTCCTGCCCCGGGATCGAGAACTATTCCC
Organism: uncultured Geminicoccaceae bacterium; assembly: GCA_964460465.1. Taxonomy (GTDB): domain Bacteria; phylum Pseudomonadota; class Alphaproteobacteria; order Geminicoccales; family Geminicoccaceae; genus SLRI01. Next base: position 14,853 of record CAYWSB010000058.1, on the reverse strand, counting down.
GCTACCTCACCGGCCGCAAGCCCGGCGAGCCGCCCCCTACCCTCTTCGAGTACATCCCCGAGCACGCCATCCTGTTCGTCGACGAGAGCCACGTGGCGGTGCCGCAGGTGGGCGGCATGTACAAGGGCGACCGGCAGCGCAAGTCGACCCTGGCCGAGTACGGCTTCCGCCTGCCCTCCTGCGTCGACAACCGGCCCTTGAAGTTCGAGGAGTGGGACGCCATGCGGCCGCAGACGATCTTCGTCTCGGCGACGCCCGGCCCGTGGGAGCTCGAGCGGACGGGTGGTGCGTTCACCGAGCAGGTCATCCGGCCGACGGGCCTCGTCGATCCCGAGGTCATCGTCCGGCCGGTCGAGCACCAGGTGGACGACCTCCTGGCCGAGTGCCGCGACTGCCGCGAGCGGGGCCTGCGTGTCCTGGTCACGACGCTGACCAAGCGGATGGCCGAGGACCTTTCGGAGTACCTGCACGAGCAGGGGGTGCGGGTGCGCTACCTGCACTCCGACATCGACACGCTCGAGCGCATCGAGATCATCCGCGATCTCCGGCTCGGCAAGTTCGACGTGCTGGTCGGCATCAACCTCCTGCGCGAAGGGCTCGACATCCCGGAATGCGGCCTCGTCGCCATCCTGGATGCCGACAAGGAGGGCTATCTGCGCTCCGAGACGTCGCTCGTCCAGACGATCGGCAGAGCCGCCCGGAACGTCGAGGGGCGTTGCATCCTCTATGCCGACGCGATGACCAAGTCGCTCCAGGCCGCCCTCGACGAGACCAACCGCCGGCGGGCCAAGCAGCTCGCCTACAACGAGGCCAACGGGATCACGCCGACAACGATCAAGCGCAACATCCAGGACATCCTCAAAAGCGTCGCCGAGGCCGACTACGTCACCGTCGACATCGGCCAGGATGCGCCGGCCACGCTCTCCGGCATGGACCTCCAGGCCTATATCGGCGAGCTCGAGAAGAAGATGCGCGACGCTGCGGCCGATCTCGAGTTCGAGGAGGCGGCGAGGCTCAGGGACGAGATCAAGCGGCTCGAGGACGGCGAGCTCGGCCTGCCGACGAAGCCGGCGCGGGCCCAGGCGGGCAACGGCGAGTACAAGCCCTGGAAGCCGTCGGCCACCCGCGAGGAGAAGCGTCGCATGGCCGAGGCCAAGAAGCGCGCCGGTGCGCGTCGCCGCAAGGGGGCGTGAGCCCAAGGTCCCGGTGAGGCGCGGGGCCGCACTGCCTCGCAGCAGCGGGTCCGCACGCGAAAAAGACTCCAGGAGTCAATTCTCGCATGCGGCGACTGGACCGAGCGCGGGTCGTCTTCCTGGGCCTGGCCGCGCGAAAAAGACTCCAGGAGTCATTTCTCGCATGCCGCGGCTGAACCGAGCGCGGGTCATCTTCCTGGGCCTGGTCGTCGCAGCACGTTTGAAGCGCCCAAACCTGGAAACTGTCGGCGTCGGCGGGCACCCGTCACCGCCGCCGGAGAGCCCCTGGCCGGTCAACCTAGCGGCGGCGATCGGCGGTCGTCAGCCGTGCCGCGGCGCCTCGGTCCGGTCGGCACGCTCGGCCCGCCGGATCTCGGCCTCCGCCTCGGCGTCGGCCTGCTCGCGCTCGAGCCGATGGGTCAAAGCGCGCTTGTCGTCGCCGTGCCGCTCCTGGCTCTTGTCGGTCTTGAAAACCTGCATGCCGGCATAGGCGAGCGCGGCGAGGAAGGTGAACATCATGAGATAGAAGATCATCGAGGCCATCGGCTCGTTCCCTTGCTGGTGATGCCGCCGGCGCTGTCGGGCGGGCGGCAGGTTGCAAGGAACAAGGTCAGCCAGCAGCGAAGGTTCCGCGGCGGCGCGTACGGCTCCGCCGCGGGCGGTCGGCCGCTCAGCGTTCGGGCACGACTCGCACGGCCCCCTTCGAGGCGCTGGTCGCGAAGGCCGCATAGGCCTTGAGCGAGGTCGTCACCCGCCGGGGGCGCGGCTCGGCCGGCTGCCAGCCCACCTCGTCCTGCGCCACCCGCCGGCGGCCGAGCTCGGCCTCGTCGACGGCGAGGCGGATGCTGCGCCTGGGGATGTCGATCTCGATCGTATCGCCGTCGCGGACTAGGCCGATGGTCCCGCCCTCGGCCGCCTCCGGCGAGACGTGGCCGATCGAGAGGCCCGAGGTGCCGCCTGAGAACCGGCCGTCGGTGATCAGCGCGCAGGCCTTGCCCAGGCCCTTCGACTTCAGGTAGCTCGTCGGATAGAGCATCTCCTGCATGCCCGGCCCGCCCCTGGGGCCCTCGTAGCGGATCACCACCACCTCGCCGGCCTGCACCTCGCCCTTGAGGATGCCGCTCACCGCCGCGTCCTGGCTCTCGAACACCCGCGCCGGGCCCGTGAACACGAGGATGCTCTCGTCGACGCCGGCCGTCTTGACGATGCAGCCGTCGCTGGCGAGGTTGCCCGAGAGAACCGCGAGGCCGCCGTCCTTCGAGAACGGGTGGGCAGCACTGCGGATCACCCCCTGCTGGCGATCCAGGTCGAGCGCGCCCCAGCGCCGCTCCTGGCTGAACGCGGTCTGGGTCGGCACGCCGCCGGGTGCCGCCAGGAAGAACTGGCGGACCTCGTCGCTGGTGGTCCGGGCGATGTCCCAGCGCTCGATCGCCTCGCCGAGGCTCCGGGTGTGGACGGTGGGCACGTCGCGGTGCAGCAGCCCGGCGCGGTCGAGCTCGCCCAGGATGGCCATGATGCCGCCGGCCCGGTGCACGTCCTCCATGTGCACGTCGCCCTTGGCGGGGGCCACCTTGCAGAGCACGGGCACCTTGCGCGACAGCCGGTCGATGTCCGCCATGGTGAAGTCGAGCCCGGCCTCGTGCGCGGCGGCGAGCAGGTGCAAGACGGTGTTGGTCGACCCGCCCATGGCGATGTCGAGGGTCATGGCGTTCTCGAACGCCCGGAAGCTCGCCACGCTGCGCGGCAGGATGCTCGCGTCGTCCTGCTCGTAGTAGCGGCGGGCGAGGTCGACGATCAGCCAGCCGGCCTCGAGGAACAGGCGCTTCCTGTCGGCGTGGGTGGCGAGCGTCGAGCCGTTGCCGGGCAGGGACAGGCCCAAGGCCTCGGTCAGGCAGTTCATCGAGTTGGCGGTGAACATGCCGGAGCAGGAGCCGCAGGTCGGGCAGGCCGAGCGCTCGACGGCGGCGACCTCCTCGTCGGTCAGCCGGTCGTCGGCGGCGGCGACCATGGCATCGACCAGGTCGACGGCCTGGGTCTTGCCCTTGAGCACCACCTTGCCGGCCTCCATCGGCCCGCCCGAGACGAAGACGGCCGGGATGTTCAGGCGCAGGGCCGCCATCAGCATGCCCGGCGTGATCTTGTCGCAATTGGAGATGCAGACCATGGCGTCGGCACAGTGCGCGTTGACCATGTACTCGACCGAATCGGCGATGAGCTCGCGCGACGGCAGCGAGTAGAGCATGCCGTCGTGGCCCATGGCGATGCCGTCGTCGACGGCGATGGTGTTGAACTCCTTGGCCACCCCGCCGGCCGCCTCGATCTCGCGCGCCACCATCTGGCCCAGGTCCTTGAGGTGCACGTGGCCCGGGACGAACTGGGTGAAGGAGTTGACGACCGCGATGATCGGCTTGCCGAAATCGGCGTCCTTCATGCCGGTGGCGCGCCAGAGGCCGCGGGCGCCGGCCATGTTGCGGCCATGGGTGGTGGTGCGGGAGCGATAGGTGGGCATGGCGGTCTCGACGGCTGGAGGCGTTGATCGGAGATCGGCGGATAGCAGAAAGTGCGGTGCTCGGCGACCCGTTGCGCGGCCTAGCCCTGGACCCGGCAGCCCTCGAGCGTGAGGTAGCGGGCGTCGAGGCCGAGATAATCCTCCTTGCGGCAGGTGAGGATGATGATCTGCTGGCGCCCGGCTGCGGCTTCGAGGATCGCCTTCATCCGGGCGAGCCGGACGGCGTCGGCGTAGACGAGCGCGTCGTCGAGGATCAACGGCGGGCTCTCGCCCGTGGTCTCGGCCAAGAGGTCGCCGATCGCGAGGCGGACGAGGACAGCGAGCTGCTCGCGGGTGCCGACGCTGAGGCTCTTGAACGGCTCGGCCCGGCCGTCGCGTCGGAGCACGTCGAGCTCGAGGCCGTTGGCCGTCAACCCCAGCGCCGCCTCGCCCATGAGCTGGCGGAGATAGGGGGCGATGCGCCGCTCGAGCGGCTCGACCAGCGCGTCCTGCCGGGCCCGGTCGACAGCGTCGAGGGTGTCGTGGAGCAACCGCCAAGCCTCGGCCTCGGTGCGCAGCCGCGCATGGCGCCGCTCCGCCAGCTCGAGCCGGCCCTGCACCTCGGCCCGCTGGTCGCCGATGCCGCGCCCGCCGGCACCGCGCAGCTCGGCCATCAGCGCCCCGGCGTCGCCATGCAGCCTACGGCCCTCCTCCTCGAGCTGCATCAGCCGCCGTTCCGCCTGCTCGGCTTCCCGCCGGGCCGCCTCCGGATTGGCACGCTCGAGCTCGCGCGCGTTGCGGGCCGCCGCCGCCTCGGCCGCGTCGGCCTTGGCCACTGCCTTGGCGAGCGCGTCGGCCAGCGCCGCGTCGGCCAGCTCGTCCCGCTCGATGGCCAGCTGGTCGGCGAGCTTGGCAGCCTCCACCGCGGCATGCGCCGCGTCGCGGGCGAGATTATCCGCATGCCGGCCGAGCTCCGCCGCGTCTTCAGCCGCCGCCTGCCGCTCGCCGGCGATCGCGGCCGCCAGCGCCTTGGCCTCGGCCAGCGCCCGCTCGGCGCCGACGCGCGCCGCCTCCAGGTCCGCGGCGTCGCCGCCTGGCACCATCACCGCCTCGCCGAGGCTCGCCAGTTGCGCCCCGAGCTTGAGCTCGGCGGCGTCGAGTGCGGCCTGATCGCGCATGCCGCTCGCTCGCAGGAGGGCCGCCACGCGCTGCCGTGCCGCTTGGGCGTCCCGCTCGTGCCGCTCCTTTGCGGCGAGCCGGCGGCGGGCGTCGGCGAGGGTGGCGCAACCGAACCCGGCGAGCGCCGCCGCCAAGGCTGCCTCGCCGGCGCGGAGCGCATCCCGAAGCTCGCCCAGCCGCTCGCCGCCGGGCGTCACCTCCACCCGGCCGAAGCCGCCGAGCGTGAGGACGGCCGGGCTGGTGAGCTCGATTGGCCGTGCTGGATCGAGCACCGCACCGTCGAGGCGAACCGCGGCCTCAGAGCCATCAGGCCGGAGCACGAGGCGGGTGGCGACGGCCCGCAGCGCGGCCCGAGCCTGGCCGATCCCGGCCTCCTCCGCCTCCATGGCCGCCAGCGCGGCCGCACTCACCCTCTCGGCCTCGGCGAGCGCCGCCTGCTCGGTCGCTTCCCGCACGGCCGCCCGAACGTCCGCAGCCACGCGCTCGATGTCGGCCACCTGCAGCTCGAGCCGCAGCCGCTCGGCCGCACGGGCCAGCGTCTCCCGCCGGGCCTCGGCAGCCTGGAGCCGGGCCTGGGCCTCGCTCTCCGCCACGTCCGCCGCCGCCCGCCGCCGCCGGGCACGGTCGAGCAGCGGGTCAAGCTCCGCCTGCTGGCGCCCGAGCTGAACCCGCTCGGCCTCGCGCTCGTCGATCGCGGCCCGAAGCTGCCGGCGCCGCTCGTCCTTGGCCCGGAGACGGGCCAGGTCGCTCGCTGCCGCCTGGCGCTCGGCCGCGCGGATGCGCGCCTCCTCCTCGAGCGCCTTGACGCCGGCGAGCGCCGAGCGGGTCCGCTCGACCGCCTCGCGGGCGCGGCCGAGATGGTCGGCGGCGAGCCAGGCCCGCCGCTTCTCGATCCTCTGGGCCAGCCGGTCCTGCAGCTCCTCGACCCGGCGCTCCTCGGCCGCGAGCTCGGCGGCCGCGATGGCGAGCGCGGCAACCTCCTTCTCCAGCTCGGCGAGCCGGCCGCGGGCCTTGCCATGCTTGTCGGTCCAGTACTCGTCGCGCTTCCTTCGGATCTCCAGCATCAGCCGCGGCGCCCGCTCGCCGCGGCCGAGCGCCGCGACCTGCTCGGCCAGGGCCGGCTCGAGCCCGCGCAGCGCCGTGGGGCTCGGCCTCTGCTCGGCGTCGAAGGTGGTGCCCTGGTCGACCCAGAAGAGCCCGGCGAGGCCCATCTGCTCGGTCTTGGCGGCACCCCGCCCCGGCCAGTCGAAGGCCAGAAGGCGGGCGAGCTCGAGCTCCGCCGCATCGCCCTCGAGCACGCCATCCGGCCCTTCCAGGCGCACGCCGCCCCGCCGGAACCGCTTCTCCAGCCGCCAGCCCCGCCCGCCGACGGTGAAGGCCACCGCCACCGTCGGGGTCGCCTCGAGCCCGAGCGGCTGGATCGCCTCGCGGTCGCTGCCGGTGGTGTTGTGCTTCATGAAGAAGGCGGCCTTGAGCGCCGCCAGCAGCGTCGACTTGCCCTCCTCGTTGTCGCCCGAGACCACGGTGATGCCGGTCGGCGCCGGGCTGACCACATGGCGGCCCGCCAGCTTGCGGAAGCCCTCGACGACCAGCTCGTCGAGCCGCATCAGCCGCGCTCCAGCCGCTGCCAGGCGCCGTGCAGCAGGCGCAGCGCCAGCGGAGCCGCCGGATCGTCGCTGCGGCCGAGGGCCTGGGCCACCTCGGCCAGCAGCGGCTCGGCCGCCAGGGCCGCGAGATCGGCCGCGCTCGCCGCGGTGGCCAGGCCGTCGGTCTCGGCCTCGAGATGCCGGAGCCGGTCCGCCAGCCGCTCCAGGGCATCGTCGAGCACCGCCCGGCCGGCGAGATCGAGGGCACCCTCGAGCACCAGCCGCAGCACCGTCTCGCCCGGCGCCTCGAGCCCGGCCGCGAGGGCGGCGAGCTGGTCGTCGATCGCCGCCCGGTCGGGTGCCTGGCCGAGGTCCAGCCGCCGCTGCAGCCAGTGCTGCCGCCCGGTGCGCCGCCGCTCGACGGCGACCGGCGAGCCCGGGCCCTGGACCGTGACCAGCAGCACCTCGCCGATCCCGCTCCGGGTGAAGTCGTCGGGCTCGGGGGTGCCGCTGTACCAGGTGCGGGCTCCCACCTGCAGCACCGAATGCCAGTCGCCGAGGGCGAGGTAGTCGAGGCCGGCACGCTCCGCCCGGTCGACGGCGATCGGGTTGGTCTCGCCCGCCCCCTCGGGCAGGAGGGCCGGCACGCTGCCGTGCGCCAGCCCGACCTTGACCGCCCCGGCCGGCACTTCGGCCGTGTCGAGCCACGCGGTGGGATCGCCGTCCAGGTGCTTTTGCGTCAACGGTGCCGGCAGCACCACGAGGCGGCCGTCGGCGAGCGTCAGCGGCGTCGGGGCACGCAGCACATGGACATGGCCGGGACAGTCACCCGAGGCGACGAAGCGGTCCCAGACGCCGCCCGGCCGGGCCGGGTCGTGGTTGCCGGGCAGCAGGAGCCAGGGCCCGGGAAAAGCGGCCATGCGGTGGACCATGCGACGCAGGAGGCCGGGCTCGGCGTGCTCGCTCTCCAGCACGTCGCCCGCGACCAGCACCGCGACCACGCTCTCGGCCGCGGCGAGCGCGGCGATGCGCTCGACGGCAGCCAGCCGCGCCTCGCGCAGGAGCGCCGCCGTGTCGCCGTCGGCGAAGCGGGTGAACGGCTTGCCGAGCTGCCAGTCCGCAGTGTGCAGGAGCCTGATCGCCATGGCCGCCTAGGTGCCACGCGACAGGAACGGGATCAACTGTCGCGCGACAGCCCCTGCGCCTCGACGGCGGCCAGATAGGCCGCCCAGAGGCTCTCCTGCTGCAGGCCGAGCTTGTGCAGATAGCTCCAGCTGTAGATGCCGGTCGAATGGCCGTCGTCGAAGACGATGCGCACCGCGTAGTTGCCGACGGGCTCGACCCGGACGATGCCGACATTCCGCTTGCCGCCGACCGTCACCTTCTGCGAGGGGGTGTGGCCCTGGACCTCGGCCGAGGGGCTCTCGACGCGCAGCAATTCGGCCGCTAAGGTGAAGCTTCGGCCGTCGTCGAAGTCCACCTCCAGACGCCGCTCGGCCCGCTTCACCCGGATCTCGACCGGCCAAGCCGTCGCCTCACTCATCCGGCTTCGATCCGCCGTCGTCCGACCGCACCGCCTCGGGAATCATGTCCGCCTCATCCAGCGGACGGGCGTCGTCGACCAGCATGATCGGGATGCCGTCGCGGATCGGATAGGCCAGCCCCGCCTGCTCGCTGACCAGCTCGTTCCTGACCCGGTCGTAGCGCAGCGGCCCCTTGGTCAAGGGGCAGATCAACAGCTCCAGAAGCTTCGGGTCGACCGCCGCTCCCGTGGTCGGCGCCGTCTCGTCCGTCGTCGTCATCGTTCCATCCCCCGCCTGTCCCGGCCTGCCGGCGTCAATGCCGGACCGAGGTTTCGGCCGCCCCGCCGCTGGCCGACATCTGCATCAGCGCGGTCAGCAGCCGCGCCTGCGCATTGAGGTCGCGTGCCTCCAGCACCGCCTGCTTCTCGTTGGGCTCGAACGGGCAGATCATGGCGAGCGAGGTCACCAGCCCGCCCAGCGGCGCCGCCTCGATGCTCGCCCACTCGGCCTCGATCTCGTGCCGCTCGAAGAAGCCGCGCAACGCCACCAACAGCCCGGGGCGGAGCGAATCCGAGGGCGGCTCACGCTCGAGATCGTGCCGCCAGCGCTCGAAATCGGCCATCACCTGCCGATAGGGGGTCGTCACGCTCAGCTCCTCGGCCACGTCGAAGCGTGCCACGCCGGCGAGCGTGATCAGGAACCGGCCGTCCTCGGTCTCGCGGAAATTGCTGATCGTACCGACGCAGCCCGTCCTGTAGAGCGGCGGCTTCTTGTCCGGCCCCGCCTCGCCCGAGGGCTGGATCATGCCGATCACCCCGTCGGTCTGCATGGCGTCGCGAACCATCTGCAGGTAGCGCGGCTCGAAGATGTTGAGCGGCAGGTTGCCGCCCGGCAGCAAGAGTGCGCCGGTCAAGGGGAAGATCGGAAACCGACCGGGCAGACTCTCGATGCCGTGCATGCAGACCTCAGGAGAAAAGGACGCTGGACAACAGCCGCCGCCCCTTCATGGTCTGCGGATGCGCCGGCCCCAGGGCATCGAAGAACTTCACCAGCTGCTTTCTGGCGCCGTCGTCGTGCCACGCCCGATCGCGCTTCACGATCTGGCAGAGGTGGTTCATCGCAGGCTCGATCTGGCCACGCAGGAACAGTGCCGTGGCCAGCGCGTAACGGGCGTCGTGATCGTCCGGATTGCCCTCTATACGCGCCAGGAGCAGGGTCGGATCGCCGAGCGAGCCGGCTTCCTTGGCCAGCTCGAGCGCCGCCTTCGCACCGCTGATCGCCGCGTGGCTCTGCAGGTTGGCCGGCACCTGCTCCAGCAGGGCGGCGGCCTCGGCGTGCTCGCCGCCGGCCAGCAGCACCCGCGCCATGCCACCCAGGGCGTCGGGATTGGCCTCCTCCTGCTCGAGCACCGCACTGAACAGCTCGCCCGCAACATCCAGCGTGCCGGCGTCCAGCGCCTCCTTGGCGGCGGCGAGCTGCGCCTCGCTGTCGGCCGGGCCCAGCGGGGCCCCCACCAGTTTCTCGATCAGCGCCTTGATCTGGCTTTCCGGCTGGGCACCCGCGAAGCCAGTGACCGGCTGGCCCTGGAGGAAGGCGTAGACCGTCGGCACCGACTGGATGCGCAGCTGCTGCGCCAGCTCCGGGTTCTTGTCGATGTCGATCTTGACCAGCTTGACCTTGCCGCCGGCCTGCTTGACCACCTTCTCGAGCACCGGGGTGAGCTGCTTGCAGGGCCCGCACCAGGTGGCCCAGAAATCGACCAGCACCGGCTGGCGCATCGATTCCTGGATGACGTCGCGGGCGAAGGTCTCGAGGCTGCCGTCCTTGATCCAGCCGGCCTCGCCCCCGCCAGCGGGGCTCGCGGCCTTCATGCCACCGATCAGATCCATCCCGGCACCCTCTCTCTGTCATCCGTCTTGTCGACTTTGCCGCCCCCGGGGGCCTCCCGCCGGGCCGCGCCGGACCCCGCGGCGCGGGCCGTCCCGGGCAGCGCACCGCTTACATGGAAAGGAAGCCGGCGTCATGCAAGCCGCAAGGAACGGCCTTGCCAAAGCCCGCCCCATCCATTACATCCGCGCCGTCGTCCGGGCCGCGAGGCCCGTGCCGATCCGAGCGGGCGTAGCTCAGGGGTAGAGCACAACCTTGCCAAGGTTGGGGTCGTGAGTTCGAATCTCATCGCCCGCTCCATAGTCTTCCGATACCATGAGATAGCTTCCGGTCGGCAGCCATCGGTTGCCGGCGCCATCGCTGTTTCGCTCGGCAAGCGACCGGGCTAGGCTCGCCGCAGGAACGGGGAGGCGGTGATGCGAGGGTTCGGTGCGGCGGCCTTGCTGGCCCTGCTGGTGCTTCCGGGCCCGGTGCGGGGCCAGGAGGGCGAGGCGGCGGACTACGACGCCATCCAGGCGACCATCGACCGGATGCAGCGGCGGATCGAGCAGATGGGGGCGGCCGCGGCCGAGCGCGACCAGATGCTCGAGTTCCTCGAGGAGCAGATCGAGCGCGCCGCCGGGCGGATCAGCGGCAGCGAGGAGACGACCGAGGCGCTGCGCCAGCGCGCCGCCACGCTGAACCTCGAGCTCGAGACGCTGGCCCAGGAGCGCGAGGCGCTGACCGAGACGGTCGACCAGCGGGCGGCCCTGGTCGCCAATCTCGAGAGCCAGATCGCCCGGCTCACCGACCTCTTGGCAGGGGAGCGGGCGCAGGCGGGCAATCTCCTTGCCGATCTCGAGGCGCGCACGGCGGCCTTGGAGGAGGCCGGCGCGGCGCAGACGGCCCTGGCCGCAACGCTGGCCGAGCGCGAGGCGGCGCTGAGCGACGCCGCGTCCCGGGCGCGCGCCACCGCCATCGATCTCGCCCAGGAGCAGGCGGCTCGACGCGCCCTCGAGCAGCGCATCGCCGCCCTCGAGGCGGCGCAGGCCCGGGCGCTGGAGGAGCGCGACAGCCAGCTCGCCGGGCTCGAGACGACGCTCGGCGAGCGCGAGACGGCGCTCGGCGTGGCCAACGAGCGGATCGCCCTGCTCAACAGCCAGCTCGCCCAGCTCAACCGCCAGCTCGGCATCGTCGAGACCCTGCTCGACACCTCCGAGGCGCAGATCCAGGAGCAGCAGACGACGATCGCCTCGCTCGGCCAGCGCCTCGAGCAGGCCCTGCTCGACAAGGTCGAGGAGCTCTCGCAGTACCGTTCCGAGTTCTTCGGCCGGCTGCGGCAGATCCTCGGCGACCGGCCGGAGATCCGCGTCGTCGGCGACCGCTTCGTCCTGCAGTCCGAGCTGCTCTTCGCCTCGGGCTCGTCCAGGCTCGATCCCGCCGGACTCGAGGAGCTGCGCGGCATCGCCCAGTCGCTGCGCGAGGTGGCCGACAAGATCCCGCCCGAGATCGACTGGATCCTCCGGGTCGACGGCCACACCGACCGGGTGCCGATGGGGCCGGCGAGCCCGTTCGAGTCGAACTGGGAGCTCTCGACCCGGCGGGCCATCTCGGTGGTCGAGTTCCTGATCAGCCAGGGCATCCCGCCCGATCGCCTTGCCGCCACCGGCTTCGGCGAGTACCACCCGATCGACCCGCGCGACGACGAGATCGCCTACCGGCGCAACCGCCGGATCGAGTTCCAGCTCACCTCCAGCTGACGGCAGCTTCATGACCCGACACCGGATCATCCTGGATTGCGACCCCGGCCAGGACGACGCGATCGCCATCCTCCTCGCCCTGGCGTCGCCCGACGAGATCGAGCTCCTGGCGATCACCGCCGTCGCCGGCAACGTCCCGCTCCGGCTCACCGAGGTGAACGCCCGGAAGATCCTCGAGCTGGCGGGGCGGACCGACATCCCGGTCTGGAAGGGCTGTCACCGGCCCTTGGTCGAGACGCTCGAGACGGCCGAGTACGTCCACGGCGAGACGGGGCTGAACGGCGTCGAGCTGCCCGAGCCCACGATGAAGCTGCAGCCCGGCCATGCGGTCGACGCACTGATCGAGATGGTCATGGCGGCACCGCCGCAGACGATCACCCTCTGCCCGACCGGACCGCTGACCAACGTCGCCATGGCGATCCTCAAGGAGCCCGGCTTCGCCGCAAGGGTGAAGGAGATCGTGCTGATGGGCGGGGCGATCGGCCTCGGCAACGTCACGCCGGCGGCCGAGTTCAACATCTATGTCGACCCGCACGCCGCCAAGGTGGTGTTCGAGAGCGGCACGCCCATCACCATGCTCGGTCTCGACGTCACCCATCAGGCGCTGGTCAACCGCCCGCGGCTGGAAGCCATCCGGGCGCTCGGCACGCCGGTGGGGCTGGCGGCCGCCGGCCTCGTCGATTTCTTCAATCGCTTCGACAGCGAGCGCTATGCCGTGGACGGGGCGCCGCTGCACGACCCCTGCGTCATCGCCCGGCTGATCGACCCCACGCTCTTTTCCGGCAGGGCCTGCAAGGTGACCATCGAGACGGTGGGGTCTTCGAAGGGCCGGACCAATGTCGAGTGGTTCCCGCGCGAGCACCACGAGCCCAACGCCATGGTGATCGATGCGATGGACGCCGACCGCTTCTTCGCGCTGCTCACGGAGCGGCTGGCGCGGCTTTGAGGGGCAGAGGGTGTAATTGGGTGTAATTGGGTGTATTAATGGGTGATGATCGAGACGTCATCGCTCCACATATCGCCCGAGATGCTCTCGCTCGTTGCCGCGATCGACGAGTTCAAGGGTGCGTGGCAGGTGCTCGGCACCATCGCCCCCGATCGGCTGAAGGCCTTGCGCAGGGTGGCCACGATCGAGAGCGTAGGCTCGTCGACGCGGATCGAAGGGAGTCGCCTGTCCGACCTTGAGGTCGAGCGGCTGCTCTCCCGTCTGGAGATCAAGGCTTTTGCGACCCGGGACGAGCAGGAGGTCGCAGGCTATGCCGAGGTGATGGAACTGGTGTTTGCGGCCTGGCCGGAGATCAGCATCACCGAGAACCACATCCGGCAGCTGCACCGCGACCTGCTGCGTTACAGCAACAAGGACGAAGGGCACCGCGGGAACTACAAGATCTCGCCCAACAACGTGGTCGCGGTGAACGCTGACGGCATCGAGATCGGCGTGGTGTTCGAGACGGCGAGCCCGTTCGATACGCCGCGGCTGATGACCGAGCTCGTCCAGTGGCTGGACACGCAAGACCACTCTCGCTCGCTGCACAGGCTGATCGCCATCGGCATCTTCATCGTGGTCTTCCTGGAAATTCACCCCTTCCAGGACGGCAATGGCCGGCTGAGCCGCATCCTGACGACGCTTCTCCTGCTTCGCGCCGGCTATGCTTACGTTCCCTATGCGTCGCTGGAGAGCATCGTCGAGGAAACGAAGGAGGACTATTATCTGGCGCTCAGGCGGACGCAGGGCACCATCCGCAGCACTGCCCCCGACTGGTCGCCATGGCTTCTCTACTTCCTCCGGGCGCTGCACCAGCAGGTGCGCCGGCTGCGGTCGAAAATGGAGCGGGAAGCGCTTCTCGCGACGAAGCTGCCGGCGCTCAGCCTGCTGCTTCTCGACCATGCGAGGGCGCACGGCCGTATCACGATGAGCGAAGCGGTGACGCTCACTGGGTCGAGCCGCAACACGCTGAAGACGCACTTCCGCTCACTGGTCGAGCGCCGCCTGCTCGCGCTCCATGGCAGTGGTCGCGGTGCCTGGTACAGCGTGAGCTAGCTGCTGTCAGCCGTAGGCCACGCGCGGCAGCCAGAGGACGAGCTCGGGCCAGACGTAGACCAGGGCCACGGCCAGCACCTGCAGCAGGACGAAGGGGATCACCCCCTTGTAGATCATCTGCGTGGTGACGGTGCTCGGCACCACGCCCTTGACGTAGAAGAGCGAGAAGCCCACGGGCGGCGTCAGGAACGACGTCTGCAGCGCCACGGCGAAGAGGACGACGAACCAGGTGAGGTCGAAGCCCAGGCCCGCGACCACCGGGGCGACCAGCGGCAGCATGATCAGCGAGATCTCGAGCCAGTCGAGGAAGAAGCCGGCGATGAAGGCCATCACCAGGATGGCGATGACGATGCCGCCCGGCGGGAACGGCAGCGCATTCAGCATGTGCGCGATGAACTCGTCGCCGCCGAGCTGCCGGAGCACCACGGCGAACGCGGTCGCACCCAGGAAGATGCCGAAGATGAAGGCGGTGGTGATGCTGGTCTTGTAGCAGACCTCCTTGAGCACGGCGAGGCTGAGCCGGCCGTTGGCGAGCGCCAGTAGTGTCGCTCCCGCGGCGCCCAGGCCGGAGGCTTCCGTCGGTGTCGCGATGCCGAGGAAGATCGAGCCCAGCACGGCCAGGATGAGGAGCAGCGGCGGCAGGACGTGCCAGAGCGTGCGCAGCACCAGCTCGCGCGTCACCGGCGGCAGGTCGGTGGGGGCCGGAGCGAGGCCGCCGATCAGCCGTGCCGCGACCAGGACGAACACGATGTAGAGCCCGCCCAGCATCAGCCCCGGGAGCATCGCCCCCATGAACAGGTTGCCGACCGAGAGCGAGAGCTGGTCGGCCATGATGATCAGCATGATCGAGGGCGGGATCAGGATGCCGAGCGTGCCCGAGGCGGCGACGACGCCGGTGGCGAAGGCCGGGCTGTAGTTCTGCTCCAGCATGATCGGCACGGAGAGCACGGCGAGCAGCACGACCGAGGCGCCGACGATGCCGGTGGAAGCTGCAAGCAGGATGCCGATGACCACGACGGCCAAGCCGAGCCCGCCGCGAAAGCGGCCGAACAGGCGCGAGAAGTCGACCATCAGCCGCTCGGCGACGCCCGATCGCTCGAGCATCAGGCCCATGAAGATGAACATCGGCAGGGCGACCAGCACCCAGTTCGACATCTGGGCATAGATGCGCTGGACGATGACGCCGAAGATCCGCCAGTTCGACAGGAAGTAGGTGT